>DKBG01000272.1 GCA_002451155.1 Ignavibacteria bacterium UBA6906
CTGATGTTCTCGGTGCGGCAGTCGAAGGACATGCGCGGAGCCCTGCTGGTTCGGGCGCTGAACTGTGCACGGTAGTTTCCGCGCGCGGGAACGCTCAGGAACTCGCGGACCTTCCTGCGAAGCACGGACCCCGGGAGCGGGAACGTCATGACCGCATTGGCCCTGCACTTCGCCGCCTCCGTGCGCTCGATCTCGTTGTCGCGGCAGCACACGATGATCGAGACGTCCCGCAGTTTCTTGTCATCCCGGATCTCGGCGCAGAACTGTTGGGCGTTCATCCCCGACCCATACAGCTCGGTGACGATGAGGGCCGCCTGTTCCTTGCGGTGGATCCTCAGGGCGTCTTCGTTTGAATATGCGGTGAATATCTCACAGCCCGACAGGAACTCGAAAAAGTCAAGTTCAACGTCCTGCTTGACGCGGTCGATGAAGATGATCTTTTTCATGACAAGTACCTCCACCCAGCGCACGAGGCGAAGGGCTGCAAGATGAAACAGATGCTGGCTGCGCAGGCGGTTGCCCTGCGTGCGCCGCATCACGCCGATCAGGTGAATAGGTACTATAGTAGCACAAATCGACTCAATCTTCCACACACTTTTTCTGGTCTGACTTTTGCTGGTGGAGCAACAGCAGACCGATGGGAACCACGGATCATTGCTGTACGCACTCTTCGATGAAGGATTGTCGGGGACTAAGAAAGCAGATCGTCAGGACCTCTTGAAGGAACGGGCAGATCATGACCAACTCTCGCCCGTTCCAGACACAAAAGAACGCATCACGAACGCACAACCGCAGAATCGAACCTGATCCAGACCGGCCATCCCAAACCGGCCTTGTCCCTCAAGAAATTACTTGATAATCGGCTTTTCTATGAATTAGAATGATTGCTATCTGTTACCGCACTGCTTGTTACGGAGGTTATCTATGGCAACGGGACATACCCCGGCAAGATCGCGCATACATCCTGTGCTCATCATGTTCAATGCGTTCCTCCTGACCTGCACGGCGCAATCCGTTGCGATCGCTGGCATGCCGGTCGCTGGCCAACAAGCGCCTGATTTCGTCCTGCCGGGGCTGATCGACACGCAGACGCACTCTCTCAAGGACCTTAAGGGGAAGGTCGTGCTGCTGAACATCTGGGCAAGCTGGTGCACCTCTTGCAGGGATGAGATGGAGGACCTGATGCTGCTCCAGGAACAGTACCGTTCCCGTGGCTTTGCGCTCGTAGCCATCAGTATCGACAATTCGCCCTCCTCGGCAGTCGAATTCATGAGACGCATTGAAATGAGAACAAAAAGGAATCCGGGATTCCTCCTTTTGTATGACAAGGATAAAAAGGTATCAAGGGACTACCGGCAACGTAGTATGCCCACCTCCTACCTCATCGACCGGGAGGGCAAATTAGTGAAGATCTATCTCGGCAGTTTCTCTAAAAGCACGCTGGCCGGCCTGAAAACCGAGATCGAGGAGGCGCTCAGATGAAGAGCTTCATTCTCGGTCTTAGCCTGCCGTTGCTGCTCGGACTGGGAGGGTGCACCGAAAAGCTGGTCAATGTCCAGCCGTACGAAATGGAGTATTTCGCCCAGGACAAGATGCGCTTCACGCCCCTCGAGGAACGTACCGCGTTCGAAACGCATATTTACAGCATCCGCGAAGCTTCTGCAGGAGGCTCCAGTGGCTTTCAAGGAGGCTGCGGCTGCCGATGACCAGAAAGATCCTGGCCCTTCTCATCGTATGCATGGTGATCCCTGTCTGGCCGGTCCTTGCAGAGAAGCCCCGGGACGGGATGAGCTATATATTCAGCTTTTACGGCGACAACGGCAAGAACCTGGTGATCGCCCCGTCCGTGAAGCTTTCGAAGAAGCTGACGGACACCTACTACCTCGGTGCGAACGTGGGCGTCGATGCGATCACCTCCGCCACCATGAACGCTTCGGCGACCCCTCCGCCCGCGGATGATGAAGAGGAGGGCGATGGCGGGAATTTCAGTTTTCGGTTTCCCCTGTCCCTATGGCTCACCTATGACAAGGACGACGACACCCTGACCGCGGGGGGCTATTATTCTTACGAAAGCACATACATCGGCAGATCCCTGTTCGCCGCCTACACGCGGCGCATGAACCTGAACAACACGGCCCTCGGCATCGCGTACTCTCACTCCTTCGACAATTGGGTTCCGGATCGGCAGTTGCCGACCGACCGACGCAGCGAGCGGTCGCTGGACCTCTCGGTCACCCAGCTCCTGTCGCCGAAGCGGTCGGTCCAGTTCACCTACTCGGCCCTCCGCTCCGAAGGGTTCCTTGCCCAGCCCACCGACTCCCTGATCACCAACGCGTCCGCCACAATCTACTCCAACTACCCGGAACAGCGGAAAGGGAACGCCTTTGCGGTCCGGTTCGTCACACTCCTGGACGACCCCACGAGCCTCCATCTTCAATACCGGTACTATCGGGACGACTGGCACATCCGGTCGGACACAACGAACATAGAGCTTTACCGCGAAATTTCACCATCCCTTATCGTCGGCCTGCGCTACCGGTACTACCGGCAGAGCGCTGCCTTCTTCGCGAAGGACCTAGACCTCTACACGCCGGGCGACCTGCTGGTGGCCGTAGATTACCGCATGTACGCCTTTCAAAGCAACACGGTCGGCGCCAGCGCCATCCTCAAGCCCTCCGAGGGATTCCTGAGCGGGTTCGATCCCGACAGGTTCAAGCTGAAGCTGAGCGCGGATATATACACCACCTCGAAGCACGAGAACATCCAGTACCGCTATCACACGGACCGGTTGACGGGCATATTTACGACCATAGCGGTGGATTACGATTTCTAACGACAAATCACAGTAGCACAGTATCGTCGGGAGAGTTGTCCGGCCTGTGTCCGATCGAACGATGCACACCTGTCCAACATCGTTCCCCTTGCTCCGCACCCTCCACCCTCCCCTGTCTTCTTGCTCGATGTCAAACAGGAAACCTGCCTCCTCCGAGCATCCCCCCCCGATTGTCAGGAGATGTCAAATCACAAATGCAGACAGGATCTGTCTTTTTTGCTTGCACTCGGCAGGGTCTTGGGCTATACTCCGCCCAAACAGGACTGATACGGTGTTAATTAAGAGGCGTCAAAGGAGGCAGTATATGGCACCTACCACGGTCGTCGCCACAGGGGAGTACAAGAACGATTTCTTCTCCATCGTCATCCATGAGTCCGAGCACCGTCCCGGGAGCTACGTCTTCAGCAGCGGCATCAGCCTGCCGAAGTTCAATCCCCTCTGCTGGGGAAAGACGGGTATCTGCTCAAACGCGGCATTCAAGGGCCTCCAGCAGCTCCGGGCCGATGTGTCCTACTTTGCCCTCCAGCGGGGGATCGTGACAAAGAACGCCGCTGCCCCCTCCCCTGCGGAACAAGGACGCGGGACCGGCTGGTATCAGGAAGACGCGCTCCTGCTCGAGGACGCGTCGCCCGAGGTCGTCCGGGAGATCCTCGAGTTCAGCAGCCGGAACCTCGTCCAGACGATCCTGACCGCCTGCCATCCCGGCGTCGAGGTCCCGTCCGGACTGGATCCGGAGGCAATGCAGCGCTTCCTCGAATCCCATGGCGTGCCCAATTACCGGGAAGTGGCTCCGCCGCCGATCGCGAAACCGCAGGCCGCCGATGCATAGTGCCTAGATTCAACGTAGCTGGAGACAAGAAGGCCCGGGATCTTCCCGGGCCTTTCTTGTCCGGAGGCCCAGAACCTGATCTCCGTCATACCCTGTTATGTGCAGAAGGGAATAACATGCTCTCGGAGATGATCCTATGCTGTGCTGCCCTCTTTGCGATAAACAGCTGGAGACCAGGACGGACCATGGATGGGAGTGCCGGTGCGGGGAGGTGATCCCCTTTGGCCTGGAAAAGGATGATGACGAGAACTGCGAAAACTGCCCAATCAGGGATTGTCCGCGGAGAAAGTAACACTGCGCAAGGGTGTTTCCAGCGTTCCGGGCCGCGTCCCCCCCGATCTACAGGGAAGAATCTAACAGAATAGACTGATCCTGATCTTCCCTCGTCAATTCTGCGTTGAAAGGTGCTTCCACGCCGCATACCCATTAAGGATGCGGATCAATTCGTCGAATTCTGCGTCTCAGCGCATGCGGTGCTCGAGGTCTGATCCTCTGCAGCCAGCCAGGGGATCAGCGCATATGGCTCGGACGCGACACTTGGGTTTGTGTCTGCCAGCACGAAGTTCTCCACAGGGAGCGCATCCTCGGCTGGCACTGTCTGCTGCTCCTCCTCTATCTTCCGGCTGTCCTGTGACGGCCTGAGCACAACATGGAACCGGCCATCCTTATAGTAGACCGGCATTACGACACCCGCCTCCCGAGCGGCAAGTTTCGCCTGCAGCATTGCCCACTCACTTCCCGAATCAAAACCCATGTTCATCCCGATCGGATACCCCACCGCAAATCCAGTCACGAGCAATGCCAGGACCAGGACAATCAATAAAATGATCTTCACCAGAATCCTCATGGCTGCCTCCTTCCTTCAGGCAAGCTCTGCGGAAGTACCGCATTCGATCCTCCCCATAAGCGATCTGAACCAGACGAAATTGCCTGCACGGCATTGTCACCTGTGCGGAACCCCTCTGCGTGCTTTAAGTATAGCAACACTGTCCTTCGATGGGGAGGAGGACAGAAAAGAAATGGCCGTCGAGATCGCTCTCCGGCCTCAGGATGTTCATGCGGATTCAGGGTCATGTCTTTAATCTTTTTATCTCAGCTCGGGACTTGAGACAAAACAATGCAGTCCAACAGTAAAGACCTGACCGTTTTATGTTCGTATTTACAAGGACCGACGACGTTCGGAAAAGAGCAAGCTTGCAGGATATTACCGGTAAGTTTTTCACGACCGACCCTTGCGACGGAAGAGGAGGATCCCTTCTTCAGCGCCGGAGCGCACTGGAACAGAATACGCGGCGCCAGGTGAAGAGGGGGGACCGGGATCACGATAGGAAGTGAAAAAATGGAAAGGCCGGAGCGGTGGTCCTCTCCGGCCTTCGTTCGTTCATCGCGTTATTCGTCTGCTAGTGCCTCCCCTCCCGGTGATCGTGGTCTCGAGAGTGAGTAGCGTGGTCATGCCTGTGGTCATGTCTGAAATCGTGTCTCTGTTCATGACCATGTCCATGCCCATGGCGTCCGTCGTTCCCGCCCATATCATGCGGGACGAGCACCGTCACCGTTCCTGTTGACGTGTTTCCCGCGTTGTCCGTGACCGTGGCGGTAATGGTGTACGTACGGCCGTCCAGGTCGCCGCCTTCACGCCAGGACTCAAGCTGGATTGTGCTTCCGAAGTCCGGAACGGTCATATTATGGATCCCGTAGTCATCGTCAACGATGATGACCGCCGATGCGACTCCCGATCCTTCGTCCGCGGCCGCCCCCCCGACCACGACGTCCCGCATGGTATGGTTCGGCGGCCAGAGAATGGGCGGATCAACGGTCAGGGTGAACGGCGGAGGCGTCGTATCGATATTGATACTCATCTCCTGTGGCACTTCTTTATTCTCCGCGTTGTCGATCGCATACCAGCTCACCGCGTGCCTCCCGTCGCCCGAGACCGTCAGCGATGCCGTGCTTCCCTGCACGATGGTCTCCTCGCCGTCAATGATATAGTGGATCTCCTTCACGCTCGAGCCGTTCTCGCCGTCTTCCGCGATCAGCGTCAGTTCCAGATCCGAGCGATACCATCCGTTCTCGCCCAGTGTTCCGCTCAGCACCGCGGTCGTGCTTGGCGCAGAGACATCCAGGAAAGCGTCGCGCGCGAGACCGCACACCGGCATGATGCCCGTAAAGGAGGACACATCCAACTGTCCGAAGTTGTTGTATCCGACGGCCACGACGGTCCCGTCCGCCGCCAGGCCCACCGTGTGATAGGCGCCTGCCGCGATGGCCACGATATCCTTCCAGGCACCGACTTCCAGCTGGCCATAGCCATTGTTCCCCACCGCCACGACGGTCCCGTCCTGTTTCAGCGCGACCGTATGATAGGCGCCTGCCGCGATGG
>DKBG01000049.1 GCA_002451155.1 Ignavibacteria bacterium UBA6906
TTTGCGGCCGGTCTCCTTGATCGGGACGAAAAGGGATTCATTCTCACGGGTCCAGATCTTCCACGCGTCAACGGGAAACCCCGGGGGTGGACGCTCGACCGGGACCCGCTTCTCTTTGAAACCAATATCCCCGGGGTCTTCGCCGCGGGGGACGTCCGCGCCGGAGCGAACAGGAGGGTTGCGTCCGCCGTCGGTGAGGGCTCGGCGGCAATCTATTCGGTAAACCGCTACCTGCAAACAGTCTAATCTGCCACATACGGCAACCACTCAAGGGAGAAACCCCGATGCATAGATACCTCGTCATTTCCCACCACACGGGAGAGGACTGCGTGAAGGCTCTTAAAGAGACCCTTGCGATCGGCTACCTTACCCATTTTGATTGGGGCTGCAAGGATGGATTTCATACCGGCTGGGCTATCCTCGAAGCCGAGGACAAAGCACAGGCCATGATGAGCGTGCCGACATTTCTCCGTGGAAGTGCGCAGGTAGTCCGTTTAATGAAATTCGATCCTGATAAAGTGCAGAAGATGCACGTGTAGCCGGAGATGAGACGTGGGTGAGGGCAGCGCCCGGGGATCAGCCAGTTTTTCACAACCTACCATCTGTTCGCCTGGCCTTTCGGGACTGGAGGAATAGGGATAGCGAATGCGCAATGTCCCGGCTCCTGACAACTGACCGCTGATCCCCAGTCCCCGATCCCTAAAGCGCTTTGTTCTTTGCCCCCAAGCTGATATATTTCAGGCCATGTCCTCCGGATGCGTGCTTCCGGGGCATTGAACACGCGTTCATCATCTACCATGTGGATGGGGGGCTGTGACTACTCGACCAGATTTCAGATTCGCTTCCTGGCTCATCTCTGTTTCCACCACTCTTCTTTTGCTTCTTCCCTCGGCAGTTCTCTACGGGCAGATTCCATACGAATCAGGAGAACTCCAGCTGGCCCTCGAAAAACTCCAGGTCCTCGGGTCCGTTCTCTACATCTCCGCCCATCCGGACGACGAGAACACAGCGTTCCTGGCAACGATGGCCAAAGAGCACCACGTCCGGACCGGCTACCTGTCCATTACCAGGGGAGAGGGTGGCCAGAACCTCCTTGGTCCTGAACAGGGTGACGAGCTCGGTCTTATCCGAACGCAGGAACTCCTTGCGGCTCGACGGATTGACGGAGCTGAACAATACTTCACCCGCGCGATTGATTTCGGATATTCTAAAACCTCAGAGGAATCACTTGAGTTCTGGGGGAAGAGTGAAACCATCGCCGATGTTGTGTGGGTCATACGCAAATTCAGACCCGATGTGATTGTCACACGCTTCACGCCGACACGAGGCGGACACGGGAACCACACCGCATCGGCAATCCTCGCATATGAGGCCTTCCGTGCCGCGGCGGATCCCGACCGCTTTCCTGAACAGCTGAAGTACCTTCCAGCCTGGCAGGCGAAGAGAATCGTGTGGAATGTTTTCCGGTTCTCCCGGGGGGCAGGGGAAAATGGAAGCAGCAGCGCCCTCACAGTGGACCTCGGCCAGTACAGCCCGTTGCTTGGCCTCTCCCTCGGTGAGCTCGCGGGCAAGAGCCGGAGCATGCACAAGAGCCAGGGGTTCGGCGCCCTGGAACTCCGCGGAACATGGACGAATTCGTTTGAGTATGTCGACGGGGACAGCGCCCGCGCCGATCTGTTCGACGGAGTCGTGACATCCTGGAAGAGGGTCAAAGGGGGTGGGCCGGTTCAGAGTCTCCTCGACAGCGCTCTCTCGGAATTCAATCCGTTGAGCCCGCAGAATATTCTCCCGCATTTGCTCCGAGCAAGGAAGCTCCTTTTGCGTCTCGGGAACGATCCGTGGGTGAAGGTCAAACTGGGAGAACTGGACAAGACTATCCTCGGCTGCAGCGGGATATGGATCGATGCCGCAGCGGATGCCTACCAGGTTGTCCCCGGTTCTGTTCTGCCTGTAACAGTGACTGCCCTGAATCGTCTGCCGGTCTCCTGCCAGCTCAAGACAGTGCAACTTTCAGTTGACGCCGGAGAGGTCACGGTGGCGAAGGATCTTGTACCCAATGTGCCGGTGGACGTGAAGTGTATGATGAACATCCCGGCTACCACTCCTTCCACACAACCGTACTGGCTGGAGAAACCGGCGGCGAAGGCCCGATACACCATCTCAGATTTGCAGCTGGTCGGAATGCCAGAAAACCCGCCGTTCGCAGTGGCGCATCTGGTCCTGACTCTTTCCGGCGAAGAGGTTGCGGCCGACATACCCGTCCGCTACCGATGGGTCGATCCGACACAGGGCGAGCGGTATCGGGCGCTCGCCATTGTGCCTCCTGTTTCCGTCGCATTGAGCAGCCCGGTCGTTATCCTAAAAAATGGCGATCCCCGGGATATCGGCGTTGTCGTCAGGAATCTGGCCCCTGCAGTCCGGGCGGACATTGCCCTTGACCTGCCTCCGGGATGGAGCTGCGAACCCAAGAACACAGTTGTCGAGTTTGATTCGACGAACGCTGAAAGGATCTACCATTTTCAGATCCGCCCTGGAAAAGGCGCGCAATCAGGGACACTCGGCGCTCTCGCCCGTGTGGGAACCAGCACCTGTGTCAGCACCGTGGCCGAGATTGCCTATTCGCATTTTCCGCCACAGACCTTTTTAAAGAAGGCGGAGGCGCGGTTGGTGCTGCTTGATGTGCGAACCACACCTCTCAAAATCGGCTACATCATGGGAGCGGGAGACGATGTGTCCGGGGCGCTCTCGCAACTGGGATACTCTGTCGAGCTCCTCTCAGATGAGGACCTCGAATCCGGAGACCTGAATCGCTTCGACGCCATTGTAGCGGGCGTCCGAGCGTATAATACTCGTGCAAAGCTTCGGTCAACGAACGGCAGGCTGCTGGAGTACGTCAGGCAGGGCGGCCGGTACATCGTGCAATACACCAGACCGCAATCCGGCATCAGTCAGATCGGTCCATTTCCCTTCACGATAACCGGCGAGCGGGTTTCGGTCGAAGAGGCTCCGGTTACATTCCAGAGCCCAGGTCACTCCCTTCTTCTGAAACCGAACCGAATTACCGCCGCCGATTTCGAGGGGTGGGTTCAGGAGCGAGGCCTGTATTTCGCCGGAGACTGGAGCCCGGAGTACCAGACCGTTCTTGAGTCCCACGACCCGGGGGAGGAACAACACCGGGGGGGATTATTGTACGGCAAATTTGGGAAGGGATACTTTATCTACACTGGATATTCGTTCTTCAGGCAGCTTCCCGCTGGTGTGCCGGGGGCATACCGACTCTTTGTTAATCTCATTTCGCAGGATGTTGACCACTGACGCGAAAAAAAACCGGACTGTTGATTCACAGCCCGATAGACCTCCTCTTCTGAAGAGCTGGGATCAGGTCTACGCTCTGGTCCTTGGAGTTCTGGCATTTCTTATACTTCTCTTCACACTCCTGACCCGGATGTTCTCGTGAACACGATCGATTGGATCGTCCTTGTCGCGACGCTTGCCTCTATAGTGCTCTTCGGGCTGTACAAGAGCAGGGCGACGCGGGACCTCCAGGGGTACCTCCTCGCCGGGAAATCGATGCGGTGGTATACAGTCGCGTTCTCCATAATGGCCACGCAGGCCAGCGCGATTACGTTTGCGTCTACGCCCGGGCAGGCGTATGCCGATGGGATGAGATTTGTGCAATACTACTTCGGCCTTCCAATCGCCATGGTGATCATCTCCATCACGGTCCTGCCGCTCTACCGCCGGCTCAACGTGTACACCGCGTATGAGTATCTCGAGCACCGGTTCGATCTGAAAACAAGAACGCTTACAAGTTCCCTGTTCATGATCCAGCGAGGGTTCGGGGCTGGGATGACGATATACGCTCCGTCGCTTATCCTCTCGGTAATGCTTGGCTGGGACATCGGGATCACCTCGGCGGTCATCGGCGGGGCGATTGTCCTCTACACGACAACGGGGGGGGTGAGAGCTGTCAGCTGGACCCACCTTCAGCAGCTCTCTGTCGTGATGATCGGCATGGTCGTTGCGTTTGTGACGGCGATCGTCCTTCTTCCGGGCGATGTCTCCTTCGTCGATGCCTTGAAAGTCGCGGGGGCATCCGGGAGGATGAATATCGTCGATTTCAGTTTTGACTGGACCAACAGGTACAATTTCTGGTCAGGCCTCATCGGCGGGTTGTTCATCGCGCTGGCCTACTTCGGGACGGACCAGTCGCAGGTCCAGCGATATCTTACGGGGGAGTCCCTGACGCAGAGCCGGTTGGGACTGATGTTCAACGGTCTGATGAAGGTACCGATGCAGTTCTTCATCCTGCTCATCGGCGTCATGGTCTTCGTGTTCTATCAGTTCACCGCGCCCCCGGTTTTCTTCAATCCGGTGGAGCTCGACAAGGTCCGAAATGGTCCGCAAAGTGCCGAGTTTCGCGTGGTGGAAGGAGAGTATGCAAGAATCCATGAGGAAAAGGCGTCGGCCGCACGATCCTTCCTGGCGGCTGAACAGCAAGAAGACGCTGCGGCATCCGACCGTGCGAGGGAGATGATGGCGGATTCAGAACGGCAGGCCGCGGAGGTCCGGGCGCACGCCCACTCGATCATGCGGGCAAGTGACCCCTCAACGGATACAAATGATACGAATTATGTGTTCCTGACATTCGTTCTGCAGCACCTGCCGGTCGGGCTCGTCGGCCTCATGCTTGCGTGCGTGTTCGCAGCCTCCATGTCCTCCGGATCCGGCGAATTAAGCGCACTTGCGACAACTACAGTAATTGATATCTACCATCGACATGTGAAAAAAGGGGCAGGCGAGCGGAGAACCCTGATCGTGTCAAGAATAGCGATGGCCGGGTGGGGGGCATACGGCATCTTCTTCGCCCAGTTTGCGAGCCGGCTCGGGTCTCTCGTTGAAGCGGTCAATATCCTCGGTTCCCTTTTTTACGGGACAATGCTCGGCATTTTTCTAATCGCTTTCTACGTGAAGCGCATCGGCGGCACGGCCACATTTATTGCGGCGTTCATCGGCGAGGCGGTGGTCCTCTGGTTTTTTGCCATGACGGAGGTCTCCTGGCTCTGGTACAATGTCATCGGCTGTGCGGCTGTCCTGGCGTCTGCTGCCCTACTCCAGCCCGTCGTCAGCTCGAGGACGCATCGCTCCGGCGTGCGATGAACATTGCCTGCCGGTCACTCGTTTTGATTCGGCAGGGTGGCCCCAGGGGGTGTGCGTAGCCACGCCGTATGAACCACCACGGAACGTGGCGTGGTCCAAACATTCTTAGCCAATTCGCCATCAATGCACAGAATGAGAGGTAGCCTGGTATGAAGAACACCTTTGCTGCCCTTTGTCTTGTCCTGAGCCTGGCTGCGCGGAGTCCGGCTCAGCTCCTTACCGGCGTGGAACGGCAGTTCATTGATAGTGTAATGACAGCGAACTACGCTCCCGACGAACCGGGCGCTGTCCTCCTTGTTGCGCGGGACGGTAAACCGGTCTTCCGCGGAGCCTACGGCCTGGCAAATGTCGAACTCGGAGTGCCGAATACTCCGGAGTACCTCTTCCGCATCGGCTCGATGACGAAGCAATTTACCGCCGTCTGTATGCTTCGCCTCGCGCAGGAGGGAAGGCTCTCGCTCTCCGATGATATCCGCAGATATCTCCCCTGGTACGACACGCACGGTCGCACGGTGACCATCGAGCATTGTCTCACGCATACGAGCGGTATTCCGAGTTATACCGAGAAACCCGATTTCAGCAAGAAGACCCGGATCGACTTTTCAAAAGAAGAGATTGTCGAGTATTTCATGCACGACTCGCTTCTCTTTGAACCGGGCACTGATTTCAGCTACAGCAATTCCGGGTATTTCCTTGTCGGTCTGATCGTGGAGAAGGTGTCCGGTCTCTCGCTTGATGAATTTATGCGGAAGAGCATTTTTGAGCCGCTGGGGATGGGGAAGACGCGAAGGGGGACCGATGCAGTCGTGATCCCGGGCGCGGTCACCGGGTACGAGTCGGCAGGAGACAGTCTCTATATGGATGCCCCGTATCTGAGCTGGACCTGGCCGTATGCGGCCGGAGATCTTCTTTCGAGTGTTGATGATCTTCTGAAATGGGATGAGGCGTTGTACGGCGAGGAACTGGTGAAGCATGAATGGACTCAGAAGGCATGGAGGTCATTCGTCCTGCTCGACGGTCGTCAGACCAACTATGGGTACGGGTGGGCGGTGAATGAGTACCGTGGACTTCGCCTGATATCCCACGGCGGGGGAATCAACGGGTTTCTGTCGACCGGGATCCGCGTACCCTCCCAGCACCTCTATGTGGTGATTCTATCGAACAAGGCGGTGAAAGCGCCGGGCCAATTTTCCAGGCTGATCGCCATGAGACTCGCAGGAATGCCGATGAGCGAACCTCAAACGCATCTCCTCCCTTCCGGAGCAGCGCGAGAATATGAAGGCGTGTATGAAATCCAGAGGGAGCGTGGCAGACGTACGACGAATACACGACGTGAGAAGACGTACCGGTACGTTACGGTCAGGAACGATTCCCTGTTCTCGCAGCCGACGGGCGGCGTTAAAACAGCGCTGTTGAATGTCGGGGAAGACCTCTTCATCCTTGAAGGGCGAGGAACGTTCACGCGCTTTCGGCGAAATTCGGCGGGGAAGATCACTTCCCTGGAACTCTATGATGAGCCGGTCAATTTGGGACCGATCAGCGTAGAACCCAGGACCGAACTCTCCATACCCGCTGAAAGAGCAGGGGTGACCATCGACGCCGGGATCCTCGCACAGTACCGGGGACGGTATGATTTCGGCGGCGGGTTCTCGATAACCGTGACGACGGAAGGGTCCCGCATCTTCACACAGGCGACCGGACAGGCGGTCGTTGAGATTTACGCTGAAAGCGAGCGGAAGTTTTTCCTGAAAGTTGTCGACGCCTCTGTCGAGTTCCTGAAGGACAGGGAAGGGAAAGTCACCGGAATGGTCCTGACACAGGGCGGCCGGTACGAGGCCAAGAAGATCGAGTGAGGGTGGGTTTTGCGAAGTCGGCCAAAGGGTTCAGATCAACCGACGGCCCTCTGTCGGCGGGAGGCCGGTCCCGATCCGGCTCCCCCGGTTTTTTCCCGTCCTTCCCATGAAATCCCTTTGCGAATTTTGAAGTTTTTCCCTACCTAAACAGTACTCTCCGTTCCACCTGATCCCCGGGGGCATCCATGCGGTCCAAAGGTGTCGTCTTCACCTCACCAAACAGAGTATCCGTTGAAGCTGTCTCTTGCCCCGATCCGGGAGCAGAGGATGTTGTTGTTCGAATTACCCATTCCTGGATCAGTAATGGCACCGAGGGCTCCTACCTGAGGGGCGAACGGTCGGATGGTGATACACCATTCCGTGCGGGGGATAAGTCTCCTTTCCCGGTGATTGCGGGCAAGAGACAGCTTCAA
>DKBG01000080.1 GCA_002451155.1 Ignavibacteria bacterium UBA6906
ACCGATCCTGCTCATTGCCTGTGTTGTGTTGACCCTTCCCGGATTCGCGCAACAGAAGCTTGCGCAGACGGGAATGAAGTTCTTGAATGTCAGCACGGACGCCCGGGCTGTTGCGCTGGGCGAAGCGATGACAGCGGTCGAGAGCAACTCGTCGGCGATGTTCTTCAACCCTGCCTGTATGGCCAGGTTGGACGGCATGGCCAACGTCTCCCTCGGTCAGGTCTCCTGGATCGCTGACATCAAGCACAACTATGGAAGCCTTGCCATCAGCCCCTCGGGCGGTGAGTACGGTGTTCTGGGGGTGATGGTGCAGTCCGTTGACTATGGCGATCTCCTGATGACCGTGAAGTCGGGTAATGCGCAGGGGTATGAGGACCTCGGAACGTTTTCCCCAACCGGCTTGATGATCGGAGTCGGATATTCGCGCGCCCTGAGCGACAAATTCGCCCTCGGAGCGATTGCGAAATGGGTTCAGCAGGACCTCGGAGAAGGCGTCGTGTCGTATGACGCGAATGGCCAGGCAATCACGCAGGGGAATAAGGCAAACACCTTCGCCTTTGATTTCGGCCTCACCTACAAGACCGGGTTCAAAAGCCTGAATTTCGGCATGGTCGTGCGGAATTTCGCGAAGGAGGTCCGGTACATCAACGAGGGATTCCAACTCCCGCTCACGTTCAGAGTTGGCGTATCGATGAACGTTCTCGATTTTACTGCTGCCGACAAGAACATGCATCAGTTCCTGCTGACCCTGGATGCCGAACACCCCCGCGACTTCGCGGAGCGAATCAAGATCGGAGGAGAGTATGTTTTTCTGAATCTGCTCTCCCTGAGGGCTGGATTTATTTCCCGCGCCGATGAGCAGAAGTTCTCCTATGGCGTCGGGTTGCACAAGACCCTCGGCTCGGTGGGACTCGGACTTGATTACGCGTATACTCCGTACGGCCTGTTCGGGGACGTGCACCGGTTCGCGTTCCAATTTTCGTGGATTTGAGACAACTCCCCATTATGACATTGCAGCGGGAAAAAACATGACAGGAAAAGCTTTCTTTCTCGTTCTGACCGTGGGATTGATCCTCGCCGGTTTTCCGGGATGCGCGGAAGATCCGCCGCCAAGCCTCTACGATCAGAACTACACGAGCGGGCCGCAACCGATCGTCACGAGCATCAGTCCTACCGAAGCGCTGGCGGGCGTGACCATGCTCACCATCACCGGATCGAATTTCTCCCCGGTGCCGGGTAACAACATTGTCCTCTTTGACAAGACAGTGGTCCCCGTCCTTCAGGCGTCGGCCACCCAGCTCCAGCTCAGGGCGCCGAATCTTCCGAAGGATTCCATTCGGGTGAAGGTTGCCGTGCTCCGATCAGATCTCTACAGCGAGAGTGTTCTCTATAGGCTCTCGCTGGCTGCGGACGAGACCTTCGGGAATTTTGCCCCGTCGGAGGAACCGGTCTCAGTCGAGTGCGACGCGCAGGGGAACGTGTATGTTTCCATGCTTGCCAGTGGCCAGGGCATCGGGGTCAAGAGATTCACGCCCGCGGGAAGCAGAACTGACTACTCACCAGCGTTTAGCACCACGGTTGCGAGTTGGAGGGGAATGAAGATAGGCCCGGCCGGCGCGATCTTCGCCGTTGCCGCCCGGCCCATCATCTTTCGTATCCCCCCAGGCGGCGGATCTTCGGCAATCTGGCTGTCAGGATCGGGGTTGGCGAATCTCTATGATCTCGATTTTGACGCGAACGGCAACATCTGGGCGGGCGGCCCGACGACCAACGTTTTCCGTATAAAACAGGACAAGTCCGTGAAGGCCTTCCCGTTTGTCGGAACTGTCCGATCGGTCCGGGTGTTCAATAACTACCTTTATGTGGGCGGGAAACGGGATTCCCTGGAAAAGGTCTGGCGGTTCCCGCTAATTGCGCCCGATAGTCTTGGAGCGGTTGAGGAATACTTTAACCTCTCCGACATGTACGGTGCGAACTCGTTCGGCGTTTTTGGCTTGACTTTCGATTCCGAAGGTGGTATGTATATTGGCACGGATGCCCCTGCCGGGATTGTTCTTGTGAAAGCAGACAAGAGCTATGGGGAGCTCTACCCGGGAGTTCTTTCGGGACAGACCCTCTATCTTGCCTGGGGCGACGGGTTTAATCTCTATCAGAGCCGGTCCGGAACGGCGCCGTCAAAGACAATTGTCAAGATCAACACACTGAAGAATGGCGCACCGTACTACGGTCGGTTCCTGCCGTAGCAAATTCCCTTCACATTCCGAAAGAGATCTAACACTGGGGTGTGAAGGTCTGTCATCTGTACCATCAATACCGCTGAGGTTGCAGTTACCAGTTCACACTCATTAAAGGGAGGTACCAATGAAAAGAATCTTTACGGCTCTTCTTCTCCTTACGCTCTGCGCGGCCGTAATGGGATTCGGTCAGACCACCTGGCAGTTTGTGAAGGTGTTTCCGGACACGAACATTTCGTTTAATACCGGCATCCATGGCCTGACAGTCGATCCTGATGGCAAGGTTTGGGTGCAGGCATATGGCACAACCGGAAAGATTTTTAACGGCGTGGATTCGTCAAATGTCCGCGAAATCTTCGTGTTCAATCCTGACGGTAGCCAGGCTGCATTCTCCAGGTTCAAAACCGTGACCATTGGTTCAACGACCGACACGCTGTTCAACTCCAACCGCGGAATGCGGGCGGACGCGGACGGAAACGTCGTGTTCGCTTCGTTCGACGTCTACTACAAAGTGAACTACAAGACGGGTGCGGGCATTGCAAAGGTTGCCCCAGTCGCGGGCCAGACGCTGACGGCTCCGGCATTTACGGCCGCCAATGAGATGTTCTCGGGATTCGTTATTCCGGGAAATCCGATGAAGATCTTTGATGGCACGTTCACCGAGCTCGGCACCGCGATCACCTCCCTCAGCGGGTACTCCCGTTCGTTCGATGTTTCCGCTGATGGCAACGACATCTACTGGGGTGGCTACACGCTCGGAAAGATCTATGTGTACCACAGCGATATCGGTACGCTGGGCACCTACACGGTGA
>DKBG01000143.1 GCA_002451155.1 Ignavibacteria bacterium UBA6906
GGCCACGAGGCGTTCACGGCCATGAGGGCACGCGGTGCCCAGATCACGGATATCGTGGTGCTTGTCGTGGCCGCAGACGACAGCGTGATGCCCCAGACGCTGGAGGCGATCAGCCACGCGCAGGCCGCGGGAGTTCCAATCATCATCGCGATAAACAAGATCGACAAGCAGGAGGCGAATTCGGAACGGATTCGCCAGCAGCTCTCCGAGCGGAATGTACTTGTGGAGGAATGGGGCGGGAAATACCAGTGCGTGGAGGTGTCGGCCCGCACGGGAAAGAATGTCGACCTTCTTCTCGAGAAGATCGTTCTTGAGGCGGAAGTCCTCGACCTCAAAGCGAATCCGAATCGCCTCGCGGTAGGGACCGTCGTGGAAGCGCAGCTGGACAAGGGACGCGGCGTGACCGCGACCGTGCTGGTCCAGCGGGGGACGCTCAATGTGGGAGATCCCTTCCTCGCCGGAATCTACAGCGGGAAGGTCCGATCGATGTTCGACGAGCGTGGGAACCGCGTGGAAGCGGCCGGGCCGTCGACGCCTGTACAGCTGACGGGACTGGACGGTATCCCCCAGGCGGGTGACAATTTCATTGTGATGCAATCCGACCGCGAAGCACGGGAAATCAGTCTGAAACGCCAGCAGGTGAAACGCGAACAGGACTTCCGCCAGATCCGTCTCACGACGCTGGACGACATTTCCAAACAAATCAAAGAAGGACAGGTCAAGGATCTGAACGTGATCGTCAAGGGCGACGTCGACGGTTCGGTTGAAGCGCTTTCCGATTCGCTGATGAAGATTCTGCACAAGGAAGTCCGCCTCAATGTCATCCACAGCGGCGTGGGGACAATTTCTGAATCGGACGTCATTCTGGCAACGGCATCCAGCGCGGTCATCATCGGGTTCAGGGTCCGACCAAACCTGAATGCGCGGCGGATGGCGGAGAAGGAAAAAGTCGATATCCGGACGTATAGCATCATCTATGACGCGATCGACGACATCCACGCTGCGCTGGAGGGATTGCTCTCTCCGGAGAAGAAGGAGGAGGTTACAGGGACCGTTGTCGTCAGAGAGGTGTTCCGCGTGCCGAAGGTGGGCAATATCGCCGGCTGCTATGTCCAGGATGGAAAGATCGTCCGCAACAACAAGGTACGACTGGTGCGTGACGGGATTCAGATCTATGAGGGAACGATCAGTTCACTGAAGCGGTTCAAAGACGATGTCCGCGAGGTGGAAGCCGGTTTCGAGTGCGGACTGGGACTTGAAAATTACAATGATATCAAGGTGGGCGATACGGTCGAATCGTTCCGCATCGTTGAAGAGAAACGGAAGCTCTAGGCTCCCCGGGGGAGACGCGCGGTATGTCGATTCGAACAGAGAGGGTTGCTTCGCTCATCAAGCAGGAAATTGCAGGCATCCTCATCAAAGATTTCAATGACCCCGGGCTGGGCTTCACCACCGTGACCGATGTCAGCGTCTCGGGCGACCTGCGTATAGCCAAAGTCTACTTCAGCGTGTTCGGTGACGACAAGCTCAAGGAACGGACCATGGCGGCGCTTGAGGCGGAGAAGGGACGAATGCGGGGTTTTATCGCTTCCCGGATTCGCCTTCGCTTTGTCCCGGAGCTGCAATTTTTTCTCGACGGGACGATGGACCGTGTCGATCGCATCAACCAGCTGATCAACAAGATCCATAAGGACCAGGACGAACCGGATCGTGATTCCGAGACGTGACCTGCGCGTGGTGGAGGGGGAGATCCTGCTCGTCGACAAGCCGTCCGGGTGGACCTCGTTCGACGTGGTTAACAAAATCCGGCACACGTTCGGCGTTCGCCGCGTCGGTCATGCCGGAACGCTGGATCCCCTGGCCACCGGTCTGCTCATTGTCTGTACCGGCAAGCGGACCAGGGAAGTGCAGCAGTATGTCGGGCTGGAAAAGGAGTATGAGGCCGAGATGGAGCTTGGTGCGATCACACCGAGCTATGACGCAGAAACGGAAGTGACGCTCCGGCGGAGCATCGAGGGTGTCACCGAATCACGAATACGGGAGACCCTTGCGCAGTTCGTCGGAGTGCAGCAGCAGCTGCCTCCGCTCTGGTCCGCTGTGAAGGTCGGCGGACGCCGGCTGTATGAGTACGCGCGGAAGGGAAAAGACGTCGAGCGGCCGCCCCGCGAAATCGAAATCACTGCGATAACGCCGGGCAGGATAGCTCTCCCCGCGGTCTGTTTCACGGTCGTCTGTTCCAAAGGAACGTACGTGCGAACGCTTGTGCATGATATCGGTGAACGGCTGGGATGTGGCGCGTTTCTTCGCTCGCTTCGAAGAACTCGTATCGGGAAATACAGCGTCGCCGATGCGTTCACTGTCGACGACCTGGTGCAGCTGCACCGCGATGGGCGGTTTTCGGCATGAAGGTGAGCCGTTCGCTCCGGGATCTTCCACGGGAGAAGAATTCCGTGGTCACGGTGGGCACCTTTGATGGTGTCCACCTGGCGCACCGGGAGATCATCCGCGAGGTCGTGAACCGGGCCCGCATGCGCGAAGGCAGGAGCGTGGTGATCACCTTCGACCCCCACCCGAAGGAAATCGTGGCGTCGGACAGGGGGGGAGAGGTTCGTCTCCTCTGCACGCCGGAGGAACGGCTGGCGCTGCTCGAGCAGTTGAATGTCGATCTGGTCTTTGTCATCCCGTTCACGCTGGATTTTTCCCGTCTCACGCCGGAAGAGTTCTACCGGCAGTTCGTGGTGAGCGGGGTCGGGGTGAGCGAAGTCGTGGTCGGGTATGACCACATGTTCGGGCGCGACAGGGTTGCCGGCGCGCAGGAGCTTGTCCGGATGGGCAAGGATTTTGACTTTTCCGTGTTTGCGGTGCATCCGGTCGTCCTTGACGGCGATCCTGTGAGCAGCACGAAGATCCGCCGCGCACTGGGTGTCGGGCTGATCGACCGCGCAACCAGAATGCTGGGATACCCGTATTCGTTCGCGGGAACTGTGGTCCGGGGCGAAGGGAGGGGAAGGAGCATCGGATTTCCGACCGCGAATCTCCTCCCCGAATCGAGCAAGAAGATGATCCCCGGCCGCGGTGTGTACGCGGTCACAGTCGAAGAGTCTGGTCACCGCCGTTTCGGGATGCTGAATGTCGGCGTCAGGCCGACCGTGACGGAGGGGAAGACCGAGATCGTTGAAGTCCACCTCTTCGACTTTGCGGGGGATCTGTACGACGCCTCGCTGCGCGTTACGTTCATCGCGCGTTTGCGGGACGAACGCAGGTTTTCGGGCGTGCCAGAGCTCGTGGGCCAGTTGAAGACTGACAGGGAGCAGGCGTTGTCGATCATACGGGATTTTACAAGCAAGCAGGAAGAAATTTCTCAAAAAGCACCTCGTTCTCATTAAGGAGCACTATAATGGCGTTGACGAAGGAAATGAAGGCGGAGATCATCGCAAAGTACGGGACGAATCCGAATGACACCGGGCGACCGGAGGTCCAGATTGCGGTTCTCACCGCGCGGATCAACGATCTCACTCCGCATTTCGAACAGTTTCCCAAAGACCACCACTCTCGGGTGGGCCTCCTGAAGATGGTCGGCAAGCGACGACGGCTTCTCGACTACCTCCAGGAAAAAGATATCGAGAGGTACAGAAAAATCATTAATGATCTGTCGATCAGAAAGTAGGACATGAAAGTTCTCAAAGAAGTTGAAATCGGCGGGAAGACGTTCTCGCTCGAAACGGGCCGCTTTGCCAAACAGGCCGACGGCGCCGTAATGGTCCGCTACGCGGACACGATGGTCCTGGCAACAGTTGTTGCCAAGAAGGATGCGACCGAGGGTCTGGATTATTTTCCCCTCCAGGTCGAGTACCGAGAAAAATACGCATCCGCGGGCAAGATACCCGGCGGGTTCCTGAAACGTGAGGCCCGGCCGAGCGAAAAGGAGATCCTTTCATCTCGCCTCATTGATCGCCCGATTCGGCCGATGTTTCCCGAATGGTTCCGGTGCGAAACCCAGGTGATCGTCACGGTCTATTCGTCTGACCAGGAACATGATGGCGATGTGCTCGGAGCGGTGGCAGCGTCTGCAGCGCTCGCGATCTCGGATGTTCCATTTGAAGGTCCGATCGCCGAGGTACGCGTCACGCGCGTGGACGGCACACTGATCGTCAACCCGAGCTTCACAGAGCTCCAGAAGGGCGATCTGGACGTGACCGTCGCGGGGACGGAAGATTCCATTGTCATGGTCGAAGGAGAGGCGAGAGAAATCCCTGAGAAGGATCTGCTCGAGGCACTTTCGTTCGCGCACCAGTCGATCAAGGCCCTCTGCGCGCTCCAGAACGAGCTGGCAAAGGAAGTCGGAAAAGCGAAGCGAGCTGCCGTGGACCTCACGGGGAACAAAGCGCTCGTCGCTGACGTCCATGCCCTTGCCGCCGAACGGGTTCATGCCCTTGCCGCGACACCCCTGAAGAAGGAGGAACGGGCACAGCAGACCGGCGATCTCATAGAGGAGACGCTGAACGCCCTCGCTGAAAAGTATCCGGACCAGGAGAAGGCCATCCGCGGGCTTCTCCATGACCTGGAATATACGGCAATGCGCGAGATGATCCTGCGCGACGGCCGGCGCCTGGACGGGCGTGGTCTGACGGACATCAGGCCGATTACGATCGAGGTCGGACTGCTGCCCCGGACCCACGGGTCCGCGCTCTTCCAGCGGGGGGAAACGCAGAGCCTCACAACGCTTACCCTCGGCACGAAGCTGGACGAGCAGATCATCGACGGTCTCTCCCCGATCGATTCCAAGCGATTCATGCTTCACTATAATTTCCCGCCCTTCTCAGTCGGCGAGGTGGGGCGGTTGGGCACGACGGGCCGGCGGGAAGTCGGGCACGGCAACCTGGCCGAGCGATCGCTGAAGAATATGATGCCACCGGAAGCGGATTTCCCATACACCGTGCGTATCGTTTCCGATATCCTCGAGTCGAACGGGTCCTCGTCCATGGCGACCGTCTGCGCGGCGACGCTCGCTCTCTTCGACGGCGGCGCACCGCTGCAACGCTCCATCGCCGGGATCGCCATGGGCCTCGTGAAAGAGGATGACCGTGTCGCGATCCTCAGCGACATTCTCGGGAACGAAGATCACCTTGGCGATATGGACTTCAAGGTCGCAGGCAGCAGCCAGGGCATTACGGCATGCCAGATGGACATCAAGATCCGCGGGATCTCCCTTGAGATCATGGCCAGGGCGCTCGAACAGGCACGCATCGGACGGATGCATATCCTTGAGAAGATGGATGCGGTTCTGGCCGCTCCACGGTCGAGTCTCTCGCCGTTTGCGCCACGACTGACCACGATCCGGATCCCGGTCGATATGATCGGCGCAGTCATCGGGCCCGGAGGGAAGACAATCCGGGGCATCGTGAAAGACAGCGGTGCCGAGGTCAATATCGAAGACGATGGCTCTGTGACGATTGCGGCCACCTCAAGTGAATCGGCGGACAAGGCGATCGCGGCTATAGCGCGCATCACTGAAGTCCCCGAAATCGGGAAGGTGTACAGGGCAACAGTCAAGAAGGTTATGGAATTCGGCGCCTTCGTCGAATTCCTGCCTGGCAAAGAGGGCCTTGTGCACGTTTCCCAGCTTGACACAAAGCGCGTGGAGAAGCCATCCGACGTCGTGAAGGTCGGGGATGTGTTCGATGTCAAAATCATCGACAAGGATGATCAGGGTCGATGGAAGCTCAGCCGCAAGGTGCTTCTCCAGCCGGAGGGTGCCGGTCAGGAGGCGCAGAGAGATCGGCCGAAAGACCAGCAGGGGCAGGATTCCGAGAGGGGACATTCGCGGGACCATCACCGGAAAGGACATCACTGAGCCCCTGAGCCAGCCTCACGAAACAGAAACGCCCGCCCCGTTCCCGGGGTGGGCGTTTCGCGTTTTCAGAACGCCGGACCTGTCAGACCGTGATGATCTGATGCGCGTGGGCGTGAATATCCAGCTCCGCCAGAATTCGGTTTGTGATCGTGGGGCCGTACTTGTCGAGGTACTGGAGAATATTAACTTCCCGCTCCTGAAGGCCCCCGTTGGGAAGGAGCCCATTCACCGACCGTTCAATCTGGCGGACTGCGGTTTCGTTTCTCCGCTTTTGGGCGGCGACAGCCTTCTCTCTCAAAACACTGAGGTTCCCGTCGATCTTTGACGCGACCCCGTCAAGCGATCCCAGGAGCGTCGGGTCAACTTCCTTCAGGCCGAACCGGAGCTCCTGCAAGGATGAATGGATCTGCCTGGTTGCCGCTCCGAAGACCTGGTCCAGACGAACTTCAGAAATCTGCTGGACAACTTTCGTGGTGAGCTTGTTGATGTCCTCAAAGAACTCGTTCAGCTCCAGACTGTACTTTTCCATAGCGCGGCGGAGGCGCTCATCCACAAGCGAAGCGCTCGCGCGCGGAAAGATCACCGGTTGGGGAATGCCGAACTCCCGGTACACCGGGCCGAGCTGCGCGTAGTACGCCACCTCGGAAGGACCCGCGACGTACGAGACCGTGGGGAGAAGAGTGTCCTGCGCGATTGGCCGGAGGATGACGTTCGTGCTCAACAGTTCCGGGTTCTCGCGGGCGATCCGTTCAAGTTCTTCCCTGGGAATGAAGTGGCGCGTTCCCCGCAGGCTGAAATCATGCTCCCTCGGCTCAATGAGGTAGCGTCCTCCCTTGTGGAAAAAGAAGAGATTGAGGGATTTGGCTTTGATCTGCGCGTGGTATCGTTTCTCCAGTTCGGCACTCTGGGTGATGACGAGCTGGGAGGTCACCGGGAATGTATGGACTTCTTTCTGAAACATCGGCGAGAGGAGACGCTTGAATCTCGGATGGTTTGGAGACAGGAACACGATCCCCCGGTCCGGGAAGAGCTTGAGCATCCAGCAGACAAACGCCTCGTTGAATGTCCTGCCGGGGGCGTAGCAGCTGCGGAGATCGCGAAGTATGCCGTCGGTAAATTCGGTCTTCTGCAGGCCTGCCTCCAGTGCGGCAAGGGTTGGCGCGAGTGACTCGTTGAAGACCAGCTCGCCCACCGGTCCGAGGTTTCGTTCCGGCAGGGTATCGCCGTGCAAATACTCGACTCTGAGCGCCCTGTTCTCCTGATCAAGGAGCGAAATGTGGTTCATCTCGGCGAAATCATGGTCTTCTCCTTCAAGCCAGAAGACCGGGATAAAGTCGTGCAAAGGGTATTTCGACTTCAGCCATTCGGCCAGGCGAAGGGCCGTCATGGTCTTGAAGAGCGTATACAGGGGTCCTCCGAACAGCCCGACCTGTTGGCCCGTTACCACGGCGAACGTTGTCTGTTTCCTCAGAAGGGCGATGTTCTCGAGGGTTCTTCCAGAGGCCCCGAAACCGGCATTCTGCTCCCTGAGCACGTCCACGAGAACCTCGCGGTGGGAGGAATCGAGGCTTATGTCCTCAATCACCTGCCCGTACGCCGCGACATCCCGGAAGTTCCAGGGGTAAAACTCCGCGAGCTTTGCGTAGTCGCCGCAATAGTCGTAAAAGAGATCAGAGAACCCTCCCGCCGATGGCGGGAGCTTTCGGTAGTCGATGACTTCCATGAAAGGGGAGAAATGTGGGTCCGAGTGTTAGGCGCAATATATCAAGTCCTGCAGGGAGAAGCAACCGGCATCGAGGAAAAAGGGATTGCACAAGAGGGAAAAGTTTCCTACCATTGAGGCGGTTATCAAATCCGTATCAGTAACCCGTTGAAGTCAGGGCGC
>DKBG01000087.1 GCA_002451155.1 Ignavibacteria bacterium UBA6906
CTCATGAGGGCGTTTGGCGTTACCTCCAACATCATGTCTCTGGGAGGGATAGCGCTGGCCATCGGGGTCATCGTGGACGCGTCCATAGTACTCGTGGAGAACGCCTACCGCAACGTCGCGCGGGCACAGAGCGAGCGCGGTGAGCTATCACGCCAGGAGTATGTCCAGATCTCGCTCCTTTCGGCGAAACAGGTCGGTCCGGCCATTTTCTACTCCATGGCCATCATGGTTATCTCGTTTCTTCCGGTCTTCCTCCTCGAAGGGCAGGAAGGGAAACTGTTCAGACCGCTCGCGTTCACAAAAACGTTCGTGCTTATCGGCTCAGCGATCATTGCCATCACGCTNNCGGGTCCGAGTTCATGCCGCCCCTTGATGAAGGGAGCCTCCTCTTCATGCCTGTAACGCTGCCGGATGCCTCGATTACCGAGGTCAACAGGATCCTGCAGGTGCAGGACGCGGTGATCCGGAGCGTCCCGGAGGTGGAGACGGTGCTCGGAAAGACGGGTCGGGCAGAAACCCCGACCGATCCCGCGCCGGTCAGCATGATTGAGTCGATTATCCTGTTGAAGCCGCGGAGTCAGTGGAGACCCGGCATGACGAAGGACGACATTATCGCGGAGCTCGACGCGAAGCTGCAGATTCCCGGGGTCAGAAACGGATGGACCCAGCCGATCATCAACCGGATCAACATGCTGTCCACCGGTGTGCGAACGGATCTTGGCATCAAAATTTACGGACGAGATCTTGACACGCTCGAGCAGCTGGCCATTCGCGCTGAGCGGCTGCTGCGCACCGTTCCCGGTGCCGCTGATCTGTACGCGGAGCGAACGCAGGGGGGGCAGTTCCTCGATATCTCGATCAATCGTCAGGCGGTGGCACGATACGGTATACGTATTGGAGACGTGCAGGATGTGATCGAGACGGCAATCGGCGGTGAGAACAACGGCACGGTGATCGACGGACGTCAGCGGTTTCCGATCCGGGTACGGTATGGAAGGGAGTGGAGAGACAACCTCGAGGCGATCCGCAGCGTTCTGGTGCCGGTGCGACCACCGGGCGGGGCCGGTGAGGGACTGCGGACTGCCGGTATGGGGGGGCGCGAGGGATCCGGCGGGGATATGGCGATGACCGATCCTGGACGTGCCGGCGGGGTTGCGTACGTGCCGCTCGGACAGATTGCGTCGATTACTCTGGTGCCCGGACCCCCGATGATCTCCAGTGAGAATGCGCAGCTCCGCTCAATCGTCTTTCTCAACGTTCGGGGGCGGGACATGGGGAGTTTTGTCCGGGAAGCCCGTGACATGCTTGACCGCGAGCTCCCGTTGCCGCCGGGCTACACCCTCCATTGGAGCGGGCAGTGGGAAAACCAGATCCGCGCGAAAGAACGGCTTCAGATTCTCCTGCCGGTGGTGCTGTTTCTCATCTACCTCATGCTCTATTTTGTAACGAAGGATTTCCTGGAGGCGGGGGTCGTGATGCTTTCGGTCCCGTTCGCGTTGATCGGAGGCGTGTATCTGGTGGCGCTGCTCGGCTATAATTTGTCGGTAGCGGTCTGGGTTGGCTTCATTGCCCTTTACGGGCTGGCAGTTGAGACCGGGGTTGTGATGGTGGTCTATCTGCATGAGTCCCTCGACCGACGGTTGCAGGACCATGAGCAGGGGCGGCGTGGACCCCTGACCGTGGAGGATGTGCGGAATGCGACCATCGAGGGATCAGTCCTCCGCCTGAGGCCGAAAATAATGACGGTGGGGACCAGCCTGATCGGGCTTGTCCCGATCATGTGGAGTGCGGGTGTGGGGGCCGACGTGATGAAGCCTCTTGTGGCGCCGATGATCGGTGGCCTGATTACCTCCGCGGTGCATGTCCTGGTTGTCACCCCTGTTCTCTTCAGCCTCATGAAAGAACGGGCCCTGAAACGGGGCCGGCTGGAGCGGTCGAAGATGTCCGCCTGGATGAAGTAGCCGATCACTGAACGTGACGGCGGGCACCTCAGGGGTTTGCTGGGAATCGTATACTCATATGGAGAACGATGAACAGACAGACGTCAATGCGTGGTGGGACGCATTGTATCTTGAGAACAATCTAACGATCTTTTTGAACACTTTTAAGGATAACAGGCACTTATGAGAATTCTGGTTGTAGACGACGAGCCGGAATATCGGCTGATCATGCGTAGCGTCCTCACCAACGAGGGGTACGATGTCCTGCTGGCGGAGAACGGGGAAGACGGTCTGCTCATGCTCGAAGAGGGAGGAATTGACCTCGTCATTTCCGATATCTACATGCCAGTGATGGACGGGATAAAGTTTCATCGCAAGGCTCGCTCAAATCCGAAGCTGGCGACGGTCCCGTTTCTCTTTGTCTCCGCGTTCGATGATCAGCATACGCTGGAGGCGGTCAAGGATCCGCAATTTGAAGGGTTCCTGCGCAAGGCCAGGCCTGTGGAGGAGATGCTGGAATGGATCAAGTATCTTGCAGCGCCTCCTGAAACTCGGCCGAAAGTCCCGCCCGGGGATATCCGCCTCACCTCGCGCAAACCCGTGGAACCGCGGCGCGATGCCGTGCGACGTTCCTCGACGCGGCAATACTGAACCGCGCCCAGAGAAGCGACAGGCGCCGTCCCCGAGGGTCCACCGGGGACGGCGCCTCTGTTTTTATGCTGGCGAATTTCGTATTTTCCGTCTGTCAGGCCGTCATCCCGGCGCCATGCCGGTTGATTGCCGGTCTGACCATTCCGCTCTCCACATCGCACAGAACATCCCGGACCATGACACACTCCATACGAACTCCCGCGACGCTCATCACCGGCGCAAACGGTGAAATGGGGCACGGACTGATCGACCGGCTCTCCGATGCCGGATCTCACAACATCATCGCGATTGACGTTCGTCCCCTCGATGAAAAACTCCAGGCACGATGCAGCGCTACCCACGTCGGGGATATCCTCGACGATCGTCTTCTGGAGCGCCTGCAGTCCGAATATGAAATCCACACGATTTACCATCTGGCGGCGCTTCTGTCGACCCGCGCCGAGTTCACCCCCGAGGCCGCGCACCGGGTCAACGTCGAAGGAACGATGCTCCTGCTCAAACTGGCGATCGAGCAGTCTCGGTGGCATGGAAGCCCGGTGAAGTTTCTCTTCCCGAGTTCGATCGCCGTTTACGGACTCCCAGGTGTGACCGCAAAGAGCAAAGCCGGACGGGTGAAGGAACAGGACTGGAACACCCCGATCACGATGTACGGATGCAACAAGCTCTATTGCGAACACCTTGGCAGGTACTATGCGAAGTACTACCGTCAGCTCGCTGCCGATGCGGAGCCCGGTGGTGTTGACTTCCGGAGCATCCGATTCCCGGGACTTATCAGCGCGGTAACCATGCCGAGCGGGGGAACGAGCGACTATGCACCCGAAATGCTGCACTCCGCCGCGCAGGGGAAGGGATATGCCTGTTTCGTGCGCGATGACGTGCGCATTCCGTTCATGGTCATGCCAGATGCCATCTCAGCGCTGCTGAAGCTGCAGACCGCTCCGCGGGAAAAGGTGTCGCAGTTCGTGTACAATATCGGCGCATTCAACCCATCGGCCGGAGAAATTCACGATCTGGTCTGTGCTGCATTTCCCGGGGCCGACATCACCTACAAACCTGACGACAAACGCCAGAGCATCGTCGACTCGTGGCCGGAGGATGTTGACGACACCCCCGCGCGGAACGATTTCGGGCACGCGCCGGAATATGATTTGCGACGGGCGTTCGAGGAATACCTCATCCCCCAAATCCGAACGCGGTACGCGCAGTGATACGATCCTCGATGGGACGGTCGTTCAACAACTCCCTGCTCGCCGTATGCCTGACCGCCGCATTTCTTGCGCAAACCCTGCCGGCACGTTCTGCGGGGCGGCAGGAAACCGATTCACTGTTCCAGGCCCTGGCCGGCCGATTGCGTGCGGAAGGGCTCGGCGGGATGAACGCGTATGCAATGCTTCTGGAGCTGGTGAGCCGGGCCGGCTCCAGGCTGAGCGGTTCGCCGGGGGCTGCCGCTGCCGTCGCGGCGACCGAGGAGATGATGATGCGGGTCGGAGCAGACCGGGTGGGGCGCGAGCAGGTGATGGTTCCCCGCTGGGTACGCGGGGGTACGGAGTACGCCCAGCTCCGGCGTTCCAAAGGGGGAGCGCCTGTCTCCCTGACCGTCTGTGCTCTCGGGGGGAGCATCAGCACACCGGAGAAGGGGATCACTGCAGGTGTCCTNNGGAGGAGCGGTGGATCAGAGGAGCAAAGGGGCCGTCGAGGCGGGAAGACTCGGGGCCGTTGCCGTGCTGGTACGGTCCGTAACGACTGGCCACGATGATGTTCCGCACACCGGGTCAATGGGATATGCTGATTCGGTTCGGAAGATCCCCGCCGCGGCAGTCAGCACGGTGGGGGCGGACATGCTGAGCAGGCTCCTGCGGGTCGATAGCGGGCTTACGATCCGGTTGAGATTGAGCGCACGGACGCTGCCAGACATCCGGTCTGCGAATGTGCTCGGGGAGATAAGAGGGTGGGAAAAACCCGAGGAGATTGTTCTCGTCGGAGGGCATCTCGATAGCTGGGACAAAGGGACGGGCGCACATGACGATGCGTCGGGCTGTGTGCAGGCGATCGAGGTGCTTCATCTTGTGAAACGATTGGGGATCCGCCCAAGACGAACGATCCGTGCCGTGATGTTCATGAATGAGGAGAACGGGATGCGGGGCGGCCTCGGGTACGCTCAGGATTCCAACCGCGCGGGAGAAACTCATGTCGCACTGATCGAATCTGACCGGGGAGGATTCGCGCCGAGAGGGTTCACCCTCGACGCAGACAGCCTGGTCCTGCAGAAGGTCCGCTCGTGGGAGCCGCTCTTCGAGCCCCTGAATGCCGGGCGGTTTGTCCGGGGATACAGCGGCGTCGACATCTCATCGATGGTGAAGAAGGGCGTGCCCGGCTTCGGGCTGCTTGTCGAAGCGCATAGATATTTCGATTATCATCACTCCGCCAACGACACGATTGACAAGGTCAACCCCCGGGAGCTTGAGATCGGGGCGGTCGTTGAGGCCCTTCTCTGTCTTCTCATCTCGGAAAGGGGACTCTAGCGTCCCACCTCAATCGCACGCTCTCGAATTCGATGATCAGTAATGTTCGGAAATGCTGATCAATGAGTGTATGTGGAGACACTCTTTGAACGGTATTTCTGTGGCTCTACAGTAGCAACCGGGTCCCTCCGCTGTGCCTGCCTCTATCCCCCCCGCTCCGAATCCTCTCAACGATTGGACCGGGTTGTGCTCTCCCCTTCGGAAAAACGCGCCCATCCTGAAATACATACTGAGGGGGGCGGACGAGGTCGCCCGTGCTCCTCCCCGGCGAGGGGGGAGGCATGATCGGCTGAACCACCGGCCGCACCGTATTTCACCATTTGGTACGTGGAGGGAGTATGACCAGCAACAATGGGGGTGTTTTTTCGACTATGGTTCGTGCGGGACGGACCACCTACTTTGTGGATGTCCGGGAGGCAAAAAACGGAAAGAGATATCTCTCCATCTCGGAAACGCAGATAGACGGAGAGGAAAAGCGAAAGCGGTCGACTGTGCGGGTGTTCTCGGAATCGGTCGAGCCGTTCCGTCAAGCCGTGAATGATGCCGTCGCGAATATCTCGTGACGGGCGGAACGGCCTGTCCGATCCTTGCGGGTGGGAAGGGGGGGGTGCGGGGTTCCCGGCGG
>DKBG01000040.1 GCA_002451155.1 Ignavibacteria bacterium UBA6906
CCCGTTTACCGTCAACGATCCGTCCGGACGGTATACATACACTTCATCGGGAGGACCGTTGGCATTCCCCGTCCTCGACGTGTATATCCGGGAGACCACCAGCCCTTCTCCAGGTAATGATCGCTCGAATACGGACGGTTGGAGGGTTTTCTTCCTGTACTCGATTACAAAATATTCGCTCGTTGAAAAAGGCGACGGAATTCTGTACGCGCTACCTGTCGCGGTTGTCGCCAGAGGTCTGAGCGAGTATCGTCCCGGCGCTTCAATTGTCGGGATCGAACCAATCCACTTCCCGTACTTCCATTTCAGGTGCGCCCCCATGTGCATCGGCGTCGAGACGTTGGTCGCCATGATATCCCATTTGTTCACCGGATCAATCTGCTTGTTCGTGTACCGGTAGAGATCAGGAGCACCCAGGGTATGGCCCATTTCATGGACGAGCACTCCGACCGTCATCATAGACTGGAGCTGCAGATTGTAGTCATAGACACGCTTGCCGTTCACCTTGACCGATTCCGTGTAGAGGGCCCATGCATGCGGCCAGAGAAGGGTACTCCATGCGGTTGGCGATCCCTTGACGACAAAGCAAACATTGTCAATCATTCCATCGCCGTCGCTGTCGAGGTTGAGACCGGGTGGGATCTGGGAGCTGATCGATTGAAATGCTGCCGCCAGCAGCGTATGCTCGCGCGAAGTCCGATTCGCCGGTGTGTAGCCGAGCGGGTTTGTCACCGAATCGTAGGGCTGGTAATAGGCGCGCGGATATGCATCCTGATAGGACATCACCGTCGTGTCGCCCGAAACGGGATACATGGTTGACGTTACGGAGATTCCTCCGTATGAGTTTTCCAGATAGTAATTGAAAAGAGAGCTTGTTCCTGCAGTCCCTCCGTTGAACATCGTCTCATACTTCGACTGTCTGTCCGTCCATTCTGTCTCATCGGAAAATCGGATGAAGACAACGATATTGTTCAGCGCGCCGAGTGTGGGGGCCTGGGGCTGATATGATACGCCCGCGGACATGGACTCGCTGCGTTTTGCCAGCATTGCATCTGTCGAGATGTTCAGCCATTGAGGGATCCCCAGCGTGGTCGGATCGACGCGTCCGGCAACATACTCCGACGCCCGCAATTCTCCTTTCACCTGGACGGCATAAACATAATAGCCGTTCGAATGATCTTGAATAATGGTGTATCCGTCCTCATCATGGAGCCAGTTGTGATGTTCGTCTCCGCTGGCAAAGCACTCCAGCATCGTTCCGTCAGGCTGGAACACCCGCTGCGGCACGAACGAAAGGGGAGCGGCAACAACACCAGGGACCAGCACCATTGACAGGAAAGCGACGAGCCAGGAGAACAATCCTCTCCTCGTTCTGATTCTGAACCACCGCAATCGCATAGTGCAACTCCAATTCCGCACTGAGCATAGCCGGATCATGCGTCCGGACCCTCGGTAACGACATCCGGACAGACCCCGGGAACCCCCTTTGCCCGCAAGAAGCACACCATAGCCAGAGGCAAGGAAATTGCAGGAAGGACATCAAAAAAACCGTCGTTTTGGACGGTTCCAATCCCAGGTCATCGCTAGCGGTGAATGACTGTTGTGTTTTCTTCACAGCGAGGTACAATTGTCCTGCTCCCGATCGTGGCTGCCCCCCGGCTAACCTTGACTATCGAGAGCCACCTCTGTAAGTTGTCGATGCGTTTTCGGGGACGCGTCTTCAATGCCCCCGCTCCATCACCCGGCCTCATCGGCTCTTGTCCGCTTCTCACCTGGAGGACTCATGAAATCCCGGACCGGCCTGATCATAACGATTGCCGCGCTCCTTCCGGTGCTCTTCCCGGCCAGTCAGGAAGTACACCCCGGAGGCAAGACCACCCCCCCCTTCATGAATCCCTCAGTTTCCACCGAAGACCGCATTTCGGATCTCCTGCGGCGAATGTCCCTTGACGAGAAAATCGCGCAGCTCCAGAGCGTGCTCAGAGATGTCGAGAAAGAGACGCTCATCGCCGGCCCGGGCCTCGGAGGGGTCGGACCTATTATGCGTGGCCTGGACCGTATGGAGGCAGCCGCGAAGGCAAATCGTATCCAGCGGCTTATCCGAGAGAAGACACGTTTGCAGATTCCGGCGATCCTCCACGATGAGGCCCTCCATGGACTCATCGCGAAAGGGGCAACCTGCTTTCCACAGTCAATTGCCCTCGCGAGCACCTGGAATCCACTTCTCCTCGAGCAGATCGCGGCTGCAATCGGACAGGAGACACGGGCACGCGGCATCCGCCAGATCCTCTCACCCGTCGTAAACATTGCACGGGACGCACGCTGGGGAAGAGTCGAGGAGACATACGGTGAGGACCCATACCTGACATCGCAACTGGGGGTGGCGTTTTGCAGAGGGGTGGAGAGCCAGGGAGTTATTTCCACACCCAAGCACTACGTTGCAAACGTGGGTGACGGTGGACGGGACAGTTACCCTGTCCATTTCAGTGAACGGCTTCTCCGGGAAATCTATTTCCCCGCATTCTTCGCATGCGTCCGGGAGGGCGGTGCTCACTCGGTGATGGCTGCCTACAATTCGCTTGACGGGCTGCCCTGTTCGTCAGACCGCTGGCTCCTCACCGAGGTACTCCGCACAGAGTGGGGATTTCAGGGCTTCGTTGTGTCGGATTACGGCTCTGCCGCAGGGATCCTGAACAAGCACGCCGTTGCTGCCGGCGAGGAAGAGGCTGCGGCACTTGCCATCAACGCCGGCCTCGACGTAGAGCTGCCCGACGTCTATCTTTATGGTTTGCCCCTGAGACATGCTGTGCAGGCCGGGCGTGTGCCGGGTGCCGCACTCGACGATGCGGTACGTCGAGTTCTCAGGGCAAAGATTGATATCGGTCTCTTCGATGACCCATTTGTCCCCGAAGAGCCGGCCGCTCCCGAGTTTCTGGAAGAGGCACGACGGCTCGCCCTGCAGTCCGCGCGTGAGTCAATCGTTCTCCTGAAGAACGAGCCGGGGACCCTCCCTCTCCCGAAAGACCTTCGCACAATCGCAGTGATCGGCCCGCTGGCCGATGCCGTCCGGCTTGGCGGGTACAGCGGACCGGGAAACAACGTGGTGACAGTCCTTCAGGGGATCAGGGAAAGCGCAGGCGCCTCGACGACAGTCCTGCATGCAAAGGGCTGCGATCTCGGCTTCACCTCCCTTCCCCCTATCCCGGAGCGGAATCTCCACCCCGCAGGCGCAAAGGCCGGTGAAACGGGGCTGAAAGGTGAGTACTTTAACAACGCCAATCTGCACGGAACACCGGTGATCGTCCGCATCGACAGGCAGGTGCAGTTCGAGTGGGGAATGGGTTCACCCGATCCCGCCCTGCCGGCCGATCGATTTTCCGTCCGGTGGACCGGCACGCTCCTCCCCGATCTGTCCGGTCAGTACAGAATTGGCGCCAGTACTGATGACGGCGTCCGCCTTTGGGTGGACGGCAAACTTCTTCTCGACAGCTGGTATGACCGGGGAGCTACTCTCGACGATGTTACCATCACGCTCCAGGCTGGACGCCGGTATGATATCCGGATGGAAGTGTATGAAAACACCGGGTGGTCCTATGCGGCCCTGGTCTGGAAAAGAGCAGCAGGCGAGGACCCGCAGATCCAGGAGGCTGTCGCGGCAGCACGGAAATCAGCGGCGGCTGTAATCGTGGCGGGGATTACGGAAGGTGAAGGGTACGACCGGGCTGATCTTAATCTCCCAGGAGATCAGGAACTCCTTATTCGTTCCGTCGCGGAGACCGGTGTTCCGACCGTAGTCATTCTTGTCGTAGGAAGCGCTGTAACAATGCGAAACTGGATCGACAACGTTGGCGCAGTCATCGACATGTGGTACGGAGGAGACGAAGGGGGGCGGGCGGTAGCCGATGTGCTCTTCGGATCTGTGAACCCCTCCGGGAAATTGCCCATTACGTTCCCCCGGTCCGTTGGGCAGGTCCCCCTCTATTATAACCACAAACCGACCGGACGCGGAGACGCCTACGCAGACATGGGGGGCAAGCCGCAGTTTCCGTTCGGTCACGGGCTCAGTTACACGACATTCCAGTATGACAATCTTCGCATCTCTCCCGGAGCAATCAAAGCGGGGGAAGAAACGATCATTACCGTGGACCTTACAAACCATGGAGATCGGGAAGGGGACGAGGTCGTCCAGCTCTACCTCAGGGATATAGTGGGATCGGTGGCCCGGCCGGTTCTCGAGCTGAGAGGGTTCCGTCGCATTCACCTGCCCCCCGGGCGGCGGGAGACCGTTGCATTCGAGATCGGCCCGGCCGATCTTGCGTTCTACGATCGAACCCTCAGGAAGGTCATCGAGCCCGGCAATGTGGAAATCCTTGTCGGCTCCTCATCCGACGACATCCGGGCCCATGGAATCCTGGAGATCATCAAATGAATTCCATCAGAGCAGACAGACGCGCGGGTCAGACGAAGGGAACGCATAGACCCCCCACGACATCTCGATTCACCGCGGGACTCTCCCTCGCCCTCGTGACGATGTCCGTCTTCTCCTTCTCCCAGGAACACCCTGGTCGGTTTATGATGTTGCGAGAACAGGCGGCCGTCCAGCAGGAATGGGTTCGGGCGAGGCTGGACAAGGTCCTGCCTGAACTGATGCGGGAATCGGACGCTGCAATGTGGATTCTCAGCATGCGCGAGTTCAATGAGGACCCGGTATTTTCTTCCATCGTCGCACCGACCACGATGTCTGCCCGGAGGAGGACTATATTCATTTTCTTCGATCGGGGGCCGGGCAAGGGAGTGGAGAGAATCGCGCTTGGGGGAGGATCGCAGGGAGGGTTGTACGCCACGGTACGTGATACAGGCACTGTCACTGGCGAGCTGAGCGAGGCGGAGCAGTGGAGACTCCTGAGAAAGATCGTTGAGGATCGCAATCCCCGAACCATCGCAGTCAATATTTCTCCGACGCACGCGTTCGCGGACGGGCTTTCAGCGAGCGAATGGGATCAGCTCAGGGCCGCGCTCGGGACAGCACAGAACAGGAAGATTGTCCAGGCCGAACGCCTGGCGGTTGAACTTATTGAGGTCCGCCTCCCAGAGATGCTCCCGGTGTATCGACACTTGATGCAATGGGCGCATGCCATCATCGAGGAGGCATTTTCCAGAACGGTGATAACGCCGGGAAAGACCAGAACCGATGATGTTGCCTGGTGGATGCGTCAGCGCGCACTCAACCTCGGTTTCGCCGCCTGGTTCCACCCTTCTGTGGATATCCAACGGCGCAAGTCACCGCAGGATGAGGACGTCGACACATCACGAATCATCCAGCGTGGAGATCTGTTGCACTGTGATTTCGGCATCAGCGCGATGCGACTCAACACAGACACGCAACACATGGCATATGTGTTGCGCGAAGGGGAATCGGATGCTCCTGAGGGACTGAAGCATGCCTTGCGGAGAAGCAACCGTCTTCAGGACCTCCTTCTCGGGAACATGCGTGCCGGACGGACGGGCAACGACATATTGATGGCGACGCTCGAGCAGATGCGTGCGGAGGGGATTGAAGGAAGCATCTATTCTCACCCGATCGGCGAACATGGACACGGCGCTGGCCCTCTGATCGGTTTGTGGGACCGCCAGGAACCCATACCGGGGCGGGGGGACCTTCCGGTGCGCCGAAACAGCTGGTACTCGATCGAACTCCAGGCCACTACCATGGTTCCCGAGTGGGGAAACCAACCCGTACGTTCTGCTCAGGAGGAGGATGCCTGCGTCGACGCAGATGGGTCTGTGCGCTGGGTCCTCGCCAGGCAGGGACAATTGCACCTGATACGGTAACCGGAATCGCCGCGAAGGGCGGATCCGATCCCATCCCAGGCTCGCCGGCGGCTTGGCGGGCGACAGCCTCCCGACCCCAGAATCTCGCGCTCTGCACTCGTGAGTGCATCGATGCGGAGGGGGACGACTGTCTCGAGGGGCCCGGCTTCCGTACCTATGACCAAAACTATCTTCAGTGACTATGCTCGATCTCCCCATTGCGGGGCTTCTACCCCGCCTCAGCGCGGCCCTTCGTGAATCGCGTTCCGTTATCCTCTCTGCCCCGCCGGGAGCGGGAAAGACCACCCGCATTCCCCTTGCGCTCCGCGGGGCTGAGTGGGCGCGCGGCCGGAAACTTCTCATGCTCGAACCCAGGCGTCTTGCCGCCAGGCGGGCCGCGGACTACATGGCGTCCACCCTGGGGGAACGCGTCGGAGAGACGGTGGGATACAGGATACGCGGTGAAACCCGGGTAGGTCGACGCACACGCATCGAAGTCGTGACCGAAGGGGTCCTCACCCGAATCATCCAGCAGGACACCTCGCTCGCGGAGTACGCCCTTGTCATCTTTGATGAATACCATGAGCGGAGCATTCACGCCGACCTCGGGCTGGCGCTCGTGCTCGACGCGCAGACGCACCTCCGGCCGGATCTGCGGATCCTGGTCATGTCGGCCACGCTCAACGGCCTCGCACTTGCCGACTTGCTTGGGCAGGCGCCAGTCCTCGAGGTCTCCGGCCGCACGTATCCGGTCGACATCCGGTACCTGATCTCAAAGTCCTCCGCTCCCCTTGAATCCAGGGTGTCCGACGCGGTTGTGCGATCTCTCGAGACCCATGAGGGTGACATCCTCGTGTTCCTTCCGGGCCAGGCGGAAATAAAACGTACGGAGTCCCGGCTTCTGGAGAAGCAATTACCTGACGACGTGGTTGTGTACCTCCTGTACGGTGCCGCAGGATACGAACAGCAGACAGCAGCTCTCGCACCCGAACCTCAGGGCCGGAGGAAGGTCATTCTCGCGACGAGCATTGCCGAGACGAGCATTACGATTGACGGGATACGCGTGGTCATCGATTCAGGTCTCGCCCGAAGGTCAGAATTTGACCCTCGTCGCGGGATGGCGGGACTGGTGACAGGACCAGTCTCGCGTGCAATTGCCGATCAGCGAAGCGGACGAGCCGGAAGACAGTCTCCAGGAGTGTCCTATCGGCTCTGGACAGAGGGGGAACAGCCTGATCTGCCGGCCTTTCCCTCGCCGGAAATCCTTTCCACCGATCTGGCTCCGCTGGCGCTGGACCTCGCGCTCTGGGGAACACCATTTGGTGAAGGCCTGCGATTCATTGACCCGCCCCCCCCTGCACACCTTCAGCAGGCACGTCGTCTCCTGACTGACCTTGGCGCACTGGACGACTCCGGCAAGCTCACCCCGAGCGGGAGAATGATCGCCTCCCTGCCGGTACATCCCCGCACGGCCTACATGATGCTCCGCGGGAAAGCCCTCCGCTTGGGGAACCTCGCTTGTGACGTCGGGGCCTTCCTGGAAGAGCAGGGAGGATACAAGGGATCCCCGGGGGAAGGAATCGAGCTGGGTACAAAGCTGCGGAGCGCGTTTGACGGCACGGGGCGCCGCCGAAGTAGCCAATTGGTAGCCCAGGCCGGTCGGCTGCGGGCGCTGCTTGGTGTTGAAGAGGGGACAGACAGGAACACTGAGGACGCTCTCGGAATCCTGCTCGCGCTCGCGTTTCCGGAACGGATCGCGAAACGGCGGGACGCCGGCGGCACCAGGTATCAGCTGGCAAACGGCACCGGTGCAGCTCTTCCGGCGGGAAGTCCGCTTGCGCGCGAAGAATATCTTGCAGTCGGGGATGTGGACGGCACAGGAACTGAGGTCAGGATCTTCCTCGCCGAGCCGATCAGGCAGGAGATCCTGGAGGAAGTGTTTGCCGACCGGATCAAGTCATTTGACGAAGTACGATGGGACGGTCAGACGCAGATGGTCGTCGCGAGGCGGATTAGGGGCATGGGATCGATCGCCTTCAGAGAGTCTCCCTTGCATGCTGAGGGAGAGGCGATTCTCTCCGCGATGCTGGAGGGGATTCGGGAAATGGGCCTGCAGTCACTTCCCTGGGAGAAGGACTCCACGTCTCTTCGTAGAAGGAGTGAGTGGTTGAGGCGGGAAGGTGTCG
>DKBG01000119.1 GCA_002451155.1 Ignavibacteria bacterium UBA6906
CATCTCGGCCCAGTCCTGCGCCTCAGTCCCGCCTGCACCGGCATGGATCGTGAGCAATGCATCCCGCTCATCATCCTCGCCTGAAAGCATGCGGCGAAATTCAAGGTCGTCGATCGCGATGCGCACGGCCTCAAGTTCGCCATTCAGTTCATCCCTCAGGCTCTCATCCTGGCTCTCCTCCGCCAGTTCGACGAGCGAGTTCGTGTCCTCCAGGCGCCTTTGCACAGCTGTCCAGGCATCGATCCACTCTTTCCGCGCCGAGATTTCCTGCATTACCTTCTGGGCGCCGAGGTTGTCGTTCCAGAAATCGGGCGCCTCCGATTTCCTCTGGAGCTCTGTTACTTCTCTTTCTTTGACGTCGAGGTCAAAGATAACCTCGGAGAATTTCCAGCCGTTTCCTTAGTGACAGCACGGTATCATGTTGATCTTCAAACATATATTCCCCTAGAATGAAAGTTTTTCCTCTATATCAATCTCCATCCTCAGCATCGCAGCCCCCAGTGTCTTCCCCTGTGCATCATTCTTCAGAGACTTCGTTCCGCCACCACCAAGTGAGTTACGGAGAAGAAAATTGACTGCACAGAGATTAGGCAACGTGAATCGCTCAACGCGTCCGAGCGTAATGCCCCTGAAATGTTGCTGGACCCGCTCCTCTGTCAGGTACTTGAGCAATATCGGATAATATTCGGGTTTCCGGGCTATCACGCCTACATTCGCCGTATCTCCCTTATCCCCGGACCGGGCGTGCGCGATCTGAATTAGTCGAATTCGCATTAGACTCGTTCCGATCGAGGGCTGATTCGAATTCCGAAATCTTCTCCGGCAGGTGTGAAATCCCGTCCAGATGTAACACCGGATGCTCGACTTTTCAACAGATCGTCTGTGACAACCCGTGGAAATAAGCAAGGTTGTAGCGAACATGGAATGTTCGCCAAGCGTATTCGATGAGAGCTTCTGATAGCCGCCACTAGCTCACCTCCACCGAGACATTCGGCTGCACAAGCGATTTGGGAATCAGGGCCGGCCAGTATGAGATCACTTCACTCGGCTTTGGCCTGCCCCCGGCAAAGCCTGTGACCCCAGGAGGCCCGGTCAAAATGAGCGGAGCCAGTTCCATGCCGAACCGCTCCACAGCAAGAGAGTTCGGAGACCGGACACCGACACGGAGGACCACTTCATTCAGATCGCCTGGGTCAGCTGCGAGCGGGCCGTGGCAGGAATCATAACCCAGAAATTCCGTCCTGACCTCTTCAAAATTCAGGCCCAGATCGCGAAGCCTCTCCCGGAGAATCATGTCCGCGGCTCTCGCCTTCTCGAGCGCGTCCGGCCAGGCGTATGTCAGCGTCCCCACAGCCGTGAAGCCGTCCGTGTAGGACATCGAGACTTTAAATGATTCTGTTGCCTGTTTTCCTTTCACTCCAAAGAGCTTAACCCGATTGGGCGCGACGGATTCTAGGTTAATCGTCGTGAAATCCGCGATACAATCGGGCGTGATGTACATTGCCGGATCACCGATCTCGTAAAGCAGTTGCTCCTTCACAGTCTCCACGCTGACCAGGCCGCCTGACCCCTCGTGCTTGGTGATGACGATTTCTGCGTTGGGAGCCGCCTCCGCGATCGGAAAGCCGATGTGCGCAAGATCCGGAACGGAACGCCAGTCTGCCGAGAAGTTGCCCCCGGTTGCCTGACCCCCGCATTCGAGAATATGCCCTGCCACCGTTCCTGCAGCCAGTTTGTCCCAGTCGTTCTCTGCCCAGCCAAACTCGTAGGCCATCGGGGCGAGCGTTAGTCCCGTATCGGTAGTCCGGCCGGTAATTACGATGTGTGCTCCCTGCCGAAGCGCCTCCACAATTGGCCATGCGCCAAAATACACATTTGCGCTGACAATCCTTCCCCGCACGACATCGATTGACTCACCAGACTCCATATTGTCCAGCCGGACGCCACCGCTCACGAGCTCATCCAGCCGGGGGAGAATATCGTCGCCCAGAACGACGCCCACTTTCAACCCTGGAATACCGAGTTCACGGGCGACGGACAGGACCGCGTCCCTGCATCCGACCGGGTTCACGCCCCCACCGTTCGTGATAATCCGAACACCCTTCTCAACTGCCAGAGGCAACAGCCTTCGCATCAGCGGCACAAAATCCTTTGCATACCCGAGTTTCGGGTCCTTCCGACGCTGCTTCTGCATGATGGACATCGTCACTTCAGCGAGATAGTCCATTACGAGATAGTCGACGGGGCCGCGAGAGATCTGATCATATGGCGCCGTCAGGAGATCGCCCCAGAACCCCTGTCCGCTGGCGACGCGAATGATTGGTTTCATCTGAAGCCCTACACAATTCGGATATGAAGGTCGCGAAGCTGCCGCTCATCCACTTCACCGGGCGAATCGTCCATAAGGGAGATCGCACTGGCAGTTTTCGGGAACGCCATGACTTCGCGAATCGATCGGGCGCCGGTCAGCAGCATGATCAACCTGTCAAAGCCAAACGCAATTCCTCCATGCGGCGGCGCGCCGTATTTGAACGCCCCGAGCAGAAACCCGAATTTCTCTTTCGCTTCCTGCTCTCCAATGCCGAGGAGCGAGAAGACTCTCTGCTGCATGACCGAATCGTGGATCCTGATGCTCCCACCTGCGAGCTCGTTTCCGTTGAGTACGAGATCATAGGCTCGCGCACGGACACTATCCGGCGCTGTCTCCAGGCGGTCCGCATCCGGGGGGTTCGGAGATGTGAACGGATGGTGCATCGCGACATACCGCTTTTCAGCTTCGTCATACTCGAACATTGGAAACTCAGTCACCCAGAGCAGCTTGACAAGTGATTCATCAATCAGTCTCTGCCGCCGCGCCATTTCCAGCCGAAGAGTCCCCAGAATCGTGTAGGCCTTTCGCCACGTATCCGAGACGAGGAGGATGAGATCACCCTGCACAGCTCCCATCCTTCTGGCAATGGACTCTACCAGCCCCTTCCCGAGAAACTTTTCGACAGCCGTTTCGATCCCCTTTTCTGTCCACCGGCAATAGACGAGTCCGCCTGCACCGAGACTCTTCGTGTAGTCTACCAGCGTGTCCATTTGGTTCCGGGTGAATCCGGCCGCGCCGGGAACCACAAACCCTGCAACTACCCCACCTGAGGTGACGACGTCACTGAAGACACGGAATCCACACTCGCGGACCAAATCGTTCACACACGTCAAAGCAAGACCGAATCGGACGTCAGGCTTGTCGCTGCCGTACGTTTCCATCGCTTCACGATAGGTCATGCGCGGCAGCGGGAGTGGGATCGTCAGTCCCTTGACCTCCCTGAATACCTCCGCAAGGAGCCCCTCGACAACACCCCAGATCTCTTCCTCATCAACAAAGGACATTTCAAGGTCAATCTGCGTGAACTCCGGCTGCCGGTCCGCGCGCAGATCCTCATCCCGGAAACACTTCACAATTTGCACATATCGGTCGAACCCCGCGACCATCAGTATCTGCTTGTAGGTCTGCGGAGACTGAGGCAGTGCGTAGAATTTCCCCCGATGGATTCTGCTGGGTACAAGATAATCCCTGGCTCCCTCGGGAGTGCTCTTCATGAGAATCGGCGTCTCGATTTCGATGAACCCCAGGGAATCAAAGTACGAATGGACGATCTGATAAACCTGATGCCGCATCAGCAAGGCTTCCTGGAGCGGAGGTCGGCGGAGGTCGAGGTACCGGTACTTCAATCGGAGGTCCTCTCCTGCGTCGATCTCCTCCTCAATTTGAAACGGTGGCGTCTCAGCTTTGCTCAACACCTCCACGCGCTCGACCATGATATCGATTTCGCCCGTCTGTAGATCAGGGTTTTCCGTCCCCTGAGGCCGCCTCTCCACAAGGCCGGTCACGGAAACCACATATTCACTCCGTAGTCCTTCCGCGATGGAATGCGCTCCCGGATTCCGTCCAGGGTTGAAGACCACCTGTGTCTTGCCGTAGCGGTCGCGAAGATCAATGAAGATCACCCCTCCAAGGTCTCGACGGACCTGAACCCATCCATTGAGGGTCACGGTCTTCCCTGTGTCGCTGGCGCGGAGTTCACCGCAGGTGTGCGTGCGCTTCGTGAAGGTGCCCAACCGGTGGCTCTCTCGTTTTGTTGCGATGCTCGCCGGAAAAAACCGGCCTAATTGTTCAATATACCAATCTCATTCCTGACTCGCAAACAGAGGGGTTTGCCGCTTGGGTCTCATTTGTGTATCTTCCGATCGTTCACTTTCGCAATGGCGTGACGAATGAAACTTCTCCTCCTCCTCATGCTTCTTCTCCCCCTGGTACGAGAGAGTGCCAGGGCACAGGAAGACGGCGAAGAGCATATGCTGCGCCGGCGGCAGGAGCTCATCCATCAAATCCTCCGAATCCAGGACATCCGCTCTCCGAACGATCGTCGATTGGTCGCTGCGCTCTCAGACACCGATGCCACCATCCGTGAACGCGCGCTGCTTGCCTTCGGAAGCCTTCAGGATACGACACGCCTCGACCTCCTCCTGGCAGCACTGACCGACCCGGCACCTCGGGTTCAGACTGCCGCCGCCTTCGCCATCGGACAGACCGCCACGGCCCTGAGCGAGCGGGGACGGCGATCACTCGAAGATGATATCCTCCGGAACCGCATCGGGGACACCGGTGTCAATGCACAGCTCATTGAGGAAATTGGAAAGTTCGGTACCGCAGTCGGACTTCACCAGATGCTTCTCCGATATGCCCCTGCCACTCCGGCACTCTACCCGGAGGCGATCTGCATGAGTATCGGCCGCTTCGCGCTCAGAGGGATTACCAGCGAGGAGAGTGTCTCGTACCTGCTGCGAGTAATTCGGCCGACAGACCGGGCATCATGGCAGTCTGTCTATGCGTTACATCGAACCGGGGACTTTCCGCAGATCCGGGCTGACCTGAGCACGCTCCTCCTTCTCCGCCACCACACGGACCCGTTGGTGAGGCTTAATCTGGCGGGACTTCTCGGAAAGCTGCGAGATGAACCGAGTGCATTCGACGCCCTGCTTCGAATGGCGGAATTTGACCTCGACTGGCGCGTCCGGGTAAACTCTATCCGGAGTCTCTGCACCTATGATCTGCGAAACCAACCCGCGGCACTGCGAACACTACAGAGAGCCATCGTCGACAGTAATTCGCTGGTCGCCCTCTCAACAGTGGCAGCTCTTACCTCTCTAACCCTCAGTCTGCATGACACGAGCGATGCCCCAACCGGGATCAGGGAGGCGCTCGAACAGATCGCGCTAAATACTGACAGGAGATATCCGTGGCAGTTGCAGGGAGAGTCGGCAATGGCTCTGGCAAGGCTTCTGGGAGGTGATGCAATTCGTATGCTCCCGCCGGATCCTGGAACATCACCCTACCTGAGCGCCCAGCTCCTGAAAGCAGGCGCATTGACAGGCTCTCCTAATGTCCTCAGGAATCTCCAGCAGGCCAGCGAAGGTTTCAACCCGATCACCGCGTCTGCCGCTCTCGAGGGATTGGGCATCCTTCTCACCGGCAACCCCGACGATCGGCACCTTCACCAGGAGGTCTACCAAACAACACTTCGGGCTCTCACGCGAAAGAATGTCGCGATCGTGGCGACGGCGGCAGGATTGCTTGGCGACACACTTCTCAGAAGCAGAGAATCGGTAGGACCGCTCCTCGAGCGATTGAAGGGACTCCGTGTTCCGGATGACATTGAAGCAATCCAGGAGATCACCCGGGTCCTCGGCCTGCTTCGAGACTCGAGCGCCGTACCCCCGCTCGTCTCATTGCTCAGTTCCCCGGATCGCACCGTCGCTCTGAGCGCATCTCAGGCGCTTCAGGCAATCACCGGAACGGACTACGCTTCGCAGATTCCTCCAAGGGCCGAACCCATTCATACGGATTTCGACTTCGAAACGCTCGATGGCTTTCCGGAACCCATTGTTGTCCGGATCGAAACGGGCTCCGGGACCATTCGCGCAGAGCTGAACAGGAGCGCTGCCCCGTTCACCGTCCTCTCGTTCATCCGGCTCGCCGGTGAACGGGGATTCTATGACGGGACAACCTTCCATCGTGTTGTCCCCAATTTTGTGGTGCAGGGAGGCGACCCCGAGGGAGATGGATGGGGTGGACCCGGCTATACCATACGATCCGAGTTTTCTCCCCTCCGGTTCGATACAGGAGTGCTCGGGATGGCCAGTGCGGGCAAGGATACCGAGGGATCGCAGTTCTTCATTACTCATTCACCTCAGCCGCATCTCGAGGGTCGGTACACGATCTTCGGGAAGGTGATCTCAGGGCAGGAAGTAGTGGACCGGCTCCTCGTTGGGGACCGGATCCTGCGCATCAGGGTCAGCGAGTGATCCCCTCAGATTCAGGGTCGATGACACCGTGGGGATCTTCCTTTGCGTTCGCTTCCCGTCCCAGAACCACGAGGCAACCCGCAACGATATCGTGGAGCGCCTGCTTCTGTTGAGTGAACGCGGCCATGAGATAGCCCAGGCCAAGGGTGCCTCCGGAGAGATATTTTGCGAAATAGCGCCCTGTCGCTCTCCCGAAACTGACCCTCCCCCCTTTGAGATTCGTCACCCTGAGGCCCAGAACCAATTTGCCGATGGTCGCTCCGCGAGATGAGGATTCCATCACCGCATAGTAGAGCCACTTGGCAAGCGTTACAGTGACAATGCCGAACAGAAATGAAAGAATAATTGCGATCTCCATCCCGTCAATCTGATGGAACGCCTCGGATTCTTCCAGCGCGATGTTCATCCCCAGCAGTCCCAGCGCAGGCAGGAACAAGACCAGACCGACGAGGCCAAGAAGAACCGAATCGATCATATAGGCCAGAACCCGCCTCCAGAAACCCGCAAACCGTTGTTGGTCCATGTCTACCTCCTGTTTCCCTGAGGACGCTCCTGCGTTTCACTCAGCTCGACCGGTGGAAATGCACTGCCAGCCAGACGCAGGGAGGATCTGTGCTTGTTGAGGCAACACGATGCCGTACATGCGCGGGCAGGAGGACCCAGTCGCCGGTTCCCATCTGCACTGGTCCCGTTCCCTCCAGGTCGAGCACTGCGCTCCCCTGGAGAAGAGCAACCCACTCATCCCAGGACTGATCCATCCACTCTTCCGCCGGGGAGGCGAAGCCCGCTGAGACAATCCGCTCGAGACTCGTCCCATCTCGTTCAAAAAGGAATTCAGAGACCTCCGTTCCGCACGGAATCTCGGCGATGATCCCAGTCAGGGTGCCGCGCATGAGCTGTTGCGGAACGATCCGGGGTCTCTTCCCTGGTTTTGCATCCGGAGACGCGGATGCCGGTCTTTCAGCGAAATCAGCCATCACATGTCAGGGCCGTACCCGCGCGTAACAGTAACAGTCGCGTGGCTCACCTCCCCTGTTTGGAAATATCATATACTTTCTCAACACGCCCTCCCGTTGCATGCCCGCCTTTTCCATGACGCGCGCTGATGCCTGGTTCTCGACATCACAAACCGCCCACACCCGATGAATATCCGGACGCGAGAGGGCCCAATCGAGAATTGCGCGAACCGCCTCGGTCATCAGTCCGCAATTCCAGTAGGCCCGATCCAGGACATATCCCAGCTGCGCGTGAGTCTCCAGCCGCACATCGATCATTCCGATCGGATCCGGAACGCCCTTGCGAAGTATTGTCCAGGTAAACGCCCTGTTCTTCGCCCAGTGATCCAGGGCTCCGGCGAGAAAAGTCTCGATTTCCGTCCGGCCCTGCCCGGCTTTCCAGGTCAGGTACCTGGTCACTTCCGGATCTGATGCGTAGCCGCTGGAAATCGGCCCCGCATCCGCCAATTCGGGCTTTCGAAGGAGAAGTCGTTCGGTCTCCAGGCGCTCTGGCACCTCAACGGCGTTGACCATTTCTATGAACTGCTTTTCCCTTACTGGTTAACAGATCGGAGCGCGATTCTGTACCCTCGGGATTGAAGCTGATCCCGGTGCGTGGCAAGAAGATTGAGGATCGATTCCGTCGATATCGCCTGCGTTACGCCGTATTCGATATCCGTGTGCCTCTCAACGTAGATGTCGCCCCGGTAGGGGACGGAGGGATCATATTCAGCTCCCGAATCGTCGCGCGGTGGGGTGACAATGAAGAACGATCTCGCGGAGGCAATCTTCATAACTCCGACCAGTTCAAAATGCGGAGGGCCGTCCCGGAGCGCGATGGCGATCCCGCCGCTAAAGCCCCCCCCGAATACCGCATCGACAAGGAATCCGGCCCTCTTATCTTTGTTCGGATTGCTGACAATCCCGCGCGTGACAATCCGTTGTCCGGAGGGATAGCCGAACAGGTAGAGAAACGTCCCCCATCCCAGTTCCCCTGAATCGCCCAGAGGATAAGGGAAGACCGCCGGTGAAATTGGCGGTTCAACGTCGAACCGCCTCCCGACAATTGCCAGGTCACTGCCCTTATCGATGCAGAGAATCTCCACCTCGCCCCCTTCCGGGAGCAGTCCGACATAGTTGGTCTGTTTTTCCCTGATGGCCACCCCTTTGATGAACTCTGTCGCACGTCTGTCCCGCCCGATGAAATACGTGATTACCGTTTCAGGGAACGCCACGACGTGGGCGCAGGTTAGGAGCGCTATATGTTTGTCGGCATAATGAATAACAGTCGCGGTTCCGGACATCGAACGGGTGACGTACGTGACATCGCCCTCGTGCTCTTCAAAGAACGTCGGCGTGAGGTCGGACAATCGGATTTCCTTCTCTTCCGGGAAATCATATGTCCGATAATAGGCAATGGTGGAGATCATCTTCACGGATTCGGCGATTCGCTCGAGATATCCTGAGACATTCTGGGAGGGGAACTCAGAGTCATAGCGACCGTCCGCATTCAGAGGACGGTCACCGCCGGGCCGGGACGTTGAACAGGACGAGAGGATGAACAAGAGCAGGGTGAGAACAAGAGACGAGCAGATTCGACAGACCCTCATGATGGCACTCTCCTCCAGGTCGCCCGTCGGGCGGATTTCCGGCCCCTCCGGCTGACCCGTCAGTCTTCGAAGCCGGCGAGCCGCTTCAATTCGCGAAGCTCGTGATGGGTGAGCCGTCGGGTTGCTCCGCGTGGAAGGCCGGTCTTCGTCACGGGACCATAGGCGACCCGATCCAGTTTGACAACCTCATACCCGAGGTGCTCAAACATCCGTCGCACCTGCCGATTCCGGCCTTCGTGAATCGTAATCCCAATTTCTTTCCCCCGGGTTCGGGGGATGACCGTCAGGGATGCCGGAGCGGTCGTGCCGTCCTCCAGGATCACCCCCTCTGTCAGTTGCCGCATGTCGGCGGTGGTGACCGGCGCATCACAAACGACATGGTACGCTTTCGGAATTTGAAAGCGCGGGTGCATGAGATGGTGCGCAAAGTCCCCGTCATTCGTGAGAAGCAGGACACCGGTGGTGTTCCGGTCCAGGCGTCCGATAGGATAGACACGATCACGCGTACGGACAAGATCCATGACCGTCGCTCTGCCTCGCTCGTCCTTCACGGTTGTGATCGTATCCTTCGGCTTGTTCAGCACAAGGTAGACCGGGTCGTGAACCCTGGTAATCTGTTTTCCATCAACGAACACCTGATCCCGGGACGGATCGATCCGGGTGGCAAGCTCGCTCACCTTCCGGCCGTTGACTATGACACGGCCCTCCCTGAGCAGATCCTCCGCCTTTCGGCGCGACGCGACTCCGCACATGCTCAGAAAGCGGTTGATCCGCAGAAGCTCTGCTCGTTTTGGCGCGCGCTTGGATTTCATTGTTCGCTCTGTAAGTCCTTTGTGCCGTCCTGCTGGGCACTCTGTCCTTCTCCCTCCCCGGCTGGCGAATCCGGAGGGATCTCGTCTGCGGCACCAAGATACTCCGGGCTGATTGCAGTAATGTCGGAGGAGTCTTCTTCCCTCTTCTGTTCGAGCTCCTGAAGCATCCGCTTTTCAACCTCAAACTGTGCCTCGGCCATCAATTCATTAATTTCCCTCGGCTTTGGCAGCTCGGAAAGGTCATTCAAACCGAAATGCTTCAAGAAATCCCGCGTTGTCCCGTACAGGAGCGGGCGCCCTGGAGTCGCGGCGCGTCCGACAATTGTGATGAGGTTCCGCTCAAGCAGCGTGCGAAGCACATAGTCTGCATTCACGCCCCGGATCGCCTCAATCTCAGGCTTTGTCACCGGCTGCTTGTACGCGATCACGGCAAGGCTTTCAAGCGCCGATACGGAAAGCTTTCGCCTCGAGCGTTCACGCACCATGGCCCCGAGCCACGCCCCGTACTCGGGGCGGGTCGCAAATTGATATCCTCCAGCAACCTTCACAATCAGAAACGCCCGGCCGCTCTGTCGGTACTCTTCGTTCAGGTCGTCGAGTTGCGCGAGAATCTGGTCCGTAGTCAGCTTCCCCGACTCTCCACCTCCTTCCAGGAGGTCAAAGATATCGATGACCTGCCTGATGGTCAGCGGCTCGTCAGTCGCGAAAAAAAGGGCCTCCAGGATCTGGCGGACAGCGGGCCTCCCGGTGAATGAATGATCGCTCATGTCGGGCTCCCCACCGGAAGCTGAACCACCGGGGTGACCTGTTTGCTTCCGATATCGTCCCGCCCATCAACCCTGGTAAGCGCAATCACCTTGTTCTTCGTCAGTTCCAGCAGCGCGATCACGGTCACAATAATCCGGATCTTCTCCGTCATATGAGCCACGAGTCGAAGGAGGGTTGTCGGACCGTGGACACGAAGAAAATCTATAATAAAGCTTGTCTGCTCGTCCACGGTGACGTTCATCAGCGTCACTTCGTGAACGACCTTCTTCGGCATCTGGTCCATTGCAGACTTGAATGCCGCGATCAGGTTGAACAGGGAGATATCCTTGAGGGTGTCCTGCGCATCCTCGGCCGGCTCAAGCCTGGTGTCCGCCGCAAAGAACCGGCGATAGTGAAATCGACGCTGCTCTTCCTCCATCCCGGCCATTCGTTGAGACATCTCTTTGTATCGTTTGTATTCGATAAGCCGTCTGACGAGCTCTGCGCGCGGATCCTCTTCGTCCTCGGCCGATTCGTCGCGCGGCAGAAGCATCCGCACCTTGATTTGCATCAACTCCGCTGCCACGACGATGAAATCTCCTGCCACCTCAAGATCAAGCGTCGCCATGATGTGGAGATATTCCAGAAACTCCTGCGTGATCTTGGAAATCGGGATGTTGTAGATATCCAGCTCATCCCGCTTGATGAAGAACAGGAGGAGATCGAGTGGACCTTCGAACTCCGTCAGTTTGACTCTGTACATCACTCTCCTTCTCGTGTCCTAGCCGAGCTTCATCGCCCCGCGCACTGCTTCCATTGTCTCCCGCGCCCGAACCCGTGCGCGTTTTTCTCCGTCCGCCAGAACCTCCTTGACGTCTCCAGGGTGGGCATCATAGTGCGCTCGTGCTTCCCGAAACGGCGCGAGGACTTCCCCGATTTTCCCCGCAATCCGCTTCTTGCATTCCACACACCCCAGAGCCCCGCTCCGGCAGTCCCGTTCAATCGCGGACGTGTCATCCGCGTTGAATTTCTGGTGGAACGTATAGACCAGGCAGACCTCCGGGTGTCCAGGATCGTTCTTACGAACCTTTTGAGGATCGGTGATGGCCGTGCGCATTTTGCGCTGGATCTCATCGGGAGGGTCGGACAGCAGGATAGTGTTCCCTCCTGATTTGCTCATCTTCCTGTCGATCCCATCCAGCCCGGGAAGACGGGCGAACTTCGTAAGCTTCGGTTCCGGCTCGGGAAAGACTTTCCCGTACTGCGCGTTGAATCTCCGCGCTATTTCACGGGAGATCTCGACATGCGGCACCTGGTCTTCGCCGACGGGGACGAGGTCCCCCCTGTACAACAGAATGTCGGCTGCCTGGAGCACCGGATAGCCGAGATGGCCATAGCTGACATTCTGGATATGAAGTTCCCGCACCTGGTCTTTCACCGCCGGGTTCCGTTCGAGTCTGGCCGCGGTGATCAACATGGACAGGATAAGGTGAAGCTCCGTGTGTTCCTTGATCTGGGACTGGCGGAAAATCGGACTCTTTGACGGATCGATCCCCGCGGCGAGCCAGTCGATGACCATGTCCAGGGAGTTCTGGTAGAGCCCGCTCGAATCAAGGTTTGTGGTCAGTGCGTGGTAGTCGGCAATCAAGTGGTAATTCGCATACGTGTCCTGAAGGGCCACCCAGTTCTCCAGCGCTCCGACAAGGTGTCCCAGGTGAAGTTTTCCGGTCGGACGCATTCCGCTCAGGATGGTCTTCTTATCTGACGTCATGTGACATTTCGAATTAGTGAGAGGAATCCCCGGGGAACGGTCGGAAGCGAGATCCGGCTTCGAGAGGGGTCAGTTGAGGAAGAGGTAGGGCTTCCAGCGCTCATCCAGCGATCCGACAAAATGCCTGATGAAGGTCACATGGTTCGGGCGCATCGGTTTCCGCCGGAGAAGCATTCCCGCTTCTTCGGGGGTCCGGTCACCCTTTCTGTTGTTGCAGTCAACACAGGCGCACACGAGGTTCTCCCACGTATCCTCGCCGCCCCTGGAGACCGGGACCACATGATCAACAGTCAGCGGAAGGTCGGAGCGCCCGCAGAACTGACACCTGTGACCGTCTCGCCGGAGGATGTTTTTCCGCGAAAGGATGATGCGTTTATACGGGACACGAACATAAACAGAGAGCCGTACAATGCTCGGAAATGGCATCGTCACGGTTACCGAGCGGACCTGCTTCCCGTCGGCGGCGGCCACAAGTTCCACCTTTCCGAGATAGAGCAGGACAATAGCTTTCCGCACATTGATGACGCTCATCGGTTCATAATTCTGATTCAGAATCAGAACCTTGGCGTTCATCTTCCCGTTCACTCTATGAGACAGACGTTCAGCGCTGAAGGTGGATCACCCTCCCTGGTACCGGACGCGGCCAACACAGCCGCCTTGATTTTTCTGCAAAAATATACCATTCGAGGCCGCAATTGTCAAGGTGAGGAACTGCACCAGAACGCCGAAACCCCGGCGCAGCCGGGGCTTCGGTCAAATCACCCGCAGCGCAGGTCGTATTATTCTGGCAACTGAATGGCGACGAAGACCACCGCATCCTCAGTCTGCCGCACCCTGAGGAGAATAGAATCTCCTCCGGTGTGCGAATCAAATACCTTCTTCAGATCCGCAGCCGTCCTGATCGGCTTCTTCTCTGCATCAAGGATTACCTGCCCGCGCCCCAGACGACGGTTGTACGCCTCCCCAAATTCATTCACTTTCGTTATCAGCACTCCCCGGTCAACGCCCAGCTGATCCCTTTCTTCCGAGGAAAGCGTGCGCACGGTCATCCCGAGTTTGTCAAACGTGACACTTTCCCGGGTATCCGCTGACTCCGCCTTCTCCGTCCGTTTTTCGCCAGACCCCTCCCCCGCAGCGACCGACGACTCCTGGCGACCTTTCAGCGTGATTTTCTTCTCCAGCGTCTTCCCGTCACGATACACTTTCACGTTTACGACATCGCCAATATGTTTCGTTGCGATGTAGCTCTGAAGTTCGTTCGGAGCGTTCGTCTCCTTCCCGTCAATGGAAAGAATAACATCTCCGTCCTTCAGCCCCGCCATCGCCCCCGCACTCCCCTCGCTGACGTTCTGAACAAACACGCCCTTTGCGTCGCCGAGACCGATGGCCGAGGCCATAGTCTGATCAACCTGGGTGATCGCCACGCCGATATACCCCCGCCGGACCTCTCCATACCTGATCAGATCAGCTGCCACCGTTTTGAGAAGGTCTACCGGAACTGCAAATCCGTACCCCTGAAAGCGACCATTTGTCGTGGCGATCGCTGAATTCACTCCGACGACCTCCCCCTTCATGTTCACCAGCGGACCCCCACTGTTTCCCGGATTAATGGCGGCATCCGTCTGTATGAAATTCTCAATACCGTAGTTCGAACGACCCTCCGTCGCCTGAATGATGTCGATGCTTCGGCCGAGGGCGCTGACAATCCCCTGGGTGACAGTCGATGTGAGCCCCAGCGGACTGCCGACGGCGAGGACCCATTCTCCCACCTGAAGATCCTCCGATTCCCCGAGCGCGGCCGCCGTGAGATTGTTCGCGTCGATCTTGATCACGGCGAGGTCCGTGGTCGGATCCTTCCCAACGAGTTTTCCGGGGAACCTGCTGTTATCATGCAGGAACACGACGATCCCATCTTCGTCCGAATCGTCGACCACATGGTTGTTCGTCGCGATATAGCCGTCAGGTGTCAGGATGATCCCCGAACCGAATCCCTGCTCGCGCTGAGGCTGGTCCGGGCTCGGAGAGAACCAGTGCCAGAAATCGCGGGGCGCCTGGCGATCAGCGGGCTTCCTGCTTGCCGTCACCTGAATCCCGACCACGGAGGGCTTCACCGCCTTTGCGACCGCGATAAAATTGTCGCTGAGTGCCTTGATGGTCGGGTTCGGGTTCTGAATGGGCACGGATCCGCCCAGCTTCTTCTCCTGGCTGTCTGCAAATCCGAGGTCGATGCCGGTGTTCAGATTGGAGACCAGAAGGACACCGAAGATGATCCCGATCGAAATCAAAAGGATGGAAACGAGAATTGGCTTCCGGTACATAGATGACATCCTCCTTCACATAACTGATGAACACTCCCCCTCGCGCACCGATTACATCCGCAGCGACGAGAAGACCGCTTCGCTTTTCAGCTTCTTCATTCCTTCCACATGTGCCTGCAGGTAGCGCTGCAGGATGCCTCGCACGTCCGATTCCAGCGCCACGCCCATCGTGATCCGTGTCGAAGCCCCTGCGTCGTTTAACTCCTGAAGTCGCCGGAGCACCCTGACTGCCGACGTGGTAGAGGGCTCGACTCCGAAACCACCTGCTGCGCACGCAGAACAATACACCCGGCCCTGACCCAGGTTCAGCGATACAGTCCGCCCGGCGCTTTCGTCCAGTTCTCGCCCGCAGTGCCCGCACTGTGTAACATCAGGCCTAAACCCGAGAAGGTCAAGCAAGTGGACCTCAAAGAAATATAACGCATTCTGAGGACGCTTTGTTGCATTGTGCGCCGCCCAGAGAGAGTCCAAAAGCAGCCGAAAAACATCTGGCTGTCTCTCCTCGTCATGGGAAACCGCACCCAGGAGCTCCATCATGCCCATGGCGGCAGCCATCTTCTCCAGGTCTTCCCCCAGAGAGCGCATCGGCCGGACAACGTCACAGTGGGAGAGGAGATGAAGGGTCCGCCCTTCCTTCCTGTACATCACTGCGCTTACGTGGGACATTGGCTCAAGGGCCGAGCCGAATTTGCTTTTCGCTCCCCTGGCTCCCTTTGCCAGAGCGGAACACTTGCCGAATTCCCTGGTGTAGAGAGTAAGGATTTTGCTCGTGTCCCTGTACTTCATTGACCTGAGAACTACCGCCTCAGTCGTCACAAGCATGCGGGACTATTCCTCCCTGGTCATAACCGCCTTCAATCCCTGCGCAAACGGGGGCCGGATGATTCCCCTCTCTGTAACAATTGCCGAGATCAGTTGGTTCGGAGTGACGTCAAACGCCGGTGCGTAAACGCCAACCCCTTCCGGGGCGAGCTGTACTCCTCCGACCTTCGTAACCTCTCCCGGGTCCCGCTCTTCGATGGGAATCCACTCTCCCGAACCAACAGACATGTCGATTGTCGAACAAGGAGCGACGACGTACATCGGAATTGCATGCTTTTCCGCGAGAACGCCGAGCGAGTAGGTCCCCACCTTGTTTGCGATATCCCCATTCGCCGCAATCCGATCTGCCCCGACGAGGACCGCCTGCACTTTTCCCTGACTCATCAGGAACCCGGCAGTACTGTCGGTGAGTAAGGTCATCGGGACGCCATTCCGCAAGAGTTCCCAGGCTGTCAATCGTGCTCCCTGCAGGAGCGGTCTCGTCTCGTCCACGAAAACGTGGCTCACCGCCCCCTGCCTGTACCCCTCAATGATCGCCCCGAGGGCCGTGCCCTCTCCTCCTGTCGCGAGGGCTCCCGTATTGCAGTGGGTCAACACCTGGACTCGTCCGGAAAACAGTGATGCCCCGAGCAGTGCCATCTGGCGACACGACGCTCTATCGGCTTCATGAATCTGGAGCGCCGAGGCAAGCAGTCGATCTCGAAGCGATTGCGCATC
>DKBG01000249.1 GCA_002451155.1 Ignavibacteria bacterium UBA6906
ATGGCGTTCTGCAAGGAGTTCAACTCCCGCACGCAGAGCCAGGATGGGCTGATCCTCCCGGTCGAGATCACCATCTTCGCCGACAAGTCCTTCACCTTCATCCTCAAGTCGCCGCCGGCGACGGTGCTGCTGAAGAAGGCGGCGAAGATCGAGAAGGGCTCCGCGGAACCGAATCGGAACAAGGTCGGAATCGTGACTCGGCAACAGGTACGGGAAATTGCAGAACTGAAGATGCCTGACCTCAACGCGAGTGATCTTGAAGCGGCCATGAGTATGGTCGCGGGAACGGCCCGCAGTATGGGCCTGACCGTCGAAGGATAACTGAACCAGCGTGGGAGTCCCCGTCACCACGGAGGCCGGAGGGTCCGGCCGCCGGAGGAAGGGACGTCCGGACCACAGGAGAAACCGATGAAACAGAGCAAACGATTCAGGGCGGCTGCCGCCGGGGTTGAGCCGAAGAAGATCTATACTATAGAAGAAGCCGTTTCGAAGGTGAAGGAAACGGCCACAGCGAAATTCAAGGAATCCGTGGATATCGCCGTCCGGCTCGGCGTAGATCCAAAGAAAGCGGACCAGGCTATTCGCGGCACCGTCTCGCTGCCTCATGGAGTTGGGAAAGAGGTGCGGGTCCTCGTCCTGGCGAAGCCCCCGCGCGATGAAGAAGCAAAGGCTGCAGGCGCCGACCACGCAGGATTCACCGAGTATCTCCAGAAGATTCAGGGTGGCTGGGCGGATGTGGACGTCATTATTGCCACCCCGGATGTGATGGGGGACGTCGGGAAACTCGGCAAGATCCTCGGCCCCCGCGGACTGATGCCAAACCCGAAAAGCGGTACGGTAACGCCCGATGTGGCAAAAGCAGTGAAGGAAGTCAAGGCGGGGAAAATCGAGTTCAGGGTCGATAAGTCCGGAATCGTCCACGCCTCGGTCGGCAAAGCAGATTTCGAAGTGAAGGCGCTTGTGGACAATATCAACGCCTTTCTGACGACCGTCGTGCGGCTGCGGCCACCGACGGCAAAGGGAGCCTATATTAGATCGATCAACCTCTCGAGTACCATGGGTCCGGGAGTAGCGATCGACCGCAACCAGGTTGCGGCGCATTAACGGGTTTACGCACTCTACAATTCACAGGAGTTTGCATCCATTGCCCGGCGGGCCGGTGACGACTCGACCGGGGCTTCTCTCTCGGATGCGCAAACCTACCGCACGGTGGGGGGAGGAATGAAGAAACAAGAAAAGGAACAAATCGTCGCTGAGGTGAGCGAGATTGCCGGCCGGGCGAGCGGTCTGTTCTTCACCGATTTTTCCGGACTGACGGTGCTGGAAGTTACGGAACTCCGAAGGGAATTCCGGAAATCCGGCATTGACTACCGCGTGGCGAAGAACACACTGATCCGGAAGGCGCTCGAGAACATCGGCGGCTTCGACGGGGTCGTTGACCGACTCGTCGGGCCGACCGCGGTCGCCTTTGCGTTCGAAGATCCCGTCGCGCCAGCCAAGATCATTCAGAAATTCAGCGAGAAACATTCGAAGCTCTCGCTGAAAGTCTGCGTGATCGAAAAACAGGTTTTTGACGGTTCGCAACTTGCAGAACTCGCCCGAATGCCCACGCGGAAAGAGGCGATGGCAATGCTCGTGGGAACGATGGAAGCCCCGGTCGTCGCCCTGCCCAACATCATCAATGCGATGGTGGGCGATGTTGCCAGGCTGGTTGGCGAGGTCGAGAAGAAAAAGGCTGCGTAATCATTCACCAGGTGTACTAGTCAAAGAAGGAGAATTATCAATGTCACTCGTTGCAGAAATCATGGAACGGTTTGACAAGCTGACCGTTCCGGAGCTCGTCGACCTCAAGAAGCAGATCGAGGAGAAGTACGGCGTTTCGGCCGCGGCACCGATTATGATGGCGGGCATGATGCCTGCGGCCGGTGGAGGCGCGGGCGCCGCGGCGGCCGAAGAGAAAACCGAATTCACCGTGGTCCTGAAGGAGGCCGGTGCCCAGAAGATCAACGTCATCAAGGTGGTCCGGGCTGCGACAGGTCTCGGCCTGAAAGAGGCGAAAGATCTGGTGGACGGTGCTCCGAAACCAGTGAAAGAGGGTGTGCCGAAGGAAGAGGCGGAAAAGCTGAAGAAGGAACTTGAAGAAGCCGGCGGCAAAGTCGAGCTGAAGTAAGTCCACTGATCCGGCTCCGCATCCCGTGCACAGGCGGGATGCGGAGCGGCTGTCTCTGTAAACGAGTATGAGCGACGCCGGTTGAACGTGAATACACATCCGCGCAGAATCTGAGTTTTCCGCAGGCCGATTCCCATCGGCTTGCCCTGTTCTCGTGGGGTGTGTCTGCCGGCGATGACGATGTCGCAATTTCAAGGAGCGGGGCTTGTGAAGAATTCAAGCGAGCGTATTACCTTCGGGAAGATTCCCGAGATCATTGATGCACCCGACCTGCTGAATGTCCAGCTGGAGTCGTGGGAAGGGTTTCTGCAGGCGGAGGTGGGTCCCTCCCGCAGGAAGAACAAGGGGCTGCAGGCGGTCTTCAAGATGAACTTCCCCGTGACCGACGCCAGAGAGAATTTCCTTCTGGAGTTCATCGAGTATTACGTTGAGAAACCGAAATACTCCGTCCGCGAATGCGAGGAACGGGGCCTGACGTACGCCGTTCCGATCAAGGCAAAGCTGCGTCTTTCCCAGAAAGCCGAAGACGGGAAAGGCTACGTCAATACCATCGAGCAGGATGTCTACCTCGGGAACCTCCCGACAATGACAAACCGCGGCACATTTATCATTAACGGTGCCGAGCGGGTCGTGGTCAGCCAGCTCCACAGGTCTCCCGGTGTCTTCTTCAGTGAATCCGTCCATCCGAACGGGACGCCGATCTACTCGGCCCGCATCATTCCCTTCCGCGGATCATGGGTCGAGTTCGCGACCGATATTAACAACGTGATGTATGCGTACATCGACCGGAAGAAGAAGTTCCCGGTGACCACGCTCCTGCGTGCGCTGGGGTACTCCTCGGACGATGAAATCCTCGAGCTCTTTAACCTCGTCGAAGAGGTTGACGTCGCCAAAGCCGACCTGCGCGATTTCGAGGGCCGCATCATCTGCAGCGATGTGTTCGATAAGAAGACGGGCGAGATCTTTATCAACAAGGATGCGGTCCTCAATGAGGAGCACATCAAGAGGATCAAAAAGGCCAATGTCCGGAAGATCCGTTTCCTCCGCCAGGAAGGAAACGAGGAATCGGTCATCGCCAAAACTATCTCCAAAGATCTCGTACGCACGGAGGAAGATGCGCTCGGAGCCATCTACAAGCAGCTCCGCTCCGGCGACGCGCCGGATCTCGAAACCGCGAAGAACCTTATCGACCGCCTCTTTTTCAACGAGAAGCGGTATGATCTCGGCGATGTGGGTCGCTACCGGCTGAACAGCAAGCTCGGCATTGATGTCCCGGTCACGACCACGACCCTGACCAAACAGGACATTATCGCAATCATCAACTATCTCATTGAGCTGCAGCAGAAGCGGCGCTCGGTTGATGACATCGACCATCTCGGCAACCGCCGGGTCAGGACCGTCGGAGAGCAGATTGCGCAGCAGTTCAACATCGGGCTTGCACGCATGGCCCGGACGATCCGCGAACGGATGAATATCCGGGATAACGAAAGCCTGACCCCGCAGGACATGGTGAACGCGCGGACAATCACCAGCGTGATCAATGCCTTCTTCGGGACCAACCCACTCTCCCAATTCATGGATCAGACGAACCCGCTGGCCGAACTGACGAACAAGCGACGCATGTCCGCCCTCGGCCCCGGAGGTCTGACACGCGAACGGGCCGGGTTCGAGGTCCGGGACGTCCACTATACGCATTACGGCCGCCTCTGCCCGATCGAGACTCCGGAGGGACCGAATATCGGACTCATCTCCTCGCTCTGCATCCACGCCCGCGTGAATGAGTTCGGATTCATCGAAACTCCGTATCGGAAGGTGAAAAACGGCCGGGTCAGCGATGAGATCGACTTCCTCACCGCCGAACAGGAGGACAACTATATCATCGCGCAGGCGAACGCTCCGCTCGGGTCCCGCGGTCAGTTTGAAAGCGACCGCGTCAAAGCCCGCTCCGAAGGCGACTTCCCGGTCGTGAAACCGGAAGACGCTCAGTACATGGACGTGGCGCCGAATCAAATCGTTAGCGCCGCGGCAGGGCTGATTCCCTTCCTCGAGCATGACGATGCCAACCGCGCACTGATGGGANNGCCCTGGAACGGCTACAACTTCGAAGACGCGATCATCCTCAGCGAACGGCTGGTGTCCGGCGACGCGTTTACCTCACTCCATATCGAGGAGTTCGAACTCCAGGTCCGGGACACGAAGCGGGGCGAAGAAGAACTCACCCGCGAAATCCCGAATGTGAGCGAAGAGGCAACAAAGGACCTCGACGAGAACGGAATCGTCCGTGTTGGAGCGGAGGTGATCGAAGGGGATATTCTGATCGGGAAGATCACCCCGAAAGGAGAATCCGACCCGACCCCGGAAGAGAAGCTCCTGAAAGCAATCTTCGGCGAGAAAGCCGGCGATGTGAAAGACGCCTCCCTCAAGGCTCCTCCCGGCATGAAAGGTGTCGTCATCGACACGAAACTGTTCAGCCGGAAGAAGAAGGACGCCGAGTCGAAAAAGGAGGACAAGCGCAGGAGCGACGCCCTCGACCGGCAGCGCCGGAAGATCACGGCAGACCTCCGGGAAAAACTTATCCGGAAACTGTCCATCGTCCTCGACGGGGAGAAATCGGTCGGTGTGCGGGACACGGATGGGAATATGGTCTTCCGCAGCGGCACGCTGTTCCGCGTTGAGAACCTGAACGAATGCGAAGTGCTTGAAAAGCTCGATTTTAACAGTGACTGGGTGGAGGACAAGAAAAAGAACGGGCTGATCAACAAGATCTATACCGGGTACGCTGACAAACTCCAGGGAATCGAAGAGGAATTCCGGCACGAAAAGAACAAGATCCAGCTCGGCGATGAACTGCCGCCGGGTGTGGTTCAGCTGGCGAAAGTCTATGTTGCGAAGAAGCGAAAGCTCTCCGTGGGCGACAAGATGGCCGGACGGCACGGAAACAAGGGCGTCGTTTCCCGCATCGTTCCAGCGGCGGACATGCCATTCCTGCCGGACGGGACGCCAGTTGATATCGTGCTGAATCCCCTCGGCGTTCCGTCGCGTATGAACCTCGGGCAGCTGTACGAAACAGCGCTCGGCTGGGCGGCTAGCAAGCTGGGCGTGAAGTTCGCCTCGCCTATTTTCGACGGCGCGACATGGGAGGATGTGCAGGGAGAGCTGAGAAAGGCCAACCTCAATACAAGCTCCCGCACGGAACTCTACGACGGAAGATCAGGAGAGATGTTCGATCAGCCGGTGACGGTGGGGATGATCTATATGATGAAGCTGTCCCACCTCGTCGACGATAAGATCCATGCCAGATCCATCGGGCCCTACTCGCTGATTACCCAGCAGCCCCTGGGAGGGAAAGCGCAGTTCGGCGGACAACGGTTCGGCGAAATGGAGGTCTGGGCCCTCGAAGCCTACGGGGCTGCCCACGTCCTGCAGGAGATACTGACCGTCAAGAGCGACGATGTCTCCGGCCGGGCAAAAGTCTATGAGGCCGTTGTCAAGGGCGACAATCTGCCCGAGGCAAGCGTCCCTGAGTCGTTCAACGTTCTGATCCGCGAGCTTATGGGACTCGGGCTGGACGTGAAGCTGGATTGATGCCTGCCCCCCGGGAGACCCCGGGGCGCAGTCACACACACGAAGTCTGGAGGAAGCACAATGGCGTTGTTGCATCACGAACGAGACACCAAGAAAATCTTCAGCAGGATAGTAATCAGTCTGGCATCCTCGGATATGATCCTCGCCCGATCGCACGGCGAGGTCACCAAGCCGGAGACCATCAACTACCGGTCGTTCCGGCCCGAGAAAGACGGATTGTTCTGTGAGAAGATTTTCGGCCCCGTGCGCGACTGGGAATGTCACTGCGGCAAGTACAAGAGGATCAGGTACCGGGGCATTATCTGCGACCGGTGCGGCGTGGAAGTCACGCAAAAGAGCGTCCGGCGCGAGCGCATGGGACATATCGCCCTCGCAGTTCCGATCGTCCACATCTGGTATTTCCGTTCCATGCCGACAAAGATCGGCTATATCCTCGGCATGACGACCAAGGACCTGGAAAAGGTCATCTACTACGAATCCTATGTGGTGATCAATCCGGGCATGACAGGGCTTCAGAAGAAGGACCTGATCTCGGAAGAACAGTACTACGAGATTCTTGCCACACTTCCTGAGAACAACGACGATTTAGAACCGACGGACAAGCGACGGTTCATCGCGCAGATCGGCGGGGAGGCGGTCAAGAGCCTCCTCCGGCAGGTTGATGTTCCGACCCTCGCGGCGGAGTTGCGCGCGCAGATTCGCGAAGAAACCTCAGTCCAGAAGAAGCAGGAAGCCCTGAAACGACTCCGGGTCGTGGAAGCCTTCCGTGAACGGGAAGACGGACCCCTGAATAAACCTGAATGGATGGTGCTCGATATCATCCCGGTTATTCCGCCCGAGCTGCGTCCCCTCGTTCCCCTCGAGGGAGGCAGGTTCGCAACCTCGGATCTGAATGATCTGTACCGACGGGTCATCATCCGGAACAACCGCCTCAAGCGGCTGATTGACATCAAGGCCCCCGACGTCATCCTCCGGAACGAAAAGCGAATGCTTCAGGAGGCCGTTGACTCGCTGTTTGACAATTCCCGCCGGGTCAATGCGGTCCGGAGCGACAACAACCGCGCGCTCAAATCGCTCTCGGATATGCTGAAAGGCAAGCAGGGGCGATTCCGTCAGAATCTTCTCGGAAAGCGTGTCGACTATTCCGGTCGCTCGGTGATCGTGGTCGGCCCGGAACTCCGGCTGCACGAGTGCGGATTGCCGAAGGATATGGCGGTCGAACTGTTCAAGCCGTTCATCATCCGGAAACTGATCGAGCGCGGGATCGTCAAGACCGTCAAGAGCGCGAAGAAGGTTGTGGACAAGAAAGGACCCGAGGTCTGGGAAATCCTTGAAAACATCATCGACGGCCACCCGGTCCTGCTCAACCGCGCCNNTTCAACGCCGACTTCGACGGGGACCAGATGGCGGTTCATGTGCCCCTCTCCTTCGACGCGCAGCTCGAAGCCCGTATCCTTATGCTCTCGAGCCACAATATCCTGTCGCCCGCGAGCGGGGCTCCGATCGTGACGCCGACACAGGATCAGGTGCTCGGCTGCTACTACCTGACGAAGTCCCGGAAGGGAGACGTGGGCGAGGGGATGTATTTCGCGTCCATGGAAGAGGTGATGATCGCCTATCACTACGGGAAGGTGGGACTCCACGCCCGCATCACGGTGAAGGTGAACGGACAGAAAATCGAAACGACCACAGGACGCGTTGCGTTCAACCAGATCGTGCCGAAGGAGATCGGATTCATCAACGAGCTGCTGAACAAGAAACGCCTTGTCCAGATCATTTCCGCCGCGTTCCGGTCGGTGGGGAACCTGCGGACCGCGGAGTTTCTCGATCAGCTCAAAGACCTCGGGTTCCGCTATGCCACCGCAGGCGGGCTGTCGGTCAGCATCGACGACGTCGTCATCCCGGATGAGAAGGAACAGATCATCAACCGCGCGCAACGGAACGTTGATGAGGTCGATAACCAGTATATCCGCGGATTCATCACCAAGGGAGAACGATACAACAAGGTGATCGATATCTGGACCCGGGCTACCACGCGCGTTGCGGAGAAACTCTTCGACTCCCTGCAGCATCACCGTGACGGGTTCAATGCGCTCTATATGATGGTGGATTCGGGCGCGCGCGGTTCAAAAGAACAGGTGCGCCAACTCGCAGGCATGCGGGGACTCATGGCCAAACCGCAAAAGAGCCTCTCCGGTGCAACCGGGGAACTGATCGAAAACCCGATCATTGCCAACTTCCGCGAAGGACTCTCGATCCTGGAGTACTTCATCTCGACACACGGAGCACGGAAGGGACTGGCGGACACCGCGCTGAAAACGGCCGATGCCGGCTACCTGACACGCCGTCTCGTCGACGTTGCACAGGACTCCATCGTCACGGACCAGGACTGCGGCACCATCCGCGGCGTGGTCACCGGCGCCCTTAAGGAAGGCGAAGATATCAAGGAACCGCTCTCCGAACGTATCGTTGGCAGAGTCACGGTCCATGACGTCATCAATCCGATGTCGGGAGAAGTCATCATCGGCGCCGGGGAAGTCATCGATGAGGAGACCGCGGATAAGATCGGCGACACATCCATCGAAACCGTCGAGATCCGGTCGGTGCTCACCTGCGAAGCGAAACGGGGTGTCTGTGCACTCTGTTATGGCCGGAACCTGACCACAGGCAGACTTATCCAGCCGGGTGAAACGGTCGGCATTATCGCCGCGCAGTCAATCGGCGAACCGGGCACACAGCTCACACTCAGGACCTTCCACACCGGCGGCACGGCCAGTCTGATTGCGTCTCAGTCGCAGGTCCAGTCGAAGTTCGACGGGAAAGTGGCCTACGACGGGGTGAAGTTCCTCGAGGTTCCGGGCGAGGACGGGAGCAAGATCATCGTGATCGGGAGAAGCGGAATCGTGAACGTGCTCGACCATGACAACCGGATGCTGGCGAAATACGACGTTCCCTACGGCGCAACGATGCTGGTCAAGAACAAGGCCCAGGTTGCCCGCGGAGAGATCATCTATGAATGGGATCCGTACAACGCGGTGATCATCTCCGAACATGCCGGAACGGTGAAGTATCATGATCTGAAGGAGAATGTCACCTATCGTGAAATCGATGATGAGCAGACCGGACATATCCAGCGTGTCGTTATCGACTCACGCGACCGCACGCTGGCGCCCGGCGTCACGATCCTGAACAAGAAAGGTCAGAAGGCCGGGCAGTACATCGTCCCCACGCGAGCGCATCTCTCGGTGAACGACGGGCAGGAGATCGCGGCAGGCACGGTCCTGGTCCGCATTCCTCGCGATATCGGGAAAACACGAGACATCACCGGCGGCCTGCCGCGGGTGACCGAACTCTTTGAGGCGCGAAGTCCCTCCGATCCAGCGGTGGTCTCTGAGATCGATGGGATCGTGAGTTTCGGCGCCCAGAAGCGTGGCGCACGTGAAGTCATCGTGACCAGCCATGACGGGAAAGACGTTCGGAAATATCCCATTCCGCTCGGGAAACACGTGCTCGTCCAGGAAAACGACGTGGTTCGCGCGGGCGACCGGCTCTCCGACGGCGCGATTGATCCACATGATGTCCTCAGGATCAAAGGCGTGGGCGCCGTCCAGGAATACCTGGTGAACGAGATCCAGGAGGTCTACCGTATCCAGGGCGTGAAGATCAACGACAAACACATTGAGGTGATCGTGCGCCAGATGCTGCGCAAGGTGCGCATCGAG
>DKBG01000174.1 GCA_002451155.1 Ignavibacteria bacterium UBA6906
CTGGGCGGCTCCTACTTCGTCGAGGCGATGACCGATCGCATTGAGGAGGAAGCGGAGGAGTATATCCGACAAATTGACGGGATGGGAGGGATGGTCGGTGCGATCGACGCGGGGTTTGTCCAGACTGAGATCCAGAAGGCGGCTTACAGATACAATCGCGAGATCGAGCAGGGGCTCCGGACCGTCGTCGGCGTAAACCGCTTTCGGGCAGAAGAGCAGCAGCCGGACAATCTTCTCCGGGTCGATCCCCGCCTGCAGCAAGAGCAAATTGATTCGGTACGGGCAGTCCGTGCCGGCCGGAACGCAGCGGCGGTGGCCGCAACACTTGCAGCGCTCCGCGGCGCAGCGGAGGGAGACGCCAATCTCATGNNTCCACCGTTGGCGAAATCTGTGACGTCCTCAGGGCGGTATTCGGCGAATACCGCGAGCGAATCACCATCTGATGGAACTGCGCAATGAAACCGACACACATCGAACACATCGGCATCGCGGTCCGGAGCCTTCAGGAAGCGATCCCGTTCTACGAGAGCCTTCTCGGGACGCCATGCTACTCGATTGAGGAGGTCCCGGACCAGAAGGTAAAGACCGCGTTCTTTCGGATCGGGGAAACAAAAATTGAGCTGCTGGAATCTACCTCCCCCGACGGTCCGATCGGGAAGTTCATCGAGAGGCGGGGGCAGGGTCTCCACCACGTTGCCCTGGCCGTTGAGAACGTCAGTGATGCCCTGAACGAGATCAATGAGCAGGGGATTCGGACGATTGATGCTGCGCCTCGAAGCGGGGCGGAGGGTCACAGTATCGCGTTCATCCACCCGCAATCCGCCTTCGGCGTCCTGACGGAGCTCTGTGGCAAGTTGTGAGGTGATCAGCGTCATTCTCCGCTCGCGGATGTCGACGACGTTGTCTCTGCGGACCCCTTTTCGTATCTTTCCCCGGCTCATTTCACTGATTCAAGTTGACCATCTCTTGAGGCACCATTGAATTCTCTCGTTGCAGTTCTGCTCGGTCTCATCCAGGGTATCACCGAATTTCTTCCGATCAGCAGTACCGCCCACCTGACACTCGCAGGCAAAGTCCTGGGGCTCATTTCCGTGGAACACCCTGAGGCCTGGACTCAATTCATTGCAGTGATTCAGCTTGGGACGCTTGCCGCGGTGGTTGTCTTTTTCTGGGGTGACATCCTGCGCATGACCCGAGCAGTGCTGCGCGATCTTCGGGGCCCGAGGTCAGATCCGGGGTGGTCCGGACTCGCGCCGGAAACCCGGCTTGCCTTCAGCATCGCCATCGGAACCCTGCCTGTCGGACTGATCGGCTACACGTTGAAACATCTGATTGAGGGCGTGCTCACCAAAACCACCGGGGTGATCATCGCGAGCCTCATCGTTCTTGCCCTCATTCTCTGGATCGCGGAGAAAGTGTCGACACGGAGAAAAGGGCTGGACCAGGTGTCAGTATGGAGCGCGCTGCTTATCGGGTTTGCGCAGGCCCTGGCGCTGATTCCTGGTTCCTCCCGATCCGGGACGACCATGACTGCCGCTCTCTTCCTCGGATACACTCGTGAGGCGGCGGCGCGGTTTTCATTCCTCCTCAGCATTCCGGCTGTCGCGGCCAGTGGTCTGTTCGAACTGCTCAGGATCGACGAGACGGTGTTTCAACTTGGAATCGGAAATCTGATCATCGCCACAATCGTCTCCGCACTTGCCGGCTATGCCGCCATTGCCTGGCTGCTTCGCTACCTTGTCCGGCACACGATGATGGTGTTTGTATGGTATCGAGTCGGACTTGGACTTCTCTTGCTTGGCCTGGTCCTCGGCGGCTTTCTCGGGAATTGACCCTCCCGGTTGCGGCCTGGAGTTGCCCGGACTCTGCGCGTGAAATCCCCCCGACTGTGTGGCCTGAGCTCCCCGAAGGGGGGTAAAACGGCCTCCAATCCTTCCGTATTACCACACCGTGGTGACTGGACTACCACCCGCGCGGAGACGGGGTGACACACGGCACATCGCTCGCGCCTGCCATCGCCTATCTTATATCCAACTTCATAACACCCAGTCGTGGGTCACCTACCAGAACGTGAGAGATTCTTGCACCAGGCCAGCGAAGACCTTGATGATCTTGAGGGGTTGACGCCCAAAGAACGGCTTCACCGCGCAAAGATCCGGCACTACATTGAACGGGCGGAAGACTGCGTCCGGATGTCACGGTTTCAGGCAGCCCGACGCCTCGCGGACAAAGTGCTCGGCCTCGACCCGGTCAATTGCGACTGCAAGGATCTTCAGGCTGCCATTGATGAACGTCTCCTGCGTCTTTCGCTTCGATCCAACGGCTTTCCGAGCGACGACGCGGGGGAGAACAAGGATGTGGGGCGTCGGCGGAGAGCGGAATTGGTCCTCATCGTCGACCAGGACGAACGAGTCCTGACCACTCTGTCCGACGCCCTGCAACGATATGGATTCGATACACTGGGAGCGGCGAGCTTCGAGGAGGCAGTGGAGACACTGACTGTGATTCCACCCGATGTTGTGATCTCCGAAGTGAACTTTGAGAATGGTGCGCAGGGCTTCGACCTGTACCAGTGGGTGAAGACACATATGGAGGGACGGGATATCCCGTTCGTCTACCTTGCATCCCGGATCGAACGTGAGACGCTTATCGCCGGAAAGCGATTCGGAGTCGATGATTTCCTTCAGAAACCGGCGGACGCCGAGGTTATTCTCGCCTCGATAAGCAACTGCCTCGCGAAGCGACGTGCCGCCCATCAGCCTGCCTGAGGAATTCGCCGGTGAGTTTTCGGGCGGAAAGGGCCGATATTGCTCCTGATTTCACCGGCGTTTTCCGGTTCCTGCAATCGGCAACTCTCCTCTCGGTTGTCCACGCCACGCGAGTCGGTTTGACCAGCCTTCCTTGATTTTCCCCATGGGAGTAAGTACTTTACTGTCTCCCTATGCCTGAGCTCATTGTCAACGAAATTTTTCACAGCATTCAGGGGGAATCGACCCGCGCCGGCCTTCCCTGTGTCTTTGTCCGACTGACAGCCTGCAATCTCCGTTGCTCGTATTGCGACACCGAGTACGCGTTTCACGAGGGACGCCCGATGTCAACCGGAGAAATCCTCCGGGAGGTCCGCGCGCGCGGGTGCCGGCTCGTGGAGGTGACAGGTGGCGAACCCCTTCTCCAGGGGGGAGTGTACAACCTGCTCACTGAGCTATGCGACGAGGGGTACGAGGTGCTGTTGGAGACGAGCGGGAGCCTGGATATCAGCCGGGTCGATCACAGAGTCCACAGAATCGTGGATTTTAAGTGCCCCGGAAGCGGGATGGAGTCGCGCAACCTCTGGGAGAATGTCGGGCATTTGCGTCCGGGGGATGAGGTGAAGTTTGTCCTCTGCGACCGAGAAGACTTTGACTGGGCTCTGACGATGATGGCCGAGAAGGGCATCGAAGGTCGCTGTCCGGTCCTGATGTCCCCCGTGTTCGGCCGCCTTGAGCCGGACCAGCTTGCTGGGTGGATTCTTGAACAGGGCGTACAGGTACGAATGCAGCTTCAGCTGCACAAACTGATCTGGGATCCTGAGCAGCGAGGGGTTTGATGGGAAGGCCCCTGGCGGTCGTTCTGGTCAGTGGCGGGATGGACAGTTGTGTTACCGCCGCCATTGCCGCGGAGACGAACGATTGTGCGTTCCTTCACGTGAATTACGGACAGAGGACCGAGGAGAGGGAACTCCGTGCATTCACAGACCTCGCCGGGTTTTTTCGAGTGTCCCGCCGCCTTGTGATTTCGCTGGAGCACCTGGGCAGAATCGGGGGGTCGAGTCTGACCGACATGAGTATCCCGGTTTCCTCCGCGAATCTGAATGCAGAGGCGATTCCAACCTCGTATGTGCCGTTCCGGAACGCCAACATGCTTGCCGTTGCGGTGAGCTGGGCGGAAGTTCTTGGCGCGAGTGCCCTGTACATCGGGGCCGTCGAAGAGGATTCTTCCGGGTATCCCGATTGCCGCCGCGAATTCTATGACGCATTTGAGACGGTCATCGCCCGCGGGACTAAGCCGGACACACGTATTGCCATCCGGACACCGGTCATCAGGATGACGAAACGAGAAATTGTTCTGAAGGGGCTTGAACTTAACGCACCATTTCACCTGACCTGGTCGTGCTACCGCAATGAGGAACGCGCATGCGGTCTCTGTGACAGTTGCGCGTTGAGATTGCGGGGATTCCAGGGGGCGGGATATGAAGATCCGCTGCCCTATGAACAACGGCCGAATTACCTCTGATCTGTTTGACCTACTGGAACCAAGGAGTGGACCATGGAACAATTTAAAGAGAGCATTCTTCGCCTTGTTGTTGAAACGTCATCAAATCTCCCTCCCGATGTCCGGCGGGCAATGCAGAATGCCATGCAGCGGGAAACGCCCGGGACGCAGTCCATGCTGGCTCTCGAAATGATCGCTTTGAACACGGACATGGCCTGTGACAACGAAGCGCCGATTTGCCAGGATACGGGGCTCCCGACTTTCGAAATCAAGACCCCCGTCGGGGCAAACCAGATCCTGATGAAGACGGATATTCGTGAGGCCGTCGCCGAGGCGACGAAGCTCGGCAAGCTCCGCCCGAACTCTGTCGACTCAATGACCGGGAAGAACAGCGGCGACAATCTCGGCCCCGGGACTCCCATGGTCCATTTCGAGCAATGGGAGAACGATGCGGAAGTCGAGGTCAGGCTCATCCTCAAAGGAGGCGGATGCGAAAACAAGAATATACAGTATTCTGTTCCGACGACGCTCGAAGGACTCGGCCGGGCCGATAGAAACCTGGACGGAGTGCGAAAATGTATTCTTCATGCGGTCTGGCAGGCGCAGGGCCACGGGTGCAGCGTCGGAGCGATCGGGGTTGCGGTGGGAGGGGACCGGGCATCAGGCTATGCGTTCGCCAAGGAACAGCTCTTCAGACCTCTCGATGATATCAATCAGAATCCTGAGCTCGCGCGGCTCGAGACCTACATCATGGAGAACGCCAACACGCTGGGTATTGGCACGATGGGTTTCGGCGGGGAGGCAACGCTCATCGGATGCAAAATCGGGGTGTATAACCGTTTGCCGGCGAGTTTCTTCGTCTCCGTCGCGTATGATTGCTGGGCGTTTCGCAGACTCGGAGTCATCCTTGACGCCCGGACCGGAGCCATCAAGCGGTGGCTGTACAAGGATGACACGCCCGCAATCCGAATGGCGCGGGCGGAGAAGCTCCCCCTGACCGGCCGTGAAGTTGTGCTGAATACGCCGCTGGGAGAGGAACAGATTCGAGCCCTTAAGGTCGGAGATGTCGTCCTGCTTAATGGCCCGCTGCACACCGGCCGTGACATGATTCATCATCATTTGATGAGCCATGACGCCCCCCTTGATCTCCGGGGAGCCGCCCTGTACCATTGCGGGCCGGTCGCGCTCAAGAAGGGAGACGGCTGGGCTATCAATGCGGCCGGTCCCACGACGAGCGGCCGGGAGGAGCCGTATCAGGCCGACGTGATCAGGCGATTCGGTCTCCGTGCCGTGATCGGCAAGGGGGGGATGGGCGCGAAGACACTCGCGGCCCTGAAAGAGCACGGCGCCGTCTACCTCAACGCGATCGGCGGTGCCGCCCAGTACTATACCAAGTGCATTACAGCGGTCGAGGGTGTTCATTTCCTCGAATTTGGGATCCCGGAGGCAATGTGGCATCTTCGCGTGAAGGATTTTCCCGCCATCGTGACGATGGACTCTCATGGCAATAGCCTCCATGCCGATGTTGAGAAGGCATCAGCGAAAAAGCTTGCGTCATTCGCGGACCCAGTGAAGATCTGAGGGCTCCCGGCCCCGGCACCATTGCCAGCTGTACACCATCCCGCCGCGCGCCGCACAGAGAGAGCGCCGCGGCCTGAAGGCACCCGCGCAGGCGGCCCGGACCGCACCCGGAATATCCGGCCACTGCGGGGAGCCGCACACTGTTCTTCCTCGACAACGGACCCCGGTCCGTTGTCCCTACTCCCGTCCCACAACCCTCTGGACAACCATGCGCAGCGACATAAAGCTCAACACGGTTCCCACGATAACCTCCATCCAGGACATGGTCGTGCAATCGGCCCGCGCATTCGGCCATACTGTTGCGCTGGAGGATCTCAAGGAAACTCCAATACCCCGCCAGACCTACGCGGAATTGCTCTCTTCCATCCTTAAATTCGGAACAGCACTTCGAAAGCTCGGGATCAGGGAACGCAGCCATATCGCCCTGATCGCGGAAAACAGGGTCCAGTGGGCGCTGGCATATCTGACGGGAATGTGTTTCGACTATGTCATCTGTCCCGTCGACCGCAATCTTGCCATCAACGAGATCCTGAACATCCTCCATGAATCGGACTCGGTGGCGGTCATCTATTCGGAGGCGTTTGAACCGATACTCTCCGAGCGCCGGTCCTCCATGAAGAAGCTGAAATGGTATATCAATATGGACCTTCCCGGCCGCCAGGGAGGCAGTTATTCGATGACTGAATTGATCTCCAGGAGTCCGGGGTGTGCGGTGGAAGAGCTTCCCCCGGTGAAGCCGACCGAATTGGCGGAGATCATCTTTACGTCCGGATCCCTCGGCCGTGCAAAAGGCGTGATGCTCAGTCAGGCCAACCTCGCCTCAAACCTGATGGCGATGACGAAAGTTATCCGGATTGACCACACGGATCGGTTCCTCTCGGTCCTTCCGATGCACCATAGCTATGAGTGCACATGCGGAATGCTCTGCCCGGTGTACCGGGGGAGTACCGTCTACTATGCGCGGTCGCTGAAAACCGTCGTCGATGACCTCCAGAGTTCGCATGCGACAATCCTGCTCGGAGTTCCTCTTCTCTACGACAAGATGTTCAAGCGGATCCACAAATCGATTCAGGAGAAGAAGGTCGCCGCACTCCTGATCAAGCCGCTGATCAAGACGACGGACGTCCTGCAACGGGTCGGATGGAAGAACTCGAAGAAGATAATCTTTAAGGAGATCCACGACCGGTTCGGCGGCGCGCTCAGGCTCTTTATCGCGGGCGGGGCAGCTCCGGATCCGATGGTGGCGCGGGGCCTCCGCGATTTCGGATTCAACTTCATTCAGGGGTACGGGCTGACCGAAACCTCGCCGATTCTCACCCTGAATGCGCTCCAGATGTTCAAAGATGACTCGGCCGGGATGCCCTTGCCGGGAGTGATCCTGAAGATCAACGCCCCCAACCCGGAGGGGGTCGGCGAAATATGGGCGAAAGGACCGAATATCATGCTCGGGTACTACAAGAACCAGAGGGCAACCGACGAGACATTCGAGGACGGGTGGTTCAAGACCGGTGATCTCGGCTATCGGGACCCTGACGGATTCCTGCATATCGCGGGACGATCGAAGAACGTGATCATCTCGAAACGCGGGGAAAACGTGTACCCGGAAGAGCTGGAAGATCTTATCAAAAGGAGCGCGTTCATCCTGGAATGCATGGTGTACGGAGAGGAAGACCCGAAACACGGGGAAGTGATCGCCGTTCAGATCGTGCCTGATGCGGAAGCATTCATCGAGCTTGCGGAAACCCGAGGGGTCGAGATCACGCCGCAGCTGATGAAGGAGGTGATGAGCGGTGAGATTGAGAAAGTGAATGCACAGGTTGCTGCGTTCAAGCATATCCGGAAATTTCACCTCCGCGACCGGGAATTTGACAAGACCACCACGCAGAAAGTCAAACGGTATCTCGTCAAGAAGAACGCGTCCGAGATTATGGAGGAGGAAAGCGGTGGATAGCCAGCGCAGGATATCGAGTATCCGATTCCTCCCGGTGGGGGGGAGCCAATGAAAGATCGCCGGGGTGGATTGCACTCTTCCGTTCGTATGCGGTCTGCCATTCTTGCCCTCCTGCTGGCGCTCCTGACGGCGTCGAGCCTGGCCCTGCAGGCCGATCCGGGGGAGCGGAATCTCCTGACCGGAACCATGACACAGGCTGGACTCTCCGCTGTCTTGCTCTCCGCTGACGACTGGCATCCTCTCCCGCGGGCGGCGGAGCGGCACGCATGGGAATCGCTCGACCCCCGCCTTCGCGCGGCGACCGTGACAATGGCGGAAAAGCATCTCGGCGCCGAATGGGCGACACCGAAAGCGTCGGTCTTTCTTGATTTTCAACGAAATGGCGACCGGAGCCGGTATCAGAGTATTTCGTTCGGACGGAGGAAACAACTTGCAGACCTCGTTCTGGGAGAGTGCATGGAGGGGAAAGGGAGATTCCTCGATGATATCGCAAACGGGATCTGGACAATCTGCGAAGAAACATACTGGGGCGTCCCGGCGCACCTGAGCCTGCAGCGTCAGGGCTTCGGCCTGCCGGATGTTACGGAACCCACGGTCGATCTTTTTGCCGCTGAAACAGGTTCCCTCCTCGCCTGGACCTACTATCTTCTCAAGGATTCTCTCGACGGTGTGTCTCCGTTGATATCACAGCGTATTGAGATTGAAGTCAAACGGAGAATTCTTGATGTGAACCTCTCACGGAATGACTTCTGGTGGATGGGCTTCGATGAAGTGGTGAACAACTGGAACCCCTGGATCTGCTCCAACTGGCTGACGGCGGTCCTTGTTCTTGAGCGGGACCAGGAACGCCGGGCGCAGTCTGTCCTGAAGATCATGCGAGTGCTCGACAATTTTCTCAATCCGTATCCTGCCGATGGCGGGTGTGACGAGGGGCCGTCCTATTGGACCCGCGCGGGGGGATCCCTGTTTGACTGCCTGGAATTGCTTGCCGGCGCGTCCGGCGGGGCGATTGACATCTTCGATCGGCCTCTCATCGGGGAGATGGGCAGATATATCTCCCGTGCCTACATTACAGGCCCCTACTACGTGAACTTTGCGGACGCTCCTGCGAAAGTCGAACCTGACGCGAGCACGGTCTTCCGGTACGGGAAGAGCATTCACGACTCGACCATGGTGGGTTTCGGGGCCTTTCTTGCGCGGGAGCAACGGCTCGGGCACACACCACTCGCGGGGATGTTTGGCGTCCTCGGAAGGGTGCTGCCCGCATTGTTCACCCTCGACACGATCCTTGCAACGCGTCCGCGGGAGCTGCTGATGCGGGATACCTGGCTCCCGGATATTCAGGTGATGATGGCGCGGTCGGTCGAAGGATCGTCGGCGGGACTCTATTGTGCTGCCAAAGGGGGGCACAACGCGGAGAGCCACAATCACAATGACGTCGGCAACTTTGTCGTCTATGCCGACGGCACGCCGGTGATTATCGACATCGGGGTCGAAACGTACACGGCAAAGACCTTCGGGAAAGACCGGTACAGTATCTGGACGATGCAGTCCGCGTACCACAATCTCCCAACAGTAAACGGCGTGATGCAGCAGAACGGGGCGGACTATCGCGCGACGAACGTCCGGCACGCCGCCGATGACAGCACTGCGTCGCTCTCCCTTGAGCTCACCCACGCCTACCCGAAGAGAGCCGGAATCAGGTCCTGGGAGCGGACAATCACCCTCGTCCGCGGCCGGGAAGTGAGGCTCCGTGATGTCTACCAGCTGGAACATGCTGGACCTCCGGTTGAACTGACTCTGATGACCTGTTGCATTCCGGAGGTGCTTCCCAAGGGACGCGTTCGGCTCACGGCCGAAGCTCCGGGCGGGAAATCTCAACCGACCATGATCGAGTACGACCCCGGGGTGTTTTCTGCTCGCTGCGAGCCGATCCGCCTAACGGACGAGAGGCTTCGCTCGTCATGGGGAGACCGGATCTACCGGATCCTGCTCACCATGAAGAATACCCCTTCAAGAGGGGAGTATCTCATTCGAGTGCACTGATCGGCCGGGCGGAATGAATGTCATGCAAAACGCTCGGGGGGTCTCCGCCTCCCTCTGTGAGGGTCTCTTCTGGGTTCACAATCACTGCGGGTATGAAAGAAATGTTCGGCATGTCTCTGATCGCCCGACCATGGCAGAAGGTGTGTCTGTTTGTCATGCTTGTGTACGGAATCAGCGCTCCGTTCGAGTACCTCGCAATACAGTCGGGTAGCATGGGAGGCGGGGGAGGGCTGTACGCGCTGGGGGGAATGTGGAGTCCCGCTGTTGCAGCAATGATTATGAAACTGCTATTTCGGAAGGAGACCGCTCCTTTCGGCTGGCGATGGGGCGCGTGGCGGTACCAGATCTGGAGCGTCCTTGTCCCCTTCCTTTACACTCTTCTGGCTTACGGGCTCGTCTGGAGCCTCGGTCTGGGAGACCTCCTTCCAGAAAAGATCATTCCCCGGGCGACAAGGTTCTTGCAGGGCGCGATCGTCCCCGGGCTTCTGCTTGCGCTCGGCGAGGAGATCGGGTGGCAGGGCTATATGGTGCCTGAAGTTGCGGCGCACTACGGATTTACCGCGGCAGGACTGACAAGAGGGATCGTCTGGTCAGTCTGGCATTATCCGATGATCATCGCGGGGATCTACGGGAATGAGACGCCGGTCTGGTACAATCTCGTCTGCTTCACCCTTCTCCTGACGTCCACGAGCATCATCTACGCCTGGCTGCGATTGAAGTCGGGCAGTCTATGGACTGGCGCGATCATGCATGCCAGCCACAACGGCCTCATACAGGTTCTCTTCACTCCAATCACGCTTGCGACGGGAGTGACCGCCTACTTCATCGATGAGTTCGGCGCCGCTACCGCTCTTGCCGGCTCAGTCGCTGCATACCTGTTCTGGCGGAAGAGAGCAGATCTTCCCACGATGGGGGCCGGCGCCGTCGGGAAACTTGCAGTCCGCGGACGCTGACCGGCGAGGCCGCGAGGGTTAGCCGGGGGTGTGAAACTTCCGCTTTGTCGCTCTCTGCCTGGCGCCATACACCTCTACCAGCCAATACATAACTCTCCCCGGAAGGAGGCGGCGGATTGCCACGCTGGCCTTGTATCGCCATCCCGGAATGCTGACCACTTTTCCCTTTGCGACGTCCCGCAGCGACTCCGCGACAACAAAGTCCGGAGAGAAAAATCCTCTGAAGAACTCTTTGCCCACCCGGTACCCGAGCCGTTCGTGAAAGTCACTCCGCGTGAAGCCCGGGCAGAGCGCCTGGACGCGCACTCCGCTTGTCTTTACCTCGAGGTGGAGGGATTCGCTGAAGCTTATCAAAAACCCTTTCACGGCGCAATAGACAGCGCTGCCGGGGGAGACCATGAACCCCGCGGTCGAGGCGACGTTGATGATCGTCCCTTCATGGCGTGCCATCATTCCCGGGAGGGCGGCGTGCGTACACCGGATGGGCGCAATCGTGTGTACCCTGATCATCGCCTCCTGCCCGTCAATCTCTTCCTCAGAGAAGTGATTGATAGTCGCACTGCCCGCGTTATTGACCAGAACGGAGAGATCGGGGATCGTCCGGATGCGTTCCTCGAGCCTCCGGATGTCATCCGGGTTTGAGAGCTCGCCGAGCAGATACTCTGTCTTTACTCCACAGGTCCGGGCCAGGTCTTCGCAGAGTCCCTTCAGAAGGACTTCTCTTCGTCCGTGAAGGATGAGATTGTACCCGTCGCGTGCAAAGCGGCGTGCGAAGGAGGCGCCTATTCCTGATGACGCTCCGGTGATAAACGCAGTGCGTGTGTGTGGTGTCATTCGAGGTACGTGTCTGTTATCTGACAAGGACCATTTTTCCCGTCCGGACGCCTTTCTCTGTGGCGAGGCGATAGAGATATGTGCCCGAAGCCTGTGGCACGCCCCGGTCGCTTCTTCCATCCCACTGCACGGATCTGGAACCCGGCTCTTCCCGCTCATCCACAAGCGTGGCGACCTGCTGTCCGAGGGCGTTGAACACACGGAGATTCACCTGCATACGCGAGGGGAGTCTGTATACGATTACTGTCCCGGCGTTGAACGGGTTCGGATAGTTCTGCATGAGTATGATCTCCTGCGGCAGGGTGACCTCGCTGGGCAGAACCTGTTTCAGCACCCAGTCTCCCGGGTCGAGGATGACGGAATCGGGCCGGGCGGGCAATGCGAACTGGAACACCTGACCGCTGAACTGATGCATCACCGAGATTGTCGTATCCCACCCGGCCGCCTTCATCTGGATGTCCACGGGCATGGTGAAGAACCGTGGGTTGTCTGTCCGCGTTACCTGATCGATCGTGACGCTCGCGAAATCCTGACCGGATTCGTTCCATGTCTTCCAGGAGAACGTGTAAACGGGATACTTCTCTCCGAAGACCCATTCATCAAAGAAATACCCGAGGGACTGTCCCGAGACAGCCTCGCAGACCTGCTGGAAGTCCCGCGTTGTGGCGACTGCGAAGCGAAACCGTGGATCAGCGACGTAGGCGCGGAGTGCCCTGGAAAACGTGGAATCGCCCAGGACGTGGCGGAGCATATGAAGCACCGCGCCCCCTTTGGCATAAACCCGAGAGTTCGCGAACATGTCCCGAACGCTTGTTGTATCCTGGAGATAGAGCGTCCCTTCCGCGGAAAGGGCGTCGTTCATCTGCTCCTGCATGTGCGATCTGTACCAGGCCGGTCCGTACTGCTTCTCAAGGTAAACCGCCTCGGTGTATGTTGCGAATCCCTCGTTCAGCCAGAGCTCATGCCAGTTCGCGCAGGTAATAAGATCTCCGAACCACTGGTGGCCCAGTTCATGCGCAATCGTGATTTCGTTGAAAGTGGTGGTGGAGGTCATCGTCTGGTGCTCCATCGCGCCGCCCGCGCCGAATTCGCAGTGCCCGTACTTTTCGGCGATGAAAGGATAGAGGCCGAAGGAGTTCGAGAAGATTTCGAGCATGTCCACTGTTTTCGGGAGGGAAGAGAGGGCAGCGCCGAGGTGCTCCGGAAGCACGTAGTTCAGGATCGGCATGGAGTCGGTTGCCGAATACCGGAACCAGTTCGTGAACTCTTCGAAATTGGTGAGGGTCACGGAGACCAGGTACGGGGCAATCGGATACCGCTCCGACCATGTGGTGGTGGCGCTGCCGTCTCCGTTGTTCACGACGGCCAGTCGCCTGCCGTTGGAGCCGACTTTGAATCGCGCGTCGCACCGAATACGAATATCGACTGAATCGGCCTTGTCCGACGGATGGTCTTTGCAGGGCCACCAGTCCCGGGCGCCGTACGGTTCGCTCAGTGACCAGACCCAGGGAACTCCGGAATGGGCGGCGAACACGAAACTTCCAAAGCCTGATTGTGAAGGAATCCCCTGGTAGAACAAAACGGCCCTGATTGTCTCGTTCTTCTGGTAGGTCCGGTCGAGAAGGATCTCCACCGCCTGGTTGTACCGTATGAAGGAAGTGCGCTTCGAGCCGGCAATGACGGAATCGACCCGCATCGGTCCGGAGAGGTCAAGGATGATTGACGAGACCGTATCGGCCAGACAGCGGGCGGTGAGGCCGGCCGATCCCTCAAGGTAGGCCGGCGTGACAGAGATGCGGAGGTCGAGTGTGTAGTACACGACGTCGATAGATGCGCTTGCCAGCGTCGCAGGTGCCGCCGGTCCTGGTGTAGGTGTCCCGGTGGATTTGAGCCGGCACCCGGCTGTTCCCGGCCACGCCGGTACCACCGCCTGCTGGGCGTCCGACAGGGCTCCACTTCCCAGCAGTACCAGGGCCGTGAGGCATAGGCGAGTCATCATCAACCAAGATAGCAGAATCGGTTCCTCTGTGCAATCAATGTGGGTCTTCATTCACCTGTGTGGCCGTTGTGACTATTTTGGGATCCTGACCTCAAACGGCATGAGGGGGAAGTGCGGAGGGGGAGAGGTCATTTGATCATCCCCCCGGGCACCCTGTGCGTCGACGGCATTGCTACGGTATTCGACTTGGCGACGGGTTGATGCTGATCGTTGATTGCTTTTTTTGACATCTGTTGGTAGCTTGTAAGGAGAAACCCCATCCAGAAACGAAGAGGAGCCCTATGCTCACCAAAGAACTTGTCGACGCCCTCAATGTCCAGATCCAGAAGGAATTTGCCTCGGCATATCTCTATCTCTCCATGTCCTCCTACTGTGAGGCCCAGAATTTGCCTGGTTTCGCAAAGTGGCTCCGTATCCAGTGGCAGGAGGAGACCGAGCATGCGATGAAACTGCATGACTACCTCCAGGCCAGAGGTGGGAGGGCGCTTCTCCATGGAATTGAGAAGCCGCCGGCTGAGTTCAAGAGCGCGTTTGACGTGTTTCAGGAAGTCCTGAAACATGAGCAGGGGGTCACCGCTTCGATCCACGGGCTCTATGAACTTGCAGTGAAGTCAAAGGACTATGCGACGCAAGTAGAACTCCAGTGGTTCGTCAGGGAACAGGTGGAGGAGGAGAAGAATGCCACGGAGATCGTCGAGTTGATGAAACGGGTCGGCGACAGCCCCGCCATGTTACTGATGGTCGATCGTCAGCTTGGAGCCCGCGCCCGGGGATAACCTGATCGCGCATTTCCGGGGGGACCGGCCGAGGGCGGAGCGTCCTTTGTGCAAGGTCCCCCCCTTCTTTTTCCCCGGGCCGGCATGGATGGGACTAATAGGCCGTTGGGGTTCGCGCACCCCTGGACTGAAATCCCGGAATAGAGGATCAGGATTCTGATCGTTTCGTGCAGTGTGACTCTGCTGTTCAATGCTGTCTGAGCGCAGATTCTCCCCACAACTGATGGAGGCTGCCATGAGCACATTCATCCTCATGACCACACTCTCCTCGCAGGGCCTTGGCGATCCGCACAAACGGGAGCACATTGGCCGTGCATGGTTTGAAACGGTGAAAACAAAGTGCCCGGAAGTGAAGTGGATCGAGCATTATGCCCTTCTCGGTCCATTTGATTTCATGGATATCTTCGAGGCGCCGAACGAAGAGGTCGCTGCAAAAGTATCCATGATCACGATGTCGCTCGGTGCAGTAAAGGCTGAGACGTGGGCGGCCATCCCGTATCAGCGGTTCGTGAAGATCGCGTCAACCCTCTAATTCCCCGCCCCGGCCCGGCGGAGAATTGTGGGCACCGCAATTCGTCAACCGGTCTCTCCGTCACAGCCGGCGACGGGTCCGTAGGCAATGAGCGAAGCGCGCGTTCGGTTTTATGCGGAGTTGAATGATCACCTGCCGCGCGAGGAGAGGTATGAAACGGTGACCGTGCCGTTTTGTCCGCCTCTCTCGATGGCGGATCTGATAGTCCTGCGTGGAGTTCCGACCGACGAGGTGGACCTGGTCCTTCGCAACGGGGATCCTGTCCGGTTCACGGCCCCTGTGGAAGACGGTGATCGGATCGCGGTCTACCCTGTCTTCGAGTCGTTCGACATCTCCGGTGCGGGTCCCGTTGCCGGAATGCCACTGAGGAACCCACGGTTTGTCTGCGACGTCCATCTCGGAAAGCTTGCTTCCTTCCTCCGGATGGTCGGCTTTGATACCCTCTACCGCGGAGACTACCAGGATGACGAGCTGATCCGGATTTCTCTGGACCAGCGGCGGGCGCTCCTGAGCAGGGATCGGCGGCTTCTCGCGCAGCCCGGCCTTGTACGAAAACATGCCGTGGCATCTGAAACTCCGCTCGACCAGCTCCGGGAGGTGATTCACCGATTTGATCTCGTTGACGCAGCGCGGCCATTCTCCAGGTGCCTTCGATGCAACACGGTCCTTGCGAGCGTCCCCAGGGCTCAGGTCCTTGCTCGACTCCCGGAAAGAGTCCGCGACGCCTACGACGAATTCTTCCATTGCGGTGGCTGTGACAGAGTGTACTGGCGCGGCAGCCACTTCACGCGGATGGCCGCCGTGGTCAGCGACCTGCTCGAACGGTCGAAGTCGGAGCGGGGGAGAGGTTGATTTTGAGCGGTGAATGTCCAATATTTTCCGAACCTCTCTCAAGCCAGGAGCTGATCCAGGGAATTGAAAAACGAGCGCCCCCACCTCACCCGCGTCCTCGGACGGGCGGACCTCACTCTCTTCCTGATCGCGGCCCTCGTCAATCTCAATAGCGTCCCTGTCGTCGCGGGTATCGGTCCTGCGGCGCTCTTCTTCTGGATCGCCGCCTTCTTTCTCTTTTTCCTCCCTCAGGCGGTCAGTGTGCTGGAACTCTCATCACGTCTGCCGCAGGAAGGGGGAATCTACCGTTGGACCAGGGCCGCATTCGGGGATTTCCACGGTTTCGTCTCCGGCTGGTGTTACTGGGCAAACAACATCTTCTACATTCCCACGCTCCTGATGTACATCGCGGGATTCACCGCGTTTGCCGGGGGGGAACTCACGGCAGGCCTTGGCGAGAGTCCGTTGTTCGTCGCCGGATTCTCGCTTGCGCTGCTCTGGGGCATCACCGGCCTGAACATCGTCGGACTCGGGGTGGGGAAGTGGGTGCAAAACGTCGGCGCGGTCGGGACCTTCGTGACAACTCTCCTCATCTTGGGGATCGCCGTTGTAGCGCTCAATCTCAACGGTGCCGCAACCGCGTTCAGTGCCGGCTCGCTGATCCCTCACGGGGACTGGCAGACGCTGGCGCTTCTGAGTGTTGTCTGTCTCAATTATGTGGGACTCGAACTGGGGCCGGTGCTCGGCGAAGAGATCAAGGATCCCCGACGGTCGATCCGCTCGGCAATCTTCATCGCAGGCATGTCCACCGTAGTCCTCTATCTCCTGACGACGTTTGCGCTTCAGGCGACAATCCCGGCGGCAGATATCGGCGTGATCGACGGCATTTTGCAGGGGGTCCAGAAGGCGGCGGAGAGTCTTGGTATTCTCTGGGTGGTTCTCCCGATCGCGATTCTGATGAGCCTCAATGCCGGAGGAAACACCTCCGCATGGCTGGCCGGGGCTGCACGGATCCCCTTCGTGATCGGGCTCGACAGGTTCTTTCCTCCGGCCTTCGGACGTCTTCATCAAAAATACAATACCCCGCATGTGGCGCTCGTAGTGCAGGGCCTGGCGTCCAGCCTGTTTATTATTGTCAACGCCATAGGCGCGACCGTCCATGACATGTACCTGATTCTCCTGCAGACGACCGTTGTGTTGCAGCTTGTTCCCTATCTCTATATGTTTGCCGCGCTTCTCCTGATTCGTCGGTCACCGGCCAGGTTCACCGCTGAACCGGGAGGGATCCGGAGCGATCTTGTCTGCTATCTCGCGGGAGGGACAGGCTTCCTGATGACCGCATTTGTCCTTCTCGTGGCCTTTGTGCCGAGCGCGGCGGTTGCAGACCCGACAGGGTTTGAGATGAAGCTCATCCTTGGCGTGCTGGCCTTCCTGATACCTGCTGTATTGATCTACCGGTGGAATCGACCCCGGCGGACTGCGGCTGCACTGGTGGAAGAACCTAAACTGGAGAACGAATGATGCAATCCCCGGCGGGAGGAGGCGGTTCGACCTGGAGGTTCCCCGTTGCGTTCTGGAGCGCAAACGCGGTGGAACTGTTCGAGCGTGCGGCCTATTACGCAATGTTTATCTCCATCACCCTGTATCTCACGAACGTGGTTGGGTTTGATGATGTTGACGCCGCATGGATATCCGGGGTCTTCACAGCGGGAGTCTACTTTCTCCCTCCTTTTACCGGCGCGTTCGCCGACCGGATCGGGTTCCGTCCCGCCATCATCCTTGCATTCACGCTGTTGACCATCGGCTATTTCGTGCTGGGGGCGATGCCGTACAAAGCGACCGTCCTTCCGGCAATCGTCGTGCTCATGTTCGGCGGGTCGTTCATCAAATCGATCATCACCGGGACGGTCGCAAAGACGTCGGATTCCTCGAACCGGGCGCGTGCCTTTTCCATCTTCTATGGCATGGTGAATGTCGGCTCGTTTTCCGGAAAATCGATCGCGTACCCGCTCCGCATCGATCTGGGCGTCGAATACGTGAATTTCTTTTCCGCGGGAATGACATTCCTGGCGGTCATTACGGTTTTCTTCTTCTTCCGGGGCTTGAGCCTCCAGCGGGAAGGAAAGTCCCTCAGGGAGACCTGGCGCGGGTTCGTGAGGGTGGTGACGAACATTCGTCTCGTGACGCTCATTGTCATTGTGGCCGGCTTCTGGATCATTCAGCAGCAGATGTATGCGACAATGCCGAAGTATGTCCTTCGGACAGTCGGACCGACCGCGGCGCCTGAATGGATCGCAAACGTCAATCCCTTCGTCGTTGTGGCCTGCGTGGTCCTTGTTACCCATCTGATGAAGCGGAGAAAAGCCATTACATCCATGAACATCGGTATGATGATCATGCCCCTGTCGGCGCTCTGTATGGCGTCCGCGTCCTGGCTCGCGTCTGTTACCGGCCCGTCGGTCCACCTGCCGTTCGGACTCACCGCACACCCGGTCACAGTCACGCTGATTGCAGGCATCATACTCCAGGGACTCGCGGAGTGTTTCATCTCTCCACGGTATCTGGAATTCTTCTCGCTCCAGGCCCCGAAGGGGGAGGAGGGAATGTACCTGGGATTCGGCCACCTGCATTCATTTCTCTCCGCGATCCTCGGCTTCGGGATTTCCGGATACCTTCTCTCGACATACTGTCCCGACCCCCGCACGATCGCGCCGGAGCAGATTCCGGCCGCGTACGCATCCGCCCACGTAATCTGGTACTACTTCGCGGGAATCGGGCTGTTGGCGGCGATCGCGCTCTTCATCTATCAGCGGGTCACCGGAGCGATCGACGCGAAGAGGGCCGGCGACATCCACTCTCAGCGCAAAGGAGAACCGGCGTCATGACAGGTCCTCGGAAAGTGCGATTCGGAATCATCGGCTTCGGACGATTTGCGGAGAAGGCAATTGCGCCGGCGATCCAGGCCTCTCCAAACACGGAGCTCATTGCGCTTCAGAAGCGGTCGCTGGCCGAGGCCAGGGAAAAGGCCCGCGAGTTCGGGGTTCCGCTCGGCTTTGACTCCGTGGAGCGACTCGTCTCGCACCCGGAGGTCGATGCTGTCTTCATCGTGTCCGCCAACGCGGCTCATTACCCTGAAACTCTCGCCGCCGCTCATGCAGGCAAACATGTGCTCGTCGAGAAACCGATGGCGATAACTGCCCGCGAGGCGGAGGAGATGATTCGTGCCTGCGCGTCAGCCGGCGTGAAACTGATGGTGGGTCATATGATCCGTTTTTCCCCGCTGGCCAGACGGATTCGCGATATCATCCGTTCCGGGGAGCTGGGTCAGGTGGGATTTGCCCGGGCCGATTTTGTGTATGATGCTCGCCTGAGCCACAGGACCTGGCTCGTTGATAGAGTTGTCGCGGGAGGAGGTCCGGTGTATGATATCGGTGTCCACTGTCTTGACACGCTCCGGTTCGTGCTCGATGACGAGGTGGTAAGCGTAAGGAGCGAATGCTATCCCTGGCCGGATGAGACCCGGACAGAATCCCTCGCACATATCCAGTTGCGGTTCTCCCGGGGGGTAATCGGATCGATTTTCTGCTCGTTTAACTCACCGATCAAGAGAACCTCGCTGGAGATCATGGGGACTGACGGTGTGCTGTCTGCCTCCCAGTTTACCATCGGGTCCACCGCGCTGCGGCTGACCGTTGAACGCGGCCACGAGGACAGACCGGGGGAATCCAGGGTCGAGGAGATTGAGGTTCCGAATCTCTACATCGAAGAGATCACTCACTTTGCAGAGTGTATCCTGAACAACAGGGAGCCGGTGAGCCCCGGAGAGAACGGGCTGATCAATCAGGCCGTCCTCGACAAGGCCGTCAGCCGGCCCGCTTCCGCTGAATGACCATGGCCCGTGTGTGCACGAACGTGTCCCTCTCCCTCTTCATTCTCCTCCTTGCCCTGGACACAGGGTGCGGGGCTCCGGGCGACGCCGGTGGAGATCTCCCGCTCGAGACAATCACCCTCCCGCCCGGATTCCGTATCGCCCTGTACGCGCGGGTCCCGAACGCCCGCTCCCTGGCGCTGAGCCCGGGCGGCGTCCTCTTTGTGGGCACCCGCGACGCAGATAAGGTGTATGCGGTTGTTGATCGGGATTCAGACCGGAGAGCGGATGAAGTCATCGTGATCGCGAAGGGGCTTGATATGCCGAACGGGGTCGCCTTTCGCAATGGGTCTCTTTACGTCGCAGAGGTGAGCAGGATCTTGCGATTCGACGGGATCGAAGGGCGGCTCAGGAATCCGCCCGCGCCCCTCGTCCTCAACGATTCATTCCCGACCGACCGTCACCATGGCTGGAAATACATCAGGTTCGGCCCGGACAGCCTGCTCTATGTTCCCGTCGGCGCTCCGTGTAATGTGTGCGTGCGGGATGATCCCCGGTATGCCTCAATTACCCGGGTCCGGGCTGATGGGACCGGACTGGAAATCGTTGCCTCCGGTGTGCGAAATACCGTGGGCTTTGATTTTCACCCTCTGACCGGAGATCTCTGGTTCACGGATAATGGGCGGGACTGGCTGGGCGACGACGCTCCACCGGACGAGCTTAACCATGCGTCACGGAAAGGACTCCATTTTGGATTTCCTTATTACCACGGCGCCGGGATCAAAGATCCGGAATTCCATACGGAACACCCGGAAAATGAGTACATCTCCCCTGTGCAGGAGCTCGGACCGCACGTTGCAGCGCTCGGGATGAAGTTCTACACCGGTTCCATGTTCCCTGAGACCTACAGAAATCAGATTTTTATCGCGGAGCACGGGTCGTGGAACAGGAGTGTCCCGATCGGATACAGGATAACGATGGTCCGGCTGAAGGGGGATAGTGCCGTGCGCTACGAGACGTTTGCCGCCGGGTGGCTTCGGGAGGGGAAGGCATGGGGACGGCCGGTTGACGTACTGGTCATGCCGGATGGGGCGATGCTGGTCTCCGACGACAAAGCGGGAGCTGTATACAGAATCACCTATGATGCAGGAGCACACTGAATGAACCATCTGACCAAAGACACGCTGGGGCACAAGGCCGGGCGCGCCCATCCCGGACCGGCGGGGTGGCGGAGATCGGTGATGACGATGACTGCGTTCGTCGCGGGGATCCTTTGTGTGTGTGCCGGGCAGCCCGCGTGGTCACAGGCAAAAGAGGTCCTGGTCCGATGCGACGACATCGGGATGTGCCATGCCGTCAATATGGCGTTCGAGCGTGTGGCGGAATCTGGTATCCCCGTCTCCGCGTCGGTTATGGTTGCGTGTCCCTGGTACCAGGAAGCGGTGGAAATCCTCGCGCGACATCCGGAAGTCTCCGTCGGCATACATCTCACGCTGAACGCTGAATGGAAAGACTACCGGTGGGGCCCCGTGGCAGGGTGGAAGACGGTGCCGACGCTGACCGACAGCTCAGGGTATTTCTTTCCCTCGAGGGCGACATTCTTTGCCAATAAGCCGGTGCTTTACGAGATCGAAATCGAACTCCGCGCTCAGATCGATCGGGCACTTCATTCGGGGCTCCGAATCGACTATCTTGACTACCACATGGGGACGGCCGTCGACCGGCCGGAACTCTTTGAACTTGTCAGGCGACTGGCGGATGAATACCGGCTGGGAATCTCCCGCTGCTTTGGAGAAAAGGACCTCGGGGGGTACTATGCTACGCCTCCTGAGGGGAAGGCGGATTCGCTCCTCGCGGGATTGTCCGGCGTCCGGGAAGGTGATGTCCGGTTGCTGGTGTTCCACGTGGGCCTGGTATCGCCGGAAATGGATGCGCTCACGGACCTGAACGCCACCGGCCTGAAAGGGATGAGCCACCACCGGCAGGCTGAGCTCGATATGCTCACCTCACAATCCTTCCGCACGGCGCTCCAGACTCAGGGAATCCGTCCAATCACCTACCGTGAGCTGATCGAGAGGGTAGGACTGGAAAACGCTGACTGCCCGGATTCATTTCGATAGAATCAGCCCTTCCTCCGTTGACCAGCGGGACGCAGGCGTTTCGGTCCGGGCAGTGCCGCACAGCGACGAAGATGCGCGCGGCTGTCGATTCCGCATGCAGCCGAGCCTGCGGAACAAATGAAGGACAGTGCGTAGGTGGAGTTCTAGTCGATCTCCCGCACGGTGAAATCGAAATCATGCCGATCGAAATAGATGTTCCCGCCCCTCCACTCAACCTCCCCGCGCTGAAAATCCACGTTGTCCGACCTGAAAAAGGTCTTTGACGGAGAGAGCATCTGGCTGTGATCGCCGTTCGCCGCCATGCGGTAGGGGTCGAGTCCGCCCAGATAGAAATCCCGGTATCGTTTCCTGGCTTCCGGGGGGATCGTCTGATAGTTGTGCGTGATCAGCACGGCGGCATCCGGATCGGCAGGGATCCACCCGTACGGCTCAATATAGAGCTCCATCCAGTCGTGGATCACCTTGTCATCGGGTGTTGTGTCCCAACCGGACTGCCATCGGGCCGGTATGCCATTCAGCCGGCAGAGGGCAATGTAGAACAATGCGTGCTGTCCGCAGTCCCCGTACCGTTTCTGGAGAACATAGTCGCTGATATTCCGGATTGTCGAATACTCAAGCGCGTGGCTGTACTGGAGATTTTCGGCAATCCAGAGGAAGAGTGCTCGCGCAATACGGACCGGATTGGTCTCTGTCCCGACGATCCTGCGAGAGAGCTCGCGGAGGCCGGGCGTAAAGACAACATGCGGGCCTTCCGCGAGAAACGGTGCGAGAGCCGGATTACTGCGGTCGACCGGCCGGACCGCAGCCGTATCAAGGTCAAAATGAACGCCATACCGTGTGAAGGTGAACTCGACAAAGAAGACTGTCGGTTGCCCCGCAACTGATCGTTGCTCCATATAGACCGACCGAATCGGCGAATCCTCCGCAGACACGTTCAGAACATGGCTTGACGACGCGCCGAGCGCGAACGTGTTCTGGTATGGATATGCTCGCGGAATCGGCAGCCAGGCTCGAATTACTTCGCCGGGAGGGACGGCGTCGGCGTCGACGACAAGTTCCCCTCTGGCCGTGAATTGTTTCGGAAGGACCACCGGGTTTCTTTCCCGCCTCGCGCGTGCCACGATGGAATCGGCCATCCGCACTCCAGCAAGCCAGAGAGATGTCTTGTCCTGTGGCGGCATACGGCGGAGCTTCACCTCGGGGTACCGCCAGAAGAGATTCTGGACGCTTAGATTGAAGAACCGGACCGTGTCGTCGATCACCTTCGAGTCAAACCGGCCCCCGGCGACCCAGAGTTCGAATTCTTCTCTCCGGAATTGACTGACGGATCTCTGCAGCCGTGCGACAAGCGCGTCTTCTGTGAGCTTGTAGTCGAGGCGGATTCGATGTAGTCTGTCGATTGCGAACAGGATCTGTTGCTGCATGGAGTCCGGCACTGCCGGGGACAGGCCCCGTTCCAGAACGGTCCGTGCCTCCCGGAAATGGCCCGCTTGCTCGAAGACTCCGGCTTGACGCACGATGTCCCGCGGCCTTTGATCGGAGCAGGAGAGGAAGAAGAGCAAGGTGAAGAATGCGGTGACCGGGGGTACTCTCATGGCCTGTCCTTCGGATGGTGTCGAGGGGGGATTGGTGAAAGGTATGGAATTCGACAGGAGATTTGCAAGGCGCTTTGCTTCCCGTCCCGCGCTTTCATATTTTCTCACTCTGTGAAGTGTTCACTACACGACATTCATGAATCGTTCCGGGTCAGATGCGCCTGCACTACCGCAAGTACGGATCAGGGTCCCCGCTGATTATCCTCCACGGGCTTCTGGGATCGCTGGCCAATTGGCACAGGATCGCGAGTGAGCTGGGAGCGCACTGGACGGTCTTCACCCTCGATCAGCGGAACCACGGTCACTCCCCGCACAGCGAGATCTTTACCTACGATGCCATGGTAGAGGATCTCGTTGATTTTATGGACGCAAAGGAACTTGCCAGCGCCCACCTCCTCGGCCATTCAATGGGTGGAAAGACCGCGATGGTTGCCGCCACAAGGTTTCCCTCACGGATCAGCACGCTGATCGTGGCGGATATCGCGCCGCGTTCATACGAGGGGATTCATGACGAGCTGCTGGATGCCATGGTCCGTCTCGACCTCAACACGTTTTCCAGCCGGGAAGAGATCGATGCCACGCTGGCGTTCGAGATTCCCAGCGACCCGGTGCGTCAGTTTCTCATGATGAATCTCCGCCGGACCAGCGAAGGAGCCTATCACTGGAGGGTCAATCTCGAGACGCTTCGCTCGAGCTATGAGGAGATCATCGGCAGGTCGGTCGAGGGGGGGACATTCCCCGGCAGGACCTTATTTCTGCGGGGAGAGAAGTCGGATTATGTGTCCGAGGGGGACTATGACAGAATCCTCGCGCTCTTCCCGCGTGCGATCATTCGCACAGTGGCGGGGGCGGGGCACTGGATTCACGCCGACGCTCCGGGCGAATTCGTCACAATCGTTCAGGATTTCCTGATGAAGAAGACCGCCGGCTGATCCCTCTCACCCTCGTTCGTCGGGTGTGCCGGCAGGTGGGGAAGAATGGTCAATCTCCCGCAGGCCTTGTACTTCGCTCAATGAGATAGAGTATCGATCGGTAGTGAATGCCGCTGTGCAGTGAGAGTCCGATCTCGCATGTCCGACTGCTGGAAAACCCCTCGGTGCATCCGGGGGGGAGCAGAGAGCTGAGGTCGTGAAGAGCGGAGGCGTTCAATTCGGGAACGGTGAACCCGCGGTCCCCGGCCCATCCGCAGCATCCAATTCCCCGAGGCACCACCACCGTGTCCGCACACCGCTCGGCGAGCGTGCGGAGGCTCCCTGCCAGCCCCATCTTTTCAGCGCTGCATGTCGTGTGGATCGCCACCGTGAGAGGAAGCTTCCGGAATTCAAGCCTGTCCAGAAGATACCGCTCAGCAAATTGTACCGGTTCGAGTATCTCCAGATCGCCGGTGAATTTCTCCCGCATTCTGTAGAGGCAGGGGCTCATGTCTACAATAACGGGGTACCTTCCATGCTCCGATGCTCTGGCCAGCGCATTTTCAAGTTCCCGGGCCTTTCGATCCCCCTGCTGCGTGAATCCCTTGCTTGCGAAGGCCATCCCGCAGCAGAGATCCGCAATGTTCTCGGGGTAACGGACGGAATATCCTGCTCTCTCGAGGAGCCGAACGAGCAGAGTGCTCAGCTGCGGCGCGTCTTCTTCGCCACGCGCCGGCCCGAAGGTACGGTTGATGCAGGTGGGGAAGTACACCACCGTTCCACCCGTGCGGGGAGTCTGTGAAGGCATGGGCAGGCGGGACGCTCCGCGAGGCATGAACCGGTTCCAGAGTGGAATACGTCCGCCGGAAATTCGGCGGATCGCCGATGCCGCACCGGTCATCAGACGCGTCCCGGCGATCCCGTGGAGGAGATTGACCGCATTTAGAGTCGCACGCAGCACGGTACTGACCAGTCCCAGCCGGCCTGCGACCGCGGAGGCAATCCTGTCGACGGCCGGACTGTGGTTCCGGAACCGGAGTTCCTTTATCAGCGATCCTGTGTCGATTCCAACCGGACAGCTCAGTGCACACAGCCCATCGGTTGCGCAGGTCTGGTCGCCCTGGTAGTCAAAGGACGCGGCGAGGGATTCAAGGCGGCGGATGTCCGAGCCTGTTGCACGCAGTCGGGCCATTTCACGATAGACCACGATGCGCTGGCGTGGCGTGAGCGTGAGGTACCGTGAGGGACACTGGACNNAGCCGCACTCGATGCACTTGTCCACGACCGGGTCGGCCGGTGGCAGCGGCTTCAAATTCTTCATGTGGACGAGCGGATCGGGGTTGAGGATGACTCCCGGGTTGAGCAATCCTTCAGGATCGAACGCGGCCTTGATCTCCTGCATCACCCTGTACGCGTCGGCTCCCCACTCCGTTTCGACAAAAGGAGCCATGTTCCTTCCTGTCCCATGCTCGGCTTTGAGTGCCCCGTCATAGTCCTGCACAACCAGGCGGACGACGTCGTCCATAAACACCCTGTACCGCTCGATCTCCTCCGGCACATTGAAATCCTGCTTGAACACGAAATGCAGGTTGCCTTCGAGTGCGTGGCCGAAAATGATCGCGTCATGGTACCCGTGTGTGTCAAAGAGCTTCTGAAGATCCAGGGTTGCCTCGGCAAGGCGGTGCAACGGGAAGGCAACGTCTTCAATGATGACGGTCGTACCGGATTGTCTCATTGCTCCCACAGAGGGGAAGAGGCCCTTGCGGATGTTCCAGAGCGAGACGAATTCAGCGGGGTCCGAGGTGAACTGGATCTCTCCCAACGTCGGTATGGAGGCGAGTCCCTGAATGACCGCAGCGATGTTTGACGCAAGAGCCTCGCGTGATTCCGCTCGCGTCTCGACGAGCAGGGATGCTGCCTGCTCGGAGAGGGATTTCAGATGTCCCGGTACACCTGCTTTGTCCTCGATCGAATGCAACGAGGCCCGGTCCATCAGCTCGACAGCATCAACCGGTGATTGTTTCAGCACCGGGACAGCGGAGCAGGCGGCGGCGATATCAGGGAAGATGATCAGGGCGCTCGCCTTGAATGGATGCTCGGGGACCGTCCGGTAGGTGATTTCCGACATGAATCCGAGAGTCCCTTCCGAGCCGATCATCAGATGCTGGATGATGTCGATCGGGTCGTCGAAATCCACAAGGGCGTTGAGACTGTAGCCCATGGTGTTCTTCATCGAAAACTTCCAGCGGATTCTGTCGGTGAGCTGCCCATTCGCCTTCACGCGTCGAGAGATCGATTGGATGGTGTGTACCAGGTCAGCTCTCCGCTCGAGGAATGTCCGCCTGCTCTCGACATCGGCTGTGTCCAACAGAGTGCCGTCGGCGAAGATCACCCGCATCGAGTGAACAGTCCGATAGCTGTTCTGTGCCGTTCCACAGCACATCCCGCTCGCATTATTCGCAGCGATTCCCCCGATCATCGCCGAATTGATCGATGCCGGATCGGGACCGATCTTCTTCCCGTAGGGCGCGAGGAGAGCATTGGCGTGGCTCCCGATGATGCCGGGCTGCAGGCTGATCCTTGCCCCGGCCTCCCGGATTCTGTATCCCCGCCATGAACGGCCCAGGAGCACGAGGATCGAGTCTGAGACTGCCTGTCCGGAAAGGCTTGTTCCGGCGGCCCGAAACGTCAGTGGGAGCCTGAATTGTCTGGCGGCTGCGAGAACCTCACTCACCTCGTCTTCATTCTCAACCTGAACGACGAGCTTTGGAATAAGGCGGTAAAAACTAGCATCCGTTCCATACGCCAGCGTTCGGAGCTCGTCGTGAAAGAGCCGATCAGCCGGAATGGATCGCGTGACGCTGTCGTAGAAGTCTCTGTACGTACCGCTCAGCATGGGGAGAGGTCGGATTGGGTGAAGGGTCAGGGCCTTTTCTGAGTGTAGCGAAATCTTTGCGAAGAAGGAACCCCGGCAGAGACACCGATGATTCGCCGCGGGGAACCGGGAACGATGCGCACAGTGTTGAAAAGGGCATGGAGGAGTTCAGTCCCTTTGCCTAAAGTACTCATTATTGCCGCGCTCGCGATGTATTTCACCGGTGGGACAGCCTGGAGCCAGGCCGAGGGGACCGCTGCGTCCGGGTCCATCAAAGGGACGGTACTCCTGCCCGGTTCCGAACCTGCCATCGGGGCGAATGTCCTGATTCAGGATTCCCGGATCGGAACGTCCGTTCGGGCCGATGGGACGTTTCTGCTGGCCGGCTTGCCGCCGGGGACATACAGGCTTGTCGCGCGGCTGATCGGCTACGAACAGACCTCGCCGGTTGAAGTGACGCTCCGGGGTGGGGAAGCGCTCTCCGTCGAACTCACGTTGAAGCAGGTCCCGCTCGAACTCAATGCGGTAACGGTAACGGGGAGCCGGAGACAGGACGCCCGGGACACCCGCTCGAGCGTGACAACCCTCTCCCCGAGAGAGTCGAAGATTCTTCCAGGAGCTGCCGAGGATGTGCTCCGCTCTCTCCAGGCAGTTCCGGGAGTTACGAGCGTAAATGACTTTTCTTCACAGCTGGTCGTCCGCGGATCCGGACCAGACCAGAATCTCATCATGATCGACGGATTCGAGGTGCTGAACCCGTATCGCCTGTACGGATTCATCTCGATGTTCAATCCGGAAACGGTAAGTGACATCAGCCTTCAGACCGGAGGATTTTCAGCGCAGTACGGAGACCGCCTCTCTGCTGTCCTCGACGTCAGGAACAGAGAGGGGAGGACGGACGTCGCAATCGGCGGCAAGCTCAACCTCAGTCTCACCAACCTGAACTTCATCGTTGAAGGGGGTCTACCGCTGGAGGGCGCGTCGTATTTGTTCTCGGCACGGCGCACCTACTACGATCTCATCCTTGGGCCGGTCTTGAAATCGGCAGGGATAGTCAAAGGAGACGTCGCACTCCCGAATTTCAGGGATTTCCAGGGGAAGATCGTTGTCCCTCTCGGGTCCAGAAACAAACTGATGATTACAGGATTTTCATCCCGCGACGGGGCGGACGTTGTATCCGGAACCGAACGCGACCGGCCTGACAGCGTGAATGTGCTCGACCAGTCGTACAACACGCTGCTGGGGGCGACCTGGCTTTTCACCCCGGGCGAGCGGCTTGTGGTATCAACCCGGTTTTCCTGGTATCGCAACAACGGGCAGGGGGTCTTTGACGGAACGTTTGTAGACCCGTCTCAGAATACGGGCGATCTGGGCCGAGGTGACACGATCGGGATACGATTTGTCAAGTTTGGTGTTGATTATGCATATCGATATCAGAAATCGACTCTCTCACAACAGCTCCTCTGGGGTGCTGGGTTCCACACCGTTGAGGCGGGGTACGGCGTCGATTTTCTGCGGACCGACTTTACCCGGTTCTTTCAATTCGATGACGCGTTTCGGCAGCTCCTGGAATCTCGCGGACAGGTCGTCCCCACGGATGCGACCGAGTCCCTGGGATATGAACGGTACCACGCGTTTGTCCAGGACAGGGTTCGACTGGGCGAGAAGTTCTTTGTCCAGCCGGGTATCCGCCTCGATCTGTACCCGGTTCTCGCACGAACATTGGAAATCGCTCCACGCCTCAACATCTCGTACGCCCTCTCGGATCTGACGACGCTGCGGGCGGCGTACGGGGTGTTTTACCAGTCTCCTGGGATGGAGAAATGGGACTTCAGAAGTCCGGTAGTCTATTCGCGCGAGTACTTTTCAGAAATTGTTGCTGAACGGGCGGTCCATTACATTCTTGGACTTGACAGGATGGTAAGCCCGGCGTGGCAGTTCAAATTCGATCTCTACTACAAGGATTTGGGCGATGTCATCGTTCCCGAAAGACTTTCCGGCACGAGATGGGATTCCCGGCAGGCCGGGAGCGATCCGCGCTCTCCCTCAAGCTGGACCACTCCACTCCTCGTCTCGGCGGATTCATCAACCAGCAAGCCTGTGAACGATGCCCGGGGGTATTCGACCGGCGGAGAGATCCTGCTGCAGAAGATTCGCGGCCTGCCCGAAGACCGGTTTACCGGCTGGATCGGTTACGCGCTTTCTTATTCCGAAAGGGATCGGAACGGGGTGCTCTCCCCGTTCCAGTTCGATCAGCGCCATGCGCTGACCCTGGTCGGCAACCTCCGGTTCGCTTCCCGCTGGGAAGCGGGTGCCCGGTTTACGCTCCGGAGCGGTCGACCATACGCTGATGCTATCGGGGTGAGCCCACGGATTGTAGTTGCGACTGTCGGCGGATCGACGTTCCCCGTTATCCAGACCGATGCCGACGGCAGGACAATCCTGGATGTCGTCTATGAGACCGACCGGTATTCCGGCCGGATGAATCTGTACCACACGCTTGACATCCGGCTCACAACCTACCCGCGCTGGTTTGGGCTTGACTGGGCCGTCTATCTTGATGTCCAGAACGTCTACAACAGGCAGAACGAACAGGCGGTGAACTTCTATATTGACGATGCGGGTGCCCTGCAGCGTCGTCCCATCTACGGTCTCCCCATCTTCCCGTCGCTCGGGCTCAGCGTCGTCTTCTAAAGGTCTTTTCGTGCTTCTTGTCTGTCCACGATCCCTGCAGGGGAGGGGATGACCACTCACTGCCCCCGCGGGAGCGTGTCTCCTCCCGGCGGCGTGTCCTCATGCGCGACCGCGTGATTGAATTTCTCCCCGATGCCCCATACATTGGGGAAACGTCTTTCCGTATGATTGGCCTTCCATTCTTTCCGAATCACACCTCCGGTGCCAGGGGTAGGACCAGAGTAATCGCCCTGGTCCTTATTCTCATCGTTCTCCTGCCCGCCCTTTTCTACTCTGCCTTTGAGATCGCATCCCTGAGCAGAACGGAAGACCTCGTTGCAGACATCTACCGCAGAGAGATGGATGCGATACTCTTCTCTCTGAACCAGTACACAGCGGATGTCACATCTGCCTGGGCGGGGGGTGTGGCCTCGATTCTGCAGACTTCCCTTGAACGCGGAACGGCGGGACTGCAGGAAGATATATCGCAATTCTCGGCAAACCGTCCGGCCATCAAGGCAGTATTTGTCGCTGATTCGACTCTGGAAGAGTTGCGGATGTTCGGAGGATCGGCGGACAGTCCGTGGATGGGAGGGACTGAAGCCCTGCGCGTTCCCCTGGAGGCAATGCGTGACACGCTGCACCAGCTCTGGAGAGTCAGCAATCTGGACTACCGCAAGATTGAACCGTTCCGGTTTCGGGACGTTGTTACCGGCAGGGCTGTCGACGGTCTTCTGTTTGTCATGCCGGATCTGCGGGGCTCACCGGCCGTCGTCGGGATTCTTCTGGACGAAGAGCGTTACATCCAGGATATCGTGCTCCGAAAAGCAGAGGAGATCGCCCGCGATGAGTTCATCGTCGGGATCATCCCCGACAGCGGGGATGGGACTCTGGTCACCACGGCACCGGTCAGGTCTGAGGAACTGAGTCATACCGTGCGGATCTGGATGCTCCCCCGCCACAGCGTTGGTATCAGGCTGGTGGGGGAGGATATTGAGGAAGTCGTGCGTTCCCGCTTCACCGCAAACATCATTCTAATCCTCCTTCTGGATGTCATCCTGCTTGCAGGGGCCTGGTTTGTGTTTCGATCGATGAAACGGGAGGTCGAATTCGCCCAGCTGAAGTCGGACTTCGTATCCAGCGTCTCTCATGAACTGCGGACGCCGCTTGCGCTCATACGAATGTATGCAGAGACGCTTGAAATGGGGCGTCTTTCGGACGAAGGGAAAAAACAGGAATACTACTCGACCATCCTTCATGAGACGGAACGACTCAGCCGTCTGGTCAACAATGTGCTGAATTTCGCGAGACAGGATGCAGGAAGGAAGCGGTACCATTTCACGGAAGCGGATCTGAACGATATCGTCCGCTCAGTGATGCGAACGTACGAGCATCATCTGCAGATTGAAGAGATCTCGCCGATTGTCGATCTCTGTACAGACCCGCTCATTGTGCGGGTAGACCCAGAAGCGGTTGCCGAAGCCCTGATCAATGTTGTGGACAACGCGGTGAAGTACAGCTTGACGGAGAAGTTTCTCCGGATCGAATCCGGGGTGAGTCAGGGGAAGGCCTACGTCAGTGTTGAGGATCGGGGTGCCGGGATTCCGTGGGAGCATCAGGCGAAAATCTTTGAACAGTTTTACAGAGGGTCCGGTGGGGATGTTCAAGCGGTTCGGGGAAGCGGTCTCGGCCTGACGCTGGTGAAGCGCATCATGGATGCACACGGCGGATCGATCGACGTTGTGAGCACTCCCGGGAAAGGAAGCACCTTTACATTGAATTTTCCGGTTGGTCCNNTGTGTTTCGGATGGAAAAGGTGCTGTCCAGTGTATGCTGGAGAACACCTACGATTTGGTGGTGCTGGATGTGATGCTGCCTCACATGTCAGGATTTGATGTTCTGCGGAAGGTCCGGGAGAGCGGGATACGCACTCCGGTTATCTTGCTTACAGCAAAGGGCGAGGAGGTGGACAAGGTTCTCGGCCTTGAACTGGGAGCGGACGATTACATC
>DKBG01000090.1:0-419 GCA_002451155.1 Ignavibacteria bacterium UBA6906
CAACGGAATCGCCGGAACAGCACGTTGCAAGGGAGGAACCATCGCCCGCCGGCGGCGTCTGGGTGCGCGTGACGCTTTCCCCCGCGGAATGGGACAGGTTGGCGAAGGGGAAACCGGCGCGCCTCCTGCCGTTGGAAACGCGCGACAAGCCGGAACAGGAGGTATGGGCAAAACCGTCCGGATTGGCACCGATGGAAGACATGAAACGCTCGATGTTGTCATTGTACTACGTGGTCTCCGGCAGGGATCACAGACTGAGGGTGAACGAACGCATACGGGTCGAGCTGGAGCTTTCGGGAAGCGGCAAACCTCGGAAGGTCGTTCCTTACAGCGCGGTGTATTACGACGGAAAAGGAGATGCCTGGGTATACGTCAACACGAAGCCTTTGGCATTCGAACGGGAACGCGTCAGCGTGGAA
>DKBG01000090.1:434-2669 GCA_002451155.1 Ignavibacteria bacterium UBA6906
CAGACGGAAGCGATCGGGCTGTCCGCCAATGAGGTGGAAAGCCTGATCACCCTCAATCTCGAGGAGTTGCTGAGCGGAGTGCCGTGGCTTACCTCGATCCGCTCGAAGTCGGTGACCGGCCTTTCGTCGATCCTGCTCACCTTTGAACGGGGAACCGACATCATGAGGGCCCGGCAGATGATCCAGGAACGCCTGACGCTGGCGTATACTTTGCCGAACGTCGCGCAGCCACCGGTCATCCTCCAGCCCCTGTCGGTAACGAACCGCTTCATGATGATCGGGATTTCGTCGGACGAGATCGAACCGACGGAACTTTCCCTTCTCGCGCGATGGACGATCAAGCCGAGGCTGCTGGGCGTTCCCGGCGTGGCCAACGTGGCGATCTGGGGGCAGCGGTTGCGGCAGATGCACGTCCACATCGATCCCGATCGTCTGTACAACGCCCGTATGATGCAGGAGGACATCATCGACGCAGCCGGGAATGCCTTGTGGGTATCGCCCTTGACGTTTCTGAAGGGATCGGCCCCCGGGACCGGCGGCTGGATCGATAATCCCAATCAGAGGCTCACCGTCCAGCATTCCATGCCGATCGAGATTCCGGAAGATATGGCGAAGGTGCCCGTTACGCCTGTCCACCTGCTGCTTAGCGGCAAGTCGATGACCCTGGGCGAGATCGCCGAGGTGACGTTCTCACACCCACCGCTGATCGGCGATGCGGTCGTCAACCATGGAGACGGGCTTCTGTTCGTCATCGAGAAGTTCCCTTCCACAAACACCTTGGAAGTGACGCGCGGAGTCGAGCAGGCGCTCGCCGAGCTTTCCCGCGGTCTTCCCGGCGTCGAGATCGATACCACGATCTTCCGGCTGGCGTCGTACGTCGAGGACTCGGTCGGCAACCTGGCCCTGGCGATCCTCATCGGCGCCCTCCTCGTGACATTGATCATCGGCGGATCCCTGTACGATTGGCGGAGCGCGTTCATCAGCCTCGTATCGATCACGCTATCGTTACTGGCCGCACTGATGGCCCTCTATCTGTCGGGTGCGACGATCAACACCATGATCCTTGCAGGTCTGGTCGTCGCACTTGCCGTTGTCATCGATGACGCGATCGTGGACATGGAAAGGATTCTGGAACGGCTGAGTCAGCGCAAGGGAGACGGCGCCTCGGTTGCGGCCATCGTCTATGAAGCGGCGCTGGAGTCCCGCAGTGTCGCCATCTACACCACCCTGATCGTCATCCTCGCCGTCGTGCCCATCTTTTTCATGGGCGGGGTATCGGGTGCGTTTTTCCAGCCGTTGGCCCTGTCCTACGTGCTGGCACTGTTGGCGTCCATGGTCGTCGCGTTGACCGTAACCCCCGCCCTGAGCCTGATGCTCCGGAAAGAACCGTCGCGCGCACCTGGCGAGTCGCCCCCTGTGGTATGGCTTCGAGAGAGATACGGAGCGGTTCTCCGGAGCGTCATCGGGACGAAACACAGGATGTTCATCGTCGCCGGCATCGTGGTTGTGGGAGGCATCGCGATTTTGCCGTTTCTCGGACAGTCGTTGCTCCCTTCTTTTCAGGAGAGGGAGCTGCTGGTAAATTGGACGACCCTGCCCGGCACGTCCCACGCCGAGACGCACCGGATCACATCCCGGGTCTGCAACGAGTTGCGTTCGCTGCCCGGGGTGAGGTCCGTCGGCGCCCATGTGGGACGCGCGGTGACGGGGGATCAGGTCGTCGGGATCAATTCGAGCCAGATCTGGGTCGGCATCGATCCAACCGCCGACTACAACAAGGCGATCGCCGGGATCCGGGAAACGATCGACGGATACCCGGGTGTCGATCGCAACGTGCAAACCTACCTGCGTGACAAGGTCGGCGAAGCGCTGACCGGCGAGAGCAAGGCGATCGTCGTGCGAATCTACGGCGCGAAGCGCGAAGTCCTGCGCGAGAAGGCAGAGGAAGTAAGGCTGGCCATTTCCGGCATCCCCGGGATCGTCGATCTTCGCTCCGAAAGCCAGGAGGAGGAACCTCAGGTCAAGATCCGGGTGAACCTCGATGACGCCGGTCGGGTGAACGTCAAACCCGGAGACGTCCGGCGCTCCTCGGCGACCGTGTTCTCCGGATTGGTCGTCGGCTATCTCTTCAAGGAGCAGAAGATCTTCGAGGTGGTGGTCTGGGGGGCTCCCGAAATCCGCCAGAGCCTGACCAACCTTCGGGATCTGTGGGTGGAAAAGTCGGACCGCCATTAC
>DKBG01000244.1 GCA_002451155.1 Ignavibacteria bacterium UBA6906
AGTCGATCTCGAAGCGATTGCGCATCCTGAATTGTCGCGTCCGACGCCGTCTTCCGTACCAGGTTCAGCGCGTAGAAGAGATTCACTGCTGTCGGACGCGTGCGCGCAAGATGCTCCACCGCGTCGGCAAGATCCGCCCTCAGAGCGTCCAGGTTTCCACTCCGCGTATCCCAAACAGAGAGACACGCGGCGTACGCGGCAGCAATGCCGATCGCCGGCGCGCCCCGTATCTGGAGCGTCCGAATCGCGTCGGCCACACGGCGATAGTCACGAGTCTCAACGTAGGCCTCCCGTCGGGGCAGCTCCGTTTGATCGAGAAATCGCAAGGTGCCGTCAACCCACTGAAGCGTTTCCATCCCGGTTAATCGCCGTCGAACCTGGAGAGTTCCCTGAACTGCCTGAAGCGGTCCTGGATTTGCAGGTAGGTGAGATCGCGGAGCCCCTCGACGCCAAATTTCTCCACACAGAAAGAGGCGAGAGTACTGCCATAAATGACTGCGCGTTTGAGGTTTTCTTCAGAAAGGTCATCCGTACGGGCAAGCCACCCGGCCAATCCTCCCGCAAACGTGTCTCCGGCTCCGGTCGGGTCGAAGATATTCTCCATCGGATACGCCGGGGCAGAGAAGGTCACTGACTCGGTCAACAGCAGCGCCCCGTGCTCCCCCTTCTTGATGATAAGGACAGTTGGCCCCATCCCGCGAATGACACGGCCCGCCTTGATAAGATTTGGTTCCTTTGAGAGGAGCCGCGCTTCGGAATCATTAAGCACGAGAATATTGATTCGTCTAAGCGTCTCCAGCAAGTCCTTGTTCTTCCGCTCGATCCAATAATTCATGGTGTCGCAGATGACGACTCGCGGATTCTCCATCTGCTGTAGCACTCGCTGCTGTAACACCGGATCGATGTTCCCGAGAACGACGAATTTGCTCTTCCGATAGCGTTCCGGGACCTTCGGATCGAATTTCTCGAAGACATTCAGGTCCGTCGAGAGCGTATCCCGTTCATTCAGATCATATCGATACCGCCCGGCCCACCGAAACGTCTTCCCGCTTTTGATCACTTCCAGACCTTCCAGATCGATGTTGCGCTCCTCCAGGAGCGTCATCCCCTCCTGCGGAAAGTCCCCTCCGACCACTCCGACAACACGAATCGGGCTGAAAAAATAGCTGGCTGCGGCAGAAATATAGGTGGCGGAGCCTCCCACCGCCTCCCGGACAGAACCAAAGGGGGTTTCAATGGTGTCAAGGGCCAGCGAACCAACGACAAGAACACTCACGGGGCACTCCGCCTGGAAGAGAATAGGTGTAATAGGTGTAAAATTTACATAAACAACACGCCAGACGCAAGCAAATCAGGCACTTACCCGGTTGTCTTTCCCGGAAAAGGGGTTTCCAGAAGCCTCCCGCTTGCTTCTCCCCCGACAATGCATGCATGAATAGAGCGCAGGGCGTCGCGCTGACCCGGCCAGACAAGCCGCCGGCACGCATTTTCCAGCTCCAGCCATGCATACCGGTCATGTTCAGGAGACAGGTGCGGGTCCGTATTCGGCGGAATCTGAGCTGCGAACAAAGGGACCAACGAAATCACGTCCCGCACCGCGTCATAGAACGAGGAAATATGTGGGACAACCCAGAACCGAAGAGGGACAAGCCCCACTTCTTCCATAATCTCCCGCCCGGCGGCCTCGACCGCCGTCTCGCTCTCCTGGATCGACCCGGTGACAATTTGCCACAACCCCGGGTAGAGTGCCTCATTTGAATCCCGTCGAAGGAGGAGATACTCCGGACGGTCACGCTGGAACCGAAAGAGCCCCGCTTCCACAACACTACTCACAATCGCACTCATTGAGCTCCCCTCGATCCGCCAGACAGCAGGGATGAGAGTTCGGCTTCGGTCAACCTGCGTGTCTTTCCGGGAGGGAGACCTGCCAGCAGGAGCGGGCCAACTCTTATCCTGTGCAGGCGAACAACGCGATATCCGCTCTCCTCGCACATGCGGCGGATCTGCCGATTCTTGCCCTCGATGAGTGTGAACTCGTAGACCGGGATTCGGACGTTCGGATGCCGGATGCGGATGGGACGCAGAAGAGTGCCGTCCTTGAGCCCGTTCCCCGTCTGAAACCGTCGCTGGTCATCCCTGTCAAGCGGGCGATCCAGCTCAACCAGGTACGCCTTCGACACGTGCCGAGCGGGGTTCGTCAGCGCCTCACCAAGCTTCGTGTCGTTCGTGAACAGCAAAAGCCCCGAACTTTCCCTGTCGAGACGGCCGACCGGGAAGACCCATGGAATCCCCGGGGGGAGCAAGTCATAGACCGTTGGGCGACCGAGCTCGTCAGCGCGCGTGGTCACTACCCCTCCAGGCTTGTGGAGCATGAGATACAGCCTCGCCTCCGGCCGGATTCTTGTCCCGTCGATCGAGACCTTGTCGCGGCGCGGGTCCACCCGTCCTGTGTTGAGGCGGGACACTCGACCATTGACCATCACGCGGCCATGCTTGATCAATGCCCGTGCGCCGCTGCGGGACACAGAACCGAATTTTGAGAGGAGCCGCTCAAGCGATACCCGATCGGCACGATGCACCCCGGGGCGAGCGACACGTCCCGGCCGGCCATTTTTCCGAATGGGCAAGCGATCGGTCATGTTCTACCGATTGATGTCAACGGCAGGGAGTCCCGGAAGCGCTGACGCCCTACGGACAGCATCTCGTATCGACTGAGAGGTGGCCTCAGCGCCGAGCTCCGCGACCAGCTCCAGCGACGCCTCCTCGGACCCGCTGGCCAGCGCAAATGCGATGTCCCCGTCGTACGAGGTGTGGACGGGCCGGATGGCGCGTGCCATGCCGTCGTGAGCGCGCTGAGCGCAGCGGTTCGCGTCGACCTTGGTCAGCCGTGCATTGGTGAGAATAGCGACCAGCGTTGTATTTGTCCGGGGGAGCGGACTCGTTCGGGAGAAATGGAATCTCCGAACCGGATCGGTGTCGCCAGCCCAGCGTCCGTCGGAGGTCCGCGCTCCTGCGAGAATCCCGCCGGACTCATCGAGCACATCGCCGACTGCGTTGACCACTGCAACGGCCAGGACCTTCAGTCCCTCATGCTGCAGCCCGGCCATCCCGAATCCGCCGCGCATTCGAGATTCGATGCCCGCCCATTTTCCGACTGTCGCCCCGATTCCGGCACCGACCGAGCCGACAGGAACATTCTCCCCCCGCGCATCAAGGCAGGCACTGTACCCCGCACCTGCATCCGGCCTGACCGTCGGAGATCCGACATTCAAGTCGAAGATAACAGCCGCCGGGACGATGGGAACAATCGCCCAGGGTGTTTCGTACCCGATCTGACGCTCTTCGAGATAGCGGACGACACCGTCCGCCGATGAGAGCCCAAACGCGCTCCCGCCGGTAAGAAGCACCGCATTAACCTGCTGCATGGACTTGTCGCTCGCCAGAAGCGCCAGTTCCCTGCTGCCCGGTGAACTGCCACGGACATCGCACCCGCCGACAGTGGACGGTGGACAGAGAATCACTGTGCACCCTGTCAGCGCTGCAGCGTTATGCCAGTGACCGATGCGAAAACCAGGCGGGCAATCATTCATACGCGCATCTACTCATCGTACAGACGATGGATCGCAGACAGCACAACGCCGCAGGCAACCCCTACATTTAAGGACTCCGCCGCACCGTATCGCCGGATGCCAATACGGACCTGGGCGAGCTCCTTCACCTGGTCGGAGACGCCCCAGGCTTCGTTGCCGAAGACAAACAGCGACTTGTTCTCATAATGGACACGGTCAAAATGGCTCTCCCCCGCAACATCAGCCACGTAAATCGTGTACCCAGCCCCCGCCGCCTTCGACAGTAACACGGGAAGGTCCGCATCCCGGGCAACCGGAAGATGAAATAGACTTCCCATCGTAGCCCGGACAACCTTCGGGTTGTACAGGTCAACCGAGTGACGCCCGAGGACCACCCCGGCGGCTCCAAACCAGTCCGAGCTCCGGATCATCGACCCCGCATTGCCCGGATCCGAAACGGTATCCAGCACTACCAGAAGGGAGCGGCCGGCACTGTTGCTGATGACGCTTTCCGGTGCAATCTCGCGATGCTTCAGTACGGCCGCAACACCCTGCGCCGCCACCGTGTCTGCAAATGCGTCCAGATCCCCCGCGGTAATCGGGACAAGCGGAGCTCGCTTCTTCAGTTTCGCAGCAAGAGCATCCCAGCCCGGATCGTCCCTGACGCTCTCCGTGTAATAGGACGCAACAAAAGTAAAATCAGACTCCGCCGCCTCCCTCAGCATCCGTATTCCCTCAATGAGAAAAACTCCGCGTTCTTCTCGAGCCTTGCGATAATTGAGGGATCGAAGTTCTTTGATCTGATTGCGCGTGAGACTCATGCGGTGAACATACGGAACGGTCGGTCCAGAAGCAAGAAAACCGATTAGTCGTCATACTCACGGCCGCGCCACTCCACAATACCGAGTCTGCTTCCATCGCTTTCGAGCACAATCGCGCCGTCACGATCGGTCCGGAGGACGGTGTCCACCGTCGATTCCAGCCGCATGATTACGGAGTCAGAAGGATGCGAAAAGCGATTCTCCCTGCCAACCGAGAGGACTGCAATGCGTGGGGCAACCCGCCGGAGAAATCCGGCCGTTGTTCCCGTTGCCGCACCATGGTGTGCGACCTTGAGCACGTCCGAACGCATCATCTCCCCGAATCGGTCCGCCATTCTGCTCTCCTCTTCCGTTTCAGCATCCCCAGCCAGAAGAATTGCGGTCTCCCCGTACCGGACCTGGATCACCACGGACTGGTGGTTGCCTCCGTCAGCCTGTGCAGCGCCATAGCGTCTTGCTGTCCGCTCCGGGGAAAGGACGTAAAACCGCACACTCGACTCCAGCTGGAGTATCTCCCCCGCGTGGGCACTGGCAGTGTCGCAGCCGAGGCGGAACGCCAGACCGAGCGCGGCCGGAGACGCAGAGATCACGCTGCCTACCGCCAACGATTCCACCAGGCCTCTGCAACCCCCGAGGTGATCAGAATGTGCGTGCGTCAGAATGAGGTGGTCGATACGGTGAATTCCCCTCCTGGAGAGGAACGGAACGAGAACTCGCCGGGCGATATCGGGTACGGGGAGGACCGGGCCGCAGTCAATGACAACCACGCGACCGGAAGGCGTCTCAATGCAGATTGCGTCTCCCTGTCCCACATCAATCACGCTGACCCGGAGAATCCCCTGCCGGCGGGTATCCTGGGAATTCTCCGGG
>DKBG01000034.1 GCA_002451155.1 Ignavibacteria bacterium UBA6906
TCTTCTCTTTCTTCTCCTTCTTTTCATCACCCGGTTTTTCGTCCTTCTTCTCTTTCTCTTCATCCTTCTTTGTTACCGTCAGGGTATCGTTCTTCGGCGCAAGCGGAGACGGCACGTCGTCCGTCAGCGCCGCGGCGGCAAGATACGTCGAGTTTGGATAGATCCAGGTGTTGTCGAAATCCGAATAGACCGGAGCGAAATTCCTATTCGTAAGGAAGTAGAGGTACTTGCCGTCCGGATCGAACGAGGGTTGCAGATCCGTATAGTACCCGGACGTTACCTGGGTCGCTTTGTTGTCCCTGGTATCAAAGAGGAAAATGGCGCTGCTCCGATTGCTGAAATCCCGCGCATACGCCAGCCATCGGCTGTCTGAAGACCAGCTCACAGTATAGCCACTCAGTGCCCCCTGGTAATAGTATTTTCCCTTGTCGACCTCGACCGTGCGGTCCTTCTCCAGGTCATAGACCTGGATCCGCATGGTCTTGTCGATGAACGCAATCAATTTACTGTTCGGTGACCAGTAGAGCTGGTACCGGAAACCGGGACCGTAGGAGGTGCACTTCCGTTCGCTCCGGCCGATGATGTCATAGAGCGTCAACTCATACTCGCCGGATCGGTCGCTCCAATAGGCCGCGTATTTCCCGTCGGGTGACCAGGCTGGGAATCGCTCGGCGAACCCGGGCGTCCGTGTCAGATTGTACACGGGTCCGTTTTCGGCGGGAACCGAGAATATCTCGCCTCGCGCTTCCACGAGCGCCCTCTTCCCATCGGGCGCCAGGGAGAGACCCCGGATCAGCTTGCTCACATTCTCCGACCTGGGCAGTATGGTAATCTCATCCGTGACGACCTTGATCGGCACTTCTCGCTGATTCTCGCCCGTTAGATCGAGCACGTAGAGCTTTCCCCCCGCTTCGAACACGATGTCTGAAGGACCCACGGACGGGAAGTGGATGTCAAGGTCGGTGAAGTTGGTGATCTGTCGGACCGCTTTCGAGGGAATATCATACACCCAGATATTCGCCCGCCCTTCCGGTCCCCGGTCGGAGAGAAAATAGATCTTTGTCCCATGCCACATCGGGAATTCATCATTCGCCGGGTTATTCGTAATATTCTCTGCAGTTTTCGACTCGAGATCGAAGATGAAGATATCCGCCGCCCATCCTCCCCTGTATCGTTTCCAGGTCCGGAATGCGCGGCTCATATAGGTGTAGGCAAACTTCTTTCCGTCGGGGGAGTACGAGGCCACTTCGCCGTATGCAACAGGCGTTTTCTCGGGCAGGCCGCCGGAAGGGGGCACGGTGAAGAGCTGATTGTACCGCTGGCGCCCGCTGTACATCGATGATGAAAAGAGGATCCGTTTCCCGTCTGGCTGCCAGTCGACCACCCGATCAGGGTATCCGTGCGACGTCGTCCGCACTGGTGGTCCACCCGTTGATGGAATCACGAAGATATCGAGATTTCCGCTATAGTTCGCGCTGTACGCGATCGATTTTCCGTCCGGTGAGAACTTCGGGAACATCTCCTCCCCTTTCGGGGAGCTCAGCCTCATCGCGGTTCCCCCCTCCTTCGGAACGACCCAGAGATCCCCGGCATACGCGAACACGATCTGAGTTTGAGATACATCCGGGTATCTCATCATCCGGGCGTCCAGTTGCGCATGGCCGGTTCCGGAGAGGAGAATAAGAAGACTGAACGCCAGCAAGAGAGTGAACGGCTTTGGCCTCATCGTTGTGAGCCTCCCAGAGTGATTGAAGAGATAGACATGAGCACCCGGCGTCGGATCGCATGAGGAGTAGACCTCATCGAGGGGCGACCATCCGGGACCGGAAAGAATTGGCAGTTATTTCCTGATACGAGCCTCCTGGCCCGAAAGTTCCGGAAAGNNCTGATCAGCCCCAGATGGGTAAACGCCTGGGGAAAATTGCCGAGGTGTTCTCCACGCGGACCAAGCTCCTCTGAATAGAGACCCAGGTGGTTCGCGTATCCGAGCATCTTCTCAAAGAAGAATCTCCCCTTTTCCAGGTCGCCCGCACGAGAGTGACACTCTGCATACCAGAAGGTACACATGTTAAACGTGCCTTCCTTCCCTTTCAGTCCGTCGTTCGCACCATGAACGCCGGTATACCGGTGAACGAGAGAGTCATACACAAGGTGTGTTTCGATCGCCCTCAGGGACGATAGCCACTGGGGATCTGTCGGGCTGATGAAGCGAACGAGGGGCATCAGAAGGCTCGAGGCATCAAGCGCGCTGGATCCCTTGTACTGCGCGAAGGCACCCGATTTCTCGTTCCAGAAATTCCGGAAGATATCTTCGTGAATCGCATCGCGGCTTCGCCGCCACATATCGAGCGGCGCGGGGAACGAACGTTTCATCGAGAGCCGAATTCCGCGATCCAACGCGACCCAGCACATCACCCGGGAATAGAGAAATTCATGCCGACCACCCCGGACCTCCCAGATACCTTCGTCCGCCTGCTCCCAGTTCTTGCAGACCCAGTCCAGCAGCTGAGTCAAATTCCGCCAGAGGCCGTAGGAGATCGGGTTGCCGAACTTATCGTACAGGTAGACGGCGTCCAAAAGTTCTCCGTAGATGTCGAGCTGGAGCTGTTTGTACGCGGCGTTGCCAACCCTGACCGGTGACGACCCGCGATATCCCTCCAGATGCGAGAGGGTCTCCTCGTCAAGGTCGTGTCGGCCGTCCACGCCATACATCACCTGCAGGGAGCCGTCCGGGCCCAGCTCTCCGCAACGGGCCTCGATCCAATTCATGAACTCGCCCGCCTCTTCCGTAAACCCGAGACGAATGAGCCCGTACAGGGTAAATGAGGCGTCACGGATCCAGGTAAATCGGTAGTCCCAGTTCCGTTCCCCTCCAATTTCTTCTGGCAGACCGAATGTCGGCGCCGCAACGATGGAGCCTGTCGGTTTGTATGTCAGGAGTTTGAGCACAAGGGCAGAGCGGTTGACCTCTTCGCGCCAGCGGCCGGTGTACCGGGAGTGGCTGATCCAGTTCCTCCAGTAATTCAATGTCTCCTTGAACGACGCGGGGACGTACTGTTCCGCCGACGAGGGTGATGCCTGGCCTTCCTTCGCCTCTTCGAGGATAAAGGAGGCGGATTGGTCTGCAGAAAGGGTGAATTCCGCGATCGCCGCGCCGTTCTCAACACGCAGAGGGACGGAGGAACGGAGGCGGAGGGCCGCAAGGTTCTTCCGGTCAGGAACGAAGATAACACAATCTTCCTTCTCTTCGACCCGATGCCCGATTCTGGCATAGTCGAACGCCGGCTGGCAGATCATCCTGTAGGTGATTTCGCCCCGAACCGTCTTGGCGCGCCGGACAAGATCATGGGCATGGTGTCCCCTGACTGAGACTGGCATGAAGTCGGAAACTTCCCCAACACCGTCTTGAAAAAGAAAACGGGAGAGCAGGATGTTTGAGTCAGGGAGATAGATCTGTTTCGGTTTTGGGTCCCCAGAGATCGGGGCGAGGCTGAATCGTCCTCCCCGCCTATCATCAAGCAAGGCCGCGAATATGGAAGGAGAATCGAACCTGGGAAAGCACATGAAATCGATGGAACCGTTCATCCCGACCAGGGCAACGGAATGCAGATCGCCTATGACCCCGTAGTCTTCGAGCGGTGTATACGCCATGGTCTGCGAACCTTTCATGCCATCGGACGACGTCAACGGCCTTTGATGTACCTCTCCAGGTGGTGAATCGTATCCTGCTGGTCCTCAATGATCGTTTTCACGACGTCCCCGATCGAAATAATGCCGACGAGTTTTTCCCCGTCGATGACCGGGAGGTGACGAACCTGCCGGTTCGTCATGAGCTCCATGCATTCCCCGAGGTTCTGGTCCGGCCCGATGACATGCGGGTTCGAAGTCATGATTTCCTCAACGCGCGCGTCCCGCGAGCTCTTCCCTCGTAGGACCACCTTCCTCGCATAATCCCGCTCGGAGAAGATGCCGACAAGTTTCTCGCCCTCGATTACGGGGAGAGCCCCGATATTCTTCTCCGCCATGAGCAGCAACGCATCATAGACAAGGGTTCTGGGAGCGGCACTATGGACCTCATGTCCTTTCTTGCCGAGAACATCGCGGACCGTTATCATTCCGTCCTCCTCCTACTTGTGGTTGCCTGTGTGCTCACACGCAGAAAAGATCGATTGCGAATCGGTTCGCGGGCGACTCTCCGCAGACGCCTCATCTGCAACATCGTCCACTCCAGCCCAGATATGGATCCCCTGAATGGTAACGACCATCTTTATCCTCACCCTGCTCCTGAACAGCATTCAATCACTGCCTGGCGGCAGGGCCATCAATGAAGCGAGGGCGAATTTGAACCGCAGCCGCTGCTGCGACAGCAAAAGGTGTGGAATTTCAGGATATATGGCAAGTGGGAAGGTACACGCAGCGATCAACTTCAGATGAAACGGGGTGAGCGGAACCAGGGAGAGACTACGGAGGCCTTATCGCCAGACTGGAAGGATNNCACCTTGCAGGTTTTTGTTCCCCGGCACCCGACATCCGCATGGAAGAGCTCTCTTCTTCCAGGCTACTCAGTGGTTCCCGCCGTGAGGCGGTATCGGTTGCGGGACGGCATTCCGTACCGGCTTGACGGTCATCAGATACGCATAGATATCCTTCAAGTCTTGATCAGGAAGCTGACCCATGTCCTGCCAGGGCATGGGAGGCAGTATCTGACGTCCCGTTCCGAGATGCTTTCCGGTCCTGATGGTCTTGATGAACATCTCTTCGGTCCAGGCGCCGATTCCGGTCGCTTTGGCAGGAGTGATGTTCGCAGCGAATGACACGCCCCACGGTCCGACCCACGCGGTCATATCGGAATTCGTCGCAGCCATCCACTTGTCGGGTGCAAGGACCCCTCCCGGAACCTCCGCGATTTTTTGATCTGCCTGTTGTCCGGAAAGGATCTT
>DKBG01000331.1 GCA_002451155.1 Ignavibacteria bacterium UBA6906
CACAAAACTGACTCTCTGGGTTTCGCCGGGAGCAAGCGAAACGCGCCGGAACCCCTTCAACTCCTTGACCGACACCGGAACAGATGACTGAAGATCGGAGAGATACAGTTGCACTACTTCCTCGCCGCTCCTCGATCCGGTATTGGTGACGTCAACGCTCACCGTTACGGGAACGCCCGGAGCGACAGAGGCAGGAGAAACGGCGAGATTGCTGTATGCAAAGGACGTATAGCTCATCCCGAACCCGAAGGGAAAACGGGGAACATACCCCTGCTTGTCAAACCAGCGGTAGCCGCAGCCGAAGTCGTCGTTCAAATTGTCGTTCCATGGAGGGAGTTGACCGTCATTCATCGGCATTGTCACGGGAAGTTTTCCACCCGGAGTCACATCCCCGAAGAGCACATCCGCCAGTGCAGCTCCTCCCTCCTGTCCGGGATAGAACGCGTAGAGGAGACCTTTTGCGCTGCCGATACATCGGCTGAGTCCGCAGATGCCACCGGAGAAGACCACTGCAACCACGTTCGGATTCACTGCGGCCATCGCATTGACGAGATCCTGCTGTTTCCCCGGCAGTTCTATCGATCCGCCGACCCGGTCAAACCCCTCCCCCTCCTGGGAAGGGTCGAGTCCGCCCACAAAAATCACGACATCGGAGGTCAGGGCGGCGAATCGCGCAGAGGCGAATCCGCTGGTGTCGGTGCTGTTGATATCACACCCTTTCACGTACTGAACCCTCAGAGCCCCTATGACGGCTTCAATTCCCTGTCGGGGAGTCACGCTATGGAGCGGCGTGACATACGCGCTTCCCGCCCCGTCAATGGGCGCGACTGCCGCATTGGGCCCGACCAGAGCCACCGTCCCCGTCGATTTATTCAGGGGCAGGATATTCCCATCGTTCTTCAATAGAACGAGAGATTTCTGGCCCGCCTCGAGGCAGAGCTGGCGATGTGCGGCGCTGTTGACATCGTCGGGATTTCCCGGCGGAAGATAGTCCAGCATACCTGCAAGCATTTTTGTGCGCAGTACCCTGCGGACCGCCTCGTCGATGACGGACACAGGAACCGTGCCCGTCGCTACCAGAGCGGGCAGATCGTTGCGGTAGAGATCGGATCCCATACAGATGTCGCATCCTGCCTTGATTGCGTACTCTGTGTTCNNGATTCTCAGCGCATTTCTGACCATTGATAAGTGTATAGGCGTTCATGACCGAAAAGGCTCCGGCCTCCTGAACCGCGGTTCGGAACGGAAGTCCGGCATGGTCATGAAGAACTCTCTCAGAGGCAATAATGTTGTTGGTGAACCGGCCGTTCTCACGATGATTCGCATTGAAATGCTTGATGGTAGCGACCACCGGTGTTGACTGTATTCCCCTGACCACCGCCGAGGCAATCTGCGCGCACAAGTAGGGATCTTCGCCGCCCGTTTCCGGACTTCTACCATTCCGCGGGTCCCGGTCGATATCAAGACAGGGGCCGAGAGCCTGGTTCTTCCCCTTGCCCCGAAATTCCCGGCCCATCGCTTCACCCACGCGTCGTGCCAGATCGATGTCCCAGGTCGCCGCCATGCCGATCCCTACGGGAAAGCTTGTGGCGGTTCCCTCCCGCACTCCGTGCGGGCCGTCTGCCATCAGGAACCCTGGAATCCCCAGACGAGTATTGTCCGCGGTGTTGAATCCCCCTTCGGCATGGAGCTGCTTGATCTTCTCCTCCATGGTCATCTGGCTGAGAATCGTTGAAATCCTGCTCTCAACAGTCTGAGCCACGACAATCCCAGCCGCACCGACAAGGGAGGCACCAAGAGTGAGAACGAAGACGAGAGGGTTCCTGCTCGCAATCGCCTCGCGGAGCTTGCGTCGCCGCCTGGACTGTGCGCTCCGCGCAATGCACTTCTTATCCATCTGCCGGTGTCCTCCTGACTGGGGAGCACCCCAGCGCATAAATAAATCCATCGTTCAGTCGGGTTCGTTCAAACCTTGCAGCCTCCAGAAACTTCCCTAATATCTTCCGGGCAGTGTCGATGGGGGGACGGGACAACCGAATACTGGCAAATCCGGCCCGTGTTCCGTTCGCATATTCCTCAATGATCGCCCACCCCTCAGGCCGGTCGAATGTCACCAGACATCTCGGTGAATTCATCTTCTTGTAGGGCCAGAAGCACCACCCGATATTGTTCCGTTCCTGCAGTTTCCGAAAACCGGACACCCATTGATCTGTATTCTCTCCCGATTCTCCCATCCAGATCGGCACGTTGTACCGGTCCCTGAAATCCAGGTATTCCTGCACCTGACTCTGAGTCGTGTCGCACCAGTATTTGTGAAACGTGTACACCATCTTGTCATCGAAGGGCGGACCAAATATTTTGAAATTCGTATTCCATTGGGCGCCGCCGAGGAAGATCAGATGGTTTCGGTCAACTTCCCGTATCGCTTCGACGATCCGCCGGTAGAGCGGTTCGAGGAGAGGATTAAGTCTTGCCGTATCATTGAAAGGAGCGATCGGTTCGTTCAGCAAATCGTACCCGATCACGGTCGGGCGGTCAGCATACCGTTTGGCGATTTCTCTCCAGAGCGTTCGTGTCCGCTCCTGAGCCGCCGGGCTTTCAAAGAGGAACGGATATCCCCAGCTATCGTCAATGTTATCTCCCGTTTGCCCCCCGGGGGCACAGTGCATATCCAGGACGACCCACAGGCCTTCCTCCTCGCACCATCCAATAACCCGATCAAGCATCTCGAAACCGTCACTGAGCCAGAGATCAGGTCCCTCATCGGCGAGAAAGAGGCGCCAGGTAAAAGGGACGCGCACGGAGTTGAGACCCAGTTGGCGGATGGTATGGATATCATCTCTCGTAATGTATACGTCGCGAAATGCGCGCCAGAACCGTCGTGCTTCCTCCGGGCCGACAAGTTCAGTGATCACCTGATTAATCAGCCGAGGAGATGTGGCAGAGTCAAACGAGAACATGTACCCTTCAGGCACAAGCCAGTTCCCGAGATTGATTCCCCGGAGGAAGAGTGGAGCCCCGCCCGGATCGACAAGCTCCTTCCCCCTGGTCGTCACGAACCTGGTCTGTTCCCCTGCAACGGCGTGCAGGACCAGGAGTGCCAGAACTCCGAAAGAGAACGCCAGCCGGACTCTCATCGTCACTATCTTCATGGCATTACCTGGCCAGGTTCCTGATAGCGCTTGATCCAGTTCCACTGGCGCATCAGGAGGGGCGCCGCCGTCATCGATCCGCCGAAACCGATGAGTCGGCGCGTGAACATTTGGATATCATTGACTTTTATGGCCCCAAGTTTGTCATAATTGATGACCAGCTTTTGCTCGCGCGCGAGGGAGGCAATGCCGCGGTCAAAGGCCATCGCGCGCCTCTCCTCCAGGAGGCGGGTTCGAACGTTCTCTTCCAGGGTGGCGAAATCAACCGACGCTTCCCGGGTGGACCGCGTCCCGAGAACCACAAAAAGTGAATACCCCTCACCGGTCTTGATGGGGCCGACCACCTGGCCGGTGTCGGAC
>DKBG01000105.1 GCA_002451155.1 Ignavibacteria bacterium UBA6906
TGGCAACCATAGACCGATTCGAGCCTCCCGTTTGACAGCGCGCAAACGCCCCGGCTCTCGGGGCGTTTCCTTTTTCATGACGACGTCTGAGGCCTGGTACGCAACATATCGGAGGTGGATCACTGCGGGTTCCTCACCAATCAATGGGGTCGAGTACCAGAGGCCGGAACTACAACACAGCACCCCGTATAACTGACGGGGGAATCAGCGAAGGTTTTGGATCTCAGAAGAACGACATTGCAGCACAAGACGAAACGACCAGGAATTAAGAGGCCTACAATGAACTAAGTCACATGAGCTGCCGGAAATTCGGCGGTTGGTGCCATTGTTTCTGCATTCCACGTTCCTGATCGTCTGCCAAGCCCTGTATGGGGCTATATTTTCTGGCACATTGGCTGCCCTCTCGATTGTCGAATCACTACACAACTGGATTCTCCAACTGTCTAGACGAGGATCCAAATGACTGCTCCGGAAGACGATCCGCGAGGTCGAGACGATTATCCCGAATCCCTGGAGGCTGATGTCAGTATCATTGGCTCTCTTTGCACTAGATGCCCACCAGGCTGGTAGATGCGTGACTCCATACCGTGCATCCCGTGTTGGTTCGGGAGAGCCATAGGAAATCCTCCGATCGTCGGAGGGCCCTCCACAGGCCAGGAAATCGTGCTGGTATCTCGCCATGATCTGTCCACTGACTGTTGGGCCGGTCGGCCGGGGCTGGTCGTCTGTGCGAGTCTCTTGGTGTATTTCGAAAAACCTGGTAAAGTCCGCCACTCTGGCTTTCGAGCAGTCTCGTGGAGACGATGAGCGAGAAAGACACAGGAACAGAAACACTCGTATCTTCGTTGACTCTCCATGGGAGGTGTCCGCAGATCCAGCGTGTTCAAATTCAACAGCAGGCGCCAAAGAGGAGCGCGAGAAGCACGGCGTTTCCGTTGGCATTCCCCAGCGTGTATACGCAGCGACGCCGCAGCCACCCACAGCAGCAGGAACCATGAGAGAGGTAAGTATGTCGGAGCCCTTGTTCGATGTCATTGTTATCGGCGCAGGACAGGCAGGTCTGGGGATCAGCTATTTTCTGAATCAGCGCGGCGTGAATCACATTGTCCTGGAAAGGGGGGAGATCGGCGATACGTGGCGGTCGCAGCGATGGGATTCGTTCGCACTGAATACTCCCAACAGATTCAACATGCTCCCGGGTGACGATTTCAACGGCGGGAACCCGGATGGCTTCGCTTCCGCGATGGATTTTGTCTCATACCTTGAGGAGTATGCAAGCAGGTTCCAGCTGCCTGTTCAGAAACACACATCCGTACGCGCTGTCCAGCGGACGACTTCAGGATACAGCGTTACAGCGTCGATCAAGGGGCGGGTGGCTGGTTATTTCTGCCGCCAGGTCGTCGTCGCTTCGGGGGGTATCAATCAGATGACGATGCCCCCATTGGCAAAGAACATCTCATCCGACGTTCGGCAATATCATGCCGGCGAATACCGGAATCCATCGCAACTGCCCGAAGGCGACGTGCTAGTCGTGGGAAGCGCGCAGTCGGGGCTCCAGATCACAGAGGACCTGATCGAAGCAGGGAAACGGGTCACCCTGTCAACCAGCGCCGTCGGCCGGGTTCCGCGCCGATACCGGAGCGCAGACATTTTTGAGTGGTTAGTAAAGGTTGGATTCTTCGATGTGAGGACCGACCAAGTGACGGATCCAAAAGACTTTGCCATGAGGCAGCCCCAGATCTCCGGTGTCGGTCCTCAGGGTCACACGCTGAGCCTTCAGTCTCTTGCTCGCCGCGGAGCAGTGATTCTCGGGAAAATCCGCAGTGCCGAGGGCAACCTTGTCACACTCATGCCAAATGCTGCGGATCATATCAGGTTCGGAGATGAGCTGTCGTCAAGAGTGAAATCCATGGTGGACCACTACATTGAAGATCGTCGACTGGATATCCCGAAGGCCGAACCGGATCCAGCTGACGAGCCCGACCCGGATGCAACCTGCGCTTCGTCAAGGACGGCGATTGATCTCAAAAAGGAGAATATCCGGTCAATCGTCTGGGCAACGGGTTTCACCGGCGATTTCAGGTATGTCAAATGTCCGGTTCTTGACAGCGCAGGACAGCCTGCTCACCGGAATGGCTTTTCGAGTGAGCCAGGGCTGTATTTTCTTGGGATCCCCTGGCTTCGCAAGCGAAAATCGGGCATCATCAACGGAATCGTTGAAGATGCAGGTATTATTGCCGAGCAGGTATTGACTCACTCATCGAGGTCTTCGCATTAGGGGATTTGAGATTCTCATGGGGGGAAAAGGAGATCTGAAAAATCAGGGTGTCCCTTCCTTGTACCCTGCTGCGCGTCAATGCAATCCGGCCCGCATGCGTGTTGCATTGTGACAATTTTCACCTGACTGCAATCCTCTCGCCCGACAGCGTCGGGCCAGGAACCAGGGTCCTGTCTGAGGCCACCGAGGTATTACGTTCGCCGAGTCAGTTGTTCTGAAGAGAACTATCCTTCCCGCGATATACAGTCTTCACTCCAGAGTAAACGCCTCAGGGTCATCAGCGCAAAGCTCCCCTCAGAATACATTGAACACTCCATTGCTGTTCTCTACGGGATGGCCTACTCTGGACTCCATAGTTCGAGAAAATGAAGGCAAGCCGTGCACGGGGCTCGAAGGGTCGGGTGGATGACCGGCGGACTACATGAGGGATCGGTTCGCGGCGAGCGCTTCAGCGTACTAACTTGAAAGGAGGTCGGCATGAAACGAATGCTAATTCTCGGTTTCGTTCTCGTTCTTTCCGCGGCGATAGCACTTGCTGCTGATCCGAAACCGATCGCAGGAAAGGGAGACAAAGCACTCCTGTTTGATCTCGGCGGGTTGGCCACTCTTGCGGCCGGGAACTACGGGGGTGGACTTGGAGCGAAGTACTTCATCGGATCCGATCTTGCGCTCCGGTTCTCACTCGGCTATCGCACTTCGTCACAAACTGACAAGAACACACAGGACCCGCTTCCGGCAGGAAGGCTGGCCGAGAGCGAGCTGACGAGTACCGCGTTCACTATCGCCCCGGCAATCACATACAATATTGCGAAATCGTCAGCGGTTGCGGCATATGTCGGAGGGATGGTAAGCGTGACTTCCTCGAAGGACAAACGGGAGGGAAACAACGCGGGACTTGGTGTCGGATTCGATGCGGGGGAATCATACCGGGAGTCCACGACGACCTGGGGATTTGCAGGAATTCTGGGAGTGGAGTGGTTTCCCTGGGAGAATATCAGCTTTTCAGGCGAGTATCGGTTGGGATACAGCCATTCTTCAGGAGAGACCGAATCCAGCACAACCGCTGGCAGCGTGACCGTTGATGGTCCAAGCACCTGGCAGATCGGCCTCGGCTCAGCGAACAGCGCGGCGTTGACGCTCGCAGTCTATTTCTAAGAAAGGACATCAAGCCGGAGAGCCATTCACGGTAAGCAAGACGGCTGTGAAGTAGTAACTTCCCATAGCGGGAGGCGGGGTGTCTCTCCTCCTAGCACGTATATTGCCCTTCCGCTGTCTCTGGGTTATCTTTTTGCGGAATACTGCGGTGCAATGGTTGCATTCGT
>DKBG01000070.1 GCA_002451155.1 Ignavibacteria bacterium UBA6906
TTCTGAAGAACGGGCTGACCATTCTCGGTGTGGCCGCGCCCGAGAGGATGTAGGCGGGGTTGCATCTGAGCGCATGAATCAGTACTCTGAAAGGGGGACAAGAGCCCCCCTGACGAACGCCCTGAATGAAACGTCATATCCATACACTCTTCGCGTCGGTCCTCGTTGTGACCAACGCTCTTCTTCCCGTGGGGATGCCGTCTCTCATGGAAGTCTGCTCGGCACCTGAATCCGAGGGGGCGTGTTGCTGCGCGTCGGACTGCTGCCAGCCGGCTCCATCGCCCGTTGCGGGAAGCGTGGAAGTTCGAGAGTCACCCTGTTGCACCGGTGTCGAAGTCGGAACGGTCCATTCGCAGGAACCGATCACCGAGAAGGCATCAAGTTTTACCTCCGTTCGACCGCTGTCACTGTTGGGTACGTTCTCTGCCCCGGCAGACCACATTGTTCCCTCTCTCGTGTTGAAGCCGGAGGCCGCCGGATGCTCAGGCGCGCGACCTCCCGATATCCCTCTGCTCAACTCTTCTTTCCTCATCTGATTCGAGCCCAAGTCTCGTAGGCATGGCCCGCGGGAGGAGTGTGATCGCTTCCTCCGACGCCGGTCCTGGTATTCCATTGATGGATGAGGTCTCACCATGGTTCGCACACTGGTTTTGTGTTTGCTGATCTGTACCGCCGCGTCCGCGGGGTCCGGACAACCGGATTCGCTCACGGGGCCCGCCCCCCTTGATCAATTTCTGAGGGAGGCCTTTGAGAGGAACCCGACGATCCTTGCAGCCCGTCACCGGTTCGCGGCGTCCGCGGCCCGCGTGCGGCAGTCGGGAACCCTGGCCGATCCCGAACTCACGTACATGAGAGAGCAGATGCCAGATTTCGACTGGAGCGCGTCCTTCATGCAGCGCGTCGGGCTCTGGCAGTCGATACGCTTTCCGGGAAAGCTGAGTGCGGAATCGGACATTGCCAGGGCAGATGAGACGCTGCACCGCTACCGCGAGGCGGAAACCGTCAACGGCGTTCTCTCGCAGGTAAAGGCCGCCTACTACCGGTGGTGGTATTATCAGCAGGCTCAGGTTCTCTGGAACGAGAACCTCAAGATCCTCCGCCGTGTGGCTGATATCGCACGAACCCGGTTCGCCACAGGGACGGCGATGCTTCAGGACGCGCTGAAAGCGGAGATCGAAATCTCCCGGGCCGAGAGTGAACTCGTTTCACTGGCCCAGCGGGAAAGAGCGGCGGCGACTTTGCTCGCATCCCTCGTCGACAGGCCCCTCGATGATCCCCTTGGTAGAGCGCAGCTGACGGGACTGCCGCCGCGCACGATCCCGCCGGACAGCCTCAGTCTTCTGGCACTCCGTCTGCGTCCACGTCTGCTCTCTGATTCCCTTCTTGTGGAGGAAGGGTCTCTGGCCCTCTCCCTTGCCCGGAGGGAGTACTGGCCTGACCTGAAAGTCGGGGTGGAATACGTCTCCATCCCTTCGCAGGCCGTCTACGCCTGGAACCTCAGTGCCGGAATCTCCATTCCGTTCTCTCCCTGGACTCTGGGAAAGGCGGGAGGAAGGGTGGAGCAGGCTGAAGCGGAAGTCCGGCAAACCCGGGAGTCCTATCGCGCGAGCAGACTCGAAGTCCTCTCTGATGTCCAGGCCGGCACCGCGCGCCTTGAATCAGCCCGAGATCGGGAATCCCGGTACCGTCGATCGATCTTGCCTCAGTCCCGGGAAGCGCTTCAGGCGGGCATCACGGCCTATCAGACCGGGAAGAGCGACATCCTTGACATTCTGGATTCGTACCGGACAACCGTGGACGTCTCCCTGGAGCATCTCTCAAGCAGGGTGGAGTTTGAAGAAGCACTCGCGGATCTCGAGCGTACAGTCGGATCAACCGTAACCATTGCCTCCGTGCAATAAGGAGCAGATATGAAGCGACGAACAATTCTTCTCGTAGCGGCCGCCATTGTCCTTATGGCGGCAGGAGGAATCATCACCAGGTCATTCCTGGACACGTCCGGCCATGAGGGTGAGGCGGCCGGGTCTGCCACAGCGGAGGTGTACACATGCCCGATGCACCCGTCGGTGCGCTCGGACAGACCCGGTGCCTGTCCGGTCTGCGGTATGGCGCTCGTCAGAGTGTCTGCCGCCGGTGAGGCACCCCCCGCAGAGCGGGAAAATCTCCGCAGGGTCTCGCTCTCATCAACGCAACGGGTGATGGCGAACATCACCACCGTCGAGGTCGGACGCCATCCGCTGAGTCACGAGATCCGCGCCGTGGGGCTTGTCGGATTCGCAGAGCCTCTCCGGGCCGCAGTGGCGGCCAGGTTCCGTGGACGGTTGGAAGTGCTTCATGTCAATTTCACCGGACAAGAGGTGAAGAAGGGAGAGCCGCTCTTCGAGCTGTACAGCCCGGATCTGATAACGGCGGAGCGGGAGTACCTCCTTGCACGGGCTAGCTCGCGTCACGCGGAGGCAGCCGATTCGGCGGATGCGACCGTAGGGGACGAACTGCTCCGCTCAGCGATCGATCGTCTCCGGGTTCACTTCGGGTTCACTGCGGAACAGATTGCCTCCCTCGACAGCAGCGGCGTCGTTCGGACATCGGCAGTGTTTTATTCACCGATATCCGGGACAGTGATCCGGGGAAATGTTGTCCAGGGGGACTACGTCGACGAAGGGACGGTTCTGTACGAGCTTGCCGATCTCTCACGTGTCTGGGTGCTCCTCGATGTCTACGAGCAGGACATTCGCTTTGTGCGCGTGGGGAGTGACGTCCGGGTACAGGCCGAAGCGTATCCGGGAGACGAGTTTCACGGAAAAGTGGTCTTTGTCGATCCCGTACTGACGAGTGATACCCGGACCGTCCGCGTCCGGCTCGAGGTCGCAAACGCGGGGGGGAGGCTCAAACCGAATATGTATGTCAATGGGACGATCACCGTGCGAACGGGAAGCGTGCTGAGCGTTCCCCGGCAGGCGGTGTTGAACACCGGACAGAATAGCGTGGTCTGGGTGGAAGTTGACTCGAACTCCTTTGAACCACGTTCCGTGACGACAGGCATGACGGACCATGCTGCCGTCGAAATCCTCTCCGGAGTTGAGGAGGGGGAACGTGTTGCCGCCACGGGCGGATTTCTGATCGATTCGGAAAGCGCTCTTTCGCTTCCGGTGCCCGAGCGGGGTCCCGCACCTGAGCACCACCATGGATCGCACGCGTCCGCGGGGGAGGGACCGATCACGATCACGGTGGACGGGGGATATACTCCTGACGTGATTCATGTCGTAGCCGGCCGGCCTGTCCGTTTGCACTTCACCAGGCTCGACAGCTCGGAGTGCACACGAGAAGTCGTGTTCGGTTCTCTTGGAATTCGCCGGGAGCTCCCGACAGGGAAGACAACCACGATCGAATTCACGCCCGACAAACCTGGAGAAATCCTTTTCGAATGCGGGATGCAGATGCTGGAAGGGAAGATCGTGGTGAGTGCACCCCGTTGAAATCGTTCCGGCGCGCAGCCGCCGGCCCATGTTCCATGCACAGGTCAGCTAGAATGCCATGATAGAAAAGATCATAGATTTCAGCGCCCGCAACAGGTTTCTGATCATCGTCTGTTATCTGCTGGTCATAGGGTGGGGGATCTGGGCCGTCTGGACCACCCCTCTTGATGCCATCCCGGACCTTTCGGAGAACCAGGTGATCGTGTTCACC
>DKBG01000116.1:0-128 GCA_002451155.1 Ignavibacteria bacterium UBA6906
ATTCGTCTGATCCCACGGCTCCCCGTACGGACGTCCGGGTTGTCGCCCCCGGGGGGCTCCACTGGGGTTTGTGCCCTCCGCAAACCCACGGCTCCTCAGAGGTAGAGCGAGGGTGTCGCCGTGGGCTA
>DKBG01000116.1:145-3370 GCA_002451155.1 Ignavibacteria bacterium UBA6906
TCGTCGTCCATCGGTTGTCGCCCCTACGGACCTTTGTCTGCAGGATCATCTCGTCTCTCGTCAGGCAACACTCCTTCTTTCCGAAAGTGATCACCCCCGCTTTGTGCTAGCCTATTACCCGGTTTCCGCCTGAATACTGCAACTTGATTGCTGGTCCACATCTGGAAATTGGAGAGGGGGCGCTGGTCTCGTTCGGCTCGGTCGCTCCAGCCTCTCTCTCCCGCGCCATCCTGCCCCGGATGTTTGAGTCTCTTTTGATTTTTGCCTATATTCTGCAATACTTTTGCCACGCTATTTTACGGAGTAGTGTCGATGACGAAGACGTATATAGAGGATCTTGAGAAGCATGTCGGCGATGAGGTGACCGTCCAGGGATGGCTCTACAACAAGCGATCAAGCGGGAAGATCAAATTCCCGGTTCTGCGGGATGGTACGGGTATCGTCCAGGGGGTCATGGTAAAAGGGAGCGTGAGCGATGAGGTGTTTGCGCGTTTTGACGAGCTGACGCAGGAGACGAGCTTCCGTATGCGGGGCCGGGTCCGAAAAGAGGAACGAGCGCCCGGCGGGTTTGAGCTCGACGTGAACGACCTCGCCATCATCACTCTGGCGAAGGAGTACCCGATCACTCCAAAGGAGCATGGCGTCGAGTTCCTTATGGACCGCCGGCATCTCTGGCTCCGTTCAAGCAAACAGTTCGCCATTCTGCGCATCCGCCACGAAATCATCAGGGCAATCAGGGAATTCTTCGACACCCGCGGCTTTCTTCTTCTGGACGCGCCAATCTTCACGCCGGCGGCGTGCGAGGGAACCTCGACACTCTTTGAGACCGACTATTTTGATCTCGGGAAGGCATACCTCACCCAGTCGGGACAGCTGTACGGTGAGGCCGGGGCGATGGCATTCGGCAAGGTGTATGTGTTCGGCCCGACGTTCCGGGCGGAAAAATCCAAGACGCGNNCACCTGACCGAGTTCTGGATGGTCGAGCCGGAAGTGGCATTCAACGATCTGAACGACAACATGGATCTGGCGGAGGACTTTCTTGAGCATATCGTCCAGTCGGTTCTGAAGAACCGGTCGAAAGAACTTCAGGCGCTGAACCGCAATACCGCGATGCTCGAGAACGTAAAGAAGCCTCTGCCCCGGATCACGTATGATGAGGCAGTCGCTATTCTTCGCCGCAAAGGGGTCGAATTCGAGTGGGGGAACGATTTTGGCGGCACGGATGAGACGGTTATCTCGGCAGAGTTCGATCGACCGGTCATGGTTCACCGGTATCCCTCCGGCGTGAAGGCATTCTACATGAAGCGCGATCCGCAGAACCCTGCAGTGGCCCTTGCCGTCGATGTTCTCGCGCCGGAAGGGTACGGAGAGATCATCGGAGGAAGTCAGCGTGAAGATGATCTTGACCTGCTGCTTCAACGGCTGCACGAGCACAAGTTGCCGCAGGAAGCGTTTGAATGGTACCTCGATCTGCGCAGGTACGGCAGCGTTCCGCACGCGGGATTCGGTCTCGGTGTGGAGCGAACCGTCGCGTGGATCTGCGGCCTGGATCACGTCAGAGAGACGATCCCATTTGCCCGCATGATCTATCGTCTGACCCCATGAATGACCGGAACAACGGCGCCCTCCTTCGCGTTTCGGGTCTCCGAAAATCCTTCGATACCGTCCGCGCGCTTGACGGCGTTTCATTCGAGGCACATCGGGGGGAAGTCTTCGGCCTCCTCGGCCCGAATGGTGCGGGGAAAACCACAGCAATCCGCGCGGTGCTCAACATCCTGGAACCTGATGAGGGCACGATCACGTTCGACGGCAAACCGTTTGACGATTCCACCCGGAACATCGTCGGGTACCTGCCGGAAGAACGGGGGCTTTATCGAAAGAGCAGGCTCCTCGACACGATCCTGTATTTCGCCGAACTCCGCGGGATGATGCGATCCCGGGCGAAACAGGATGCGATGGTGTGGCTCGAGCGCTTTGGACTGTCCAGGGACACCGGACGCAAGATCGAAGAATTCTCGAAGGGGAACCAGCAGAAGATCCAGTTCATCACCGCGGTCATTCAGAATCCCTCCCTCCTGATCCTCGACGAGCCCTTCTCCGGCTTGGACCCGGTCAACCAGCTTATGTTCAAGGATATTCTGCTCGAACTCCGCGGTCAGGGCAAAGCAATCATCTTCTCGACGCACCAGATGGACCAGGCGGAAAAGCTGAGCGACGCGCTCTGTCTGATCAATCAGGGGAAGGTCGTTCTCAACGGCTCTGTGAGGGAAGTGAAGAAGAAGTATGGCACGAACACCCTCCATCTGGAATTCGAAGGCGACGGCAGGTTCCTCGAGACACTCTCCGGCATTACGCGCGCGATGGTGTATGGCAACGCCGCAGAGCTTGACCTTGCTCCGGGAACGAAGGTTTCCGATCTGATCGGGATGGTCAACGGGAAGATCGAACTCCGCAGGCTGGAGCTGCGCGAGCCCTCCCTGAACTCCATCTTCATCCAGATGGTTGGCGGGGGCGCGAAGGAGGCCGTCCAGTGAACAAGGCATTCGCAGTCGCCCGCTGGGAATATCTGGAAAAAGTCCGCAGCAAAGCGTTCATCATCGGACTTTTCCTGACCCCCGTCATCCTCGTCGGCATGGGAGTCCTCCCGACACTTCTGGCAAGCCAGGAGGACCAGGATACGAAGACCATCGGGATTGTGGACCGGACAGGGGAAGTCATCGGGGAGTTCGCCGAGCGTCTCCAGAAGAGGTACACCCTCTCGAATGGCCGGCCGAATTATATCGTCAAGCCCATTGCAGTCGGGAATGAGCTTCCGCTTGAAGAGGCGATCGCGCTCGGCGACAGCGAGGTAACCGTCGGAAAGATCGAGGGCTACCTTGTCGTTCAGGGGATATCCCCGACAGATACTGTTGTCAACTTTCGGTCGAGGGTAGTGGGAGATTTTATCCTCTTCTCGAGGGTCGAGGAGATCCTCCGTTCGATTATCGCCGACCGGCGCGCGGTGAGCCGGGGGCTTGACCCGGCTGTCCTGAAAGACCTCAGAGTGAATCTTGACTTGAAACCGGTCAAGCTCTCGAAGAAAGGGGAGGAGGAGGAGGGAGATTTTCTCCAGGTGTTCTTCTCCGCCTATGTGTTCATGATGATGCTTTTTATGCTGATCGTCTCGTCCGGCCAGCTCCTCGTCCGGAGTGTCATCGAGGAGAAGTCGAACAGGATCATCGAGG
>DKBG01000327.1 GCA_002451155.1 Ignavibacteria bacterium UBA6906
GTTGTGAATCGCCATCGCTCCGCGGGGTCCACCCCTCCACGGAGACGCCGCCGCTCAGCACGGGGGTCTCCTGACCGTAGGCCGCGTAGACTGTCGGAGAGGCGGGAAGCCCCCCGTCGTCAGGACCGAACACGAGGGGCGCTGCCAGCTCATACCGCCCACCTCTCAGATACACAGTCACCGGCCCTGTAAGCGCGATCCGCTGCATCCGTAATCTTCTCACCATTTCCTGTGCACGGCCGATCGTGCGAAAGGGTTTCTCGAACGTCCCGGGGTTTTGGTCGTTTCCGCCGGGCGAGACATACAAAGCTTTCTCTGTCCCCGAGAGCACTCCCTGAAAGATGATGAGAAGCAGGCTGACGCGGACCGACAGGCGCGTGAGGTTCATAGGATGGTCTTTGGAATGTGAATGAAACTTCAACAGATATTGCGGCATCACCTGAGGCGCAGGAAAATGTACGAGGCACACGGAGAAGAATCAACCGGAGAGTCGCCGGCGGAAAGGAAATGCCTGGCTGCTGAATGGCCGGGCATCGTGTCGGTACCACCGGTCGGGACGGAGACGGGCCCCGGATCAGCCGACAGCCCTAAAAAGAGTAACTGACGCCGATGAGAGCGGCCGGAAAAAACTTTGGCTGGTTAATGGCCGCGTCTGCGTCATCATAGGTGTAGTTATCCCTCGGATTGATATGCTCTCCATCCGGACTGTACGCGGTATCGTGTCCCGATATCTGGGCGGAGAAGAAATACTCCATTCCGGCAGAGACAACGAGAGAGAGTTTCGGGCTCATTTCGAAGAGGCCTTTCAATCCCGCCCCGATGCCCCACTGATCACTCGTCACGTCGAAGTTCTCATTGCCTCCCACGAAATCGAAGTTCGCATTGAAATAGGATCTCCGCACACCCGCGTACAAGGATGCGGGCAAGCTCCTGAGCGGATAGAGGAAATCGAGCCGAAAGTCCCACATATGACCCGCCTTCTCGGGTGTTCCGTTCGTGTTGTCGTTGATGAAGATCCTGCGCGCATCCGCTGCGTTCCCTGGTTCCCGGATGGTGTACCCAATTCCGAACTCCAGTCCCAGCGGGAACCCGCGGGCGAAGTCTTTCGCCATGACGCTGCCCCGGAAACCGAGACCGCCCGTGTATCCGGTGGCGAACGACGCGGAGAACTCTCCCGCAAGGGTGCTTCCGGCCGCCAGGAGGAGAGATACTCCCGGCGCGACGATTCGTCTGAGCACGACCGCGAAGACCCGGTTTGGCCGCACAAGCAATCCGTTCTGCATACTCTTCCTTCTTACGGTGTGGTTCTCGATTCACTATAATGATACAAATTTTGTGCACAATCAGCGCCCCCGGCCGGGAGGCCAAAATACTCTATTTTTTACCTTCAGGTATCATGGCAGTCCGTCAATTCTACACTTTTTCCATGTGTGGTAAAGCGAACAACCGGAGCAAACCCTGCCACCGGGAGGAGTTCGTCTTCTCATCACCGAAGAGGAGAACTGGCAGGAACTTTCGCCGTCGCTCACACACGCTACAGGACGATCCCGATGAAGAAAAAGAGAGGGCGACCTTTTCCTGCCGCCCCCCCGTGAATTGCTGCCCGACCTGTAGTTCGCTTATTGGGTCTGCAGCCTTTCAATCATCGCCCGCGCATTGGTGTTGGAGGGATCGAGCTCGAGAGACCTCTGGTAATTCTGGATGGCTTTCCCTTTCTCTCCCCTTTCCATAAAAGCCTCACCAAGGCTGTCATATACGTTCGAGGATTCAGGAAAGCGCCTGACATTGAACTCGAAGATGGCCACGGCCATATCCGGGTTCCTCTTCTGGGTGAGGAATTCATACCCGAGGGCGTTGACCAGGGATTCATCCAGCAGGCCCGACGCGCAGGCATCCTGGAGTGTTGCATCGACCTGTGTCGTTGCGGCGGCACTGTTTCCCGCGGCAATCATCTCCGCGGCGGCAGACAGCTTCGCGTGCAGTTCTTGCGCCCGGCGGGCGGTCCGTTCTTCACCTGCTGCCCGGTGCTTTTCGGCCGCTGTCTTGGCCATTTCCAATGCGACATCGAGCGCCCGGTCGGACTCCGCCTGTATATCCGGGATGACCCCCACCCCTTCCCAGTTTGTTCCGGTCACCGGATTGATCGCACGGCCGGTGGGTACGAAGATGCTCATGCTGGCGGGAAGAGGGAATTGACCGCCCGGATTGGCCCCGCCTCCTGTTGTCTCGCCAATGAGCAGCGCGCGTTTGCGTGTCTTGAGATTATTGGCGAACTCCTCTCCACCGGAGAACGTTCGTTTGCTCGTCAGGACAAAGATTGGCACATCCGCAAGACGAGTCCCGTCCACGGAGTCGTCCGTCCAGAATTCCTCAGTCCGGTCTCCCTTTCGCCAGTAGAGGCTGTTCAGATGGGTGGGCGTGTCAAAGAAATAGCTGGAGATAAGCTGGATCGACGTGGGATTCCCTCCACCGTTTCTCCGGAGGTCGATGATGAGCGCGTCAGCATTTCTAAGAAACTTCATCGCGGCAACTGCCGTCTCTCGAGTAAGCTCTCTCGGCGGGAAACCGGTGATTTCGCAGTACCCGATATTCCCCGCCAAAATCTCCACCTTCGGGATGCCATAGTTGGATTCCGCGCGACGACGGTTCATGCGTTGCTGCCGCAGGATCGGATTCTCCGGTTCGCCG
>DKBG01000228.1 GCA_002451155.1 Ignavibacteria bacterium UBA6906
GAACGTGAGACCCTCCCCCGGAGTCACGACGTTAGGGGCCGCTCTCCCCTCCAGACTGTGACCACTCGTCTACATCGGGCAGCGCCTGTCCTCGTGGACGCGCCAGACCCCTCAAGGCTGCATCCCTGACAACAGCCTCGAGCCTGTCCATCCGCCCGGCGACGGTGTCGCTTAAATCCATCCCTGGAGTACCGGCATTCTCGGGCACGATCCCGATGACCACAACCTCCAGGCCAGGCTCTGCATGCCGTATCAGCGCGAGCACTTCGCGAAGCCCTGTCTGATGGGCCGAGAACTGCATCCCCCATGTCAGGCCGAGCTCATCCGGCGAAGCACTGATAATCGTCCCGGGCGGCTCGTCGGCGGCAACGCAGTCAACAAGAACTAGCCTCCTCCTCCCGTACAGATGATCCAGCAGGTCGAGGCCAGCAGTGCCACCGTCAAGTACCTCGACTTCCTCGGGCAACCCCTCACGTTCGAGACGCCGGACCAGGTGCACACCCGCACCCTCGTCTGAAAGGAGGATGTTCCCGACCCCGAGTATCAACGTCGGTTTCGCCATTCAGAGAACCCGAAACTGCTTGACTGACTTGCCCGCCTTGAGGATGTGAACTGCGCATGCGATGCACGGATCAAACGAACGAGCGATCCGTGCTATTACAAAGGGGTTTTCCGCGTCTTCGACGACGGCCCCCAGCATGGCCTGTTCCATGGGACCGGGATTGTTCTGGTCATCATGCGGTGATGCGTTCCACGTGGTGGGCACGACGGCCTGATACCCGGCGATCTTTCCCCCTTTGATGTCTATCCAATGTCCGAGAGCGCCGCGCGCTGCCTCCCAGAGCCCCATCCCCTGCGCGGAATCGGGAATCTTGTGGTCCGCGCAAACCGGGGCCTCCAGCTTCACCTGCATGATCATGCCCTCAAGCTCATCCGCAACCAGTTTGCATTCCAGCACGCGCGCCAGGTGCCTGCCCATGACAGAATACATCGCTTCGGGACCGACCTGGAAGTGCTCAAGGTACTTGTCAAGAAGCGCGTTCAACTTCGGATTTGCGTTGCTTCTGTATGCCAGGATAATTCTGGCAAGAGGGCCCACCTCATACACGCCTCCATCATAGCGCGGGGACTTGAGCCATGAGTAGGCACCAGGCTTCGCCGGATTTGGAACCGTTCCGCCTCTCGTCGGTTGCCGACGACTGGGCGAGTCATACCAGGAGGATCTTACATCTTCAGTGATCATGGATGGATCAACCGACGCAACCTTGTCCTCAACGACTCGCCCCATCGGAAGGAACCGCTTTCTCTTTGTGACGTCCGGCTCCCCGTCCATATCGAAAAGGCCGTACGACAGAAGCTGCCTGCAGCCTGCCCCGAGGTGGAAGTAATCCCTGTACACTTCACCGATGGTGACGACGTCCGGTATGTACACGGTATCGATGAAATCACGGAGCTCTTTTAGTCGCCAGAGCGAGGTTGTGATATTGTCGATGCGCGGCCGGATCGACACGCCTCCAGGGACTATTGACGCCATGTGAGGCATCTTCCCTGACCAGATCGCGCACAACTCGTGCGCTTTCAAACGCATCTGATACGCCAGGATGTAATGATTGGTCAGGGTCTCACGGAACCCTGACGGGAGCCTGTAGTCCGCTTCGTACCGTGGAATGAACGGCGGCGCATCCGGGCCGCGAAAATAGTCCAGCGCGGCCAAGTGGTAGAAATGCAGAATGTGCGATTGAATGCCGTTCGCTCCCTGCATAATGTTCCGGATCAGGCGGCCGTTCGGTGGCGGCATGATCCCGAACGCGTTCTCCAGTGCCTGCGATGACGCAATCGAATGCGGCGTCGGACATACTCCGCAGAACCGCTGAGAAATCTGGATCGCGTCAAGCGGGTTGCGCCCCACAAGTATCTGCTCGAATCCCCGGTATAGCGTGCCCGCAGCCCGCACTTCCGTCACCCGCGTGTTTTCGACAACGGCTTCGATCTTCAGATGCCCCTCGATCCTCGTCATAGGATCGATGGTGATCGTCGTCTTCTTGGCTTCCATCGCAATCACCTCCTCTGGTAGATGGGCGAATGGGCATCAGGGAAGCCAGGCTCCGTGCACCCGATACACGGTCCTCCCGCGTTAATGCACCAGTTCACGCTCCCGTTCCACAGTCGAATCGGGCAGTCGGCATTGGTAAACGGACCTTTGCACCCCAGCTCAAGAAGGCAACCCTCATCGCCGAATTTCGTGGCGAAGATCCCTTCATCAAGATAATCCCGGTTCGCGCACCTGTTGTGGACGGAACGCCCGTAGAACAACTTCAGCCGTCCGTATTCATCAAGTTCCTTTTCCGTGGGCATCCCGTATAGGAGGATTTTTGAAACCGTCCCGATAAACCAGTCGGGATGGCATGGACACCCGGGGATGTTGATGATAGGCGTATCAATGCGTAAAGAGTCAAACACTGCTGCCACGCTCTTGCATCCGGACGGATTCGGCTCTCCCGCCGGTATCCCGCCGTACGCCGCGCATGTTCCGACACATAAGACAGCCATCGCATCCCGCCCGAGTTGATCGGTCCAGGCAAGCATGGTGATGGGTTTCCCCTTATCCTCTCCGATCGCACCATACACGCCGTTCTGTTTGGTGGGCACGGCTCCCTCGACGATAAGAACATACTTCCCTTTGTTCTTGCCGGCAGCTTCCCGTGCGGCCTCGATCGACAGCGCCCCGGTCGCCGCCATAAGCGTGCCATGGTAATTCAGTATCAGCCTGTGCCCGGGCAATACCTGTTCGAGAATGACGTTTTTTAT
>DKBG01000204.1 GCA_002451155.1 Ignavibacteria bacterium UBA6906
CAGGTGTGTACTTTGCCAGAATGATAGCCACCCGCCTCTCTGACGGAATCACCGCGACGTCGGTCCGTAGAATGGTCCTTCAACGATGACACAGAGCGGTGAGGGATTCGGCTCACTTGCGGTCTTGATCTCAACCACCAGGTGCGATAATGTCAAGTATAAGTCTACGGCCGAAGGCTCAGGTCAAGGAGACATGCATAGCACGAGACCACTTCAACGCGTTGACGCGCAGGATGTCCCGGTGTAACGAGAAGCGTTACGCTGCGTCGAAACATGAGAGAGGATTGCCATGAACCTGGATGAAATCAAATCGGTGGTCCGTCAACTCGGAAAGGACGATCGAAGAAAACTCGCTCTGTATATCCTTGACCTCGAAAAGCAGGGTCTCCAGCAGAGCCTCGGGCCGCAGATCGCCGACGACATCGACGCATTCGGGAGGGTCATTCAGGATGCAGTTGAGAAGATCAAAAGGGTAGTGAAAGATGACGACAGGAAGCCCTGATCTGTTGTTCGTCTTCGGCCTTCCCACATGATCGAATCGCATGTCCGGTCTTGCGAGGGATTGACGACCGAAACGTTGTGGGTGAGCTGAACGCTGGTCGCTCATGCGGCTCACTGGGAAGGCGGCTGATTCATTCATGAATGCTAATGAGGGACAATTGCCTGCTGTCGCATACATCATTTAACTGGAAACATTCTATGCGCACAATTCGTTTCGTACATCTCGCGGTGGCGGCCTTCATGCTGGTCGGCTGCGCGGGCCCAAAGACAGTTGACACAAAGAAGATACCGAAAGAATTTGTGGAGTTTGGAGGAACGCGAGTTGATAATTATTACTGGCTGAGTAAGCATGATGATCCGGAGGTCATCGCGCACCTCCAGGCAGAGAATACGTATACCGACGAGATGCTCAAAGGGAGCGAAGAGATTCAAAAAACAATCTTTGATGAGCTCATTGCCCGTATCGAACAACGGTATGAGTCGCTCCCGCATAAAGTGAACGGCTATTGGTACTATATCAGATATGAGGAGGGAAAACAGTATCCCCTCTATTGCCGAAAGAAAGAAACGATGGCCGCTCGGGAGGAGGTCTTCCTCGACGTCCCCGAGCTGGCGGCCGGGCACCAGATCTATCTGGTCCGGGGATACTCTGTCAGTCCGACAAACGAGTGGGTTGCCTACGGGGTCGACACCTCCGGAGGCAGGCGATGCGACCTCTTTCTTCTGAATCTTTACTCGGAAGAACGTTCGCCCGAGGTAATTACGAACACCAGTGGTGGATACGTTTGGGCGAATGACGGGAAGACCCTCTTCTACGTGCTCAATGACCATACCGTCAGGGCATATAAGGTCATGAGGCATGCGCTCGGCACGGACCCGTCAATCGACGAACCGGTTTTCGTCGAATCGGACAGCACCTTTGAAATTTCGCTGAGCGCCAGCAGGGACAACAAATACCTCTTCCTCACGAGCGGGGACACAGAACCCCGTGAATCCTACTATATGATGGCAGACGCACCCCGGATTCCGCCAATTCTGGTCCAGAGACGCCAGAAGAACCTTGTGTACAGCATGAACGACTACGAAGGAGACACTTTCTATATCCTGACAAATCAGGCCGCGCAGAATTTCCGACTCGTACGGGCACCGATCAGGAATCCAGGCATCGTGAACTGGAAAGACCTGATTCCTCACCGCTCAGACGCATTGCTTGTGGACGCTGACGTTTTCAAGAATTACATCGTTGCAGACCAGAGGATCGACGGCCTCCCGCGTATCCTCGTTTTTGACCGAACGACAGGCGGCTCACACTACGTAGACCTTAAGGAAGAAAGCTATGTCGCCAATGCATATCCCGCCACAGATGCGTTCGATCTGGACAGCATACGGTATTCGTATAGCTCGCTGACAACGCCCCGCTCGGATTTCCTCTATGATCTGCGAACGGGAAAAAAGACTCTCCTCAAGCAGGAGAAGATCGGTGGGGGCTATGACGGGACTCTCTACTCCACCCGACGAGTCTGGGCAACCGCGGGGGATAGTGTCCGGGTCCCGATAAGCGTTGTCTACCGGACGTCGCTTTTCAAGCGTGATGGATCGAATCCGGCGCTCCTCTACGCGTACGGTTCATATGGCGCGAACACAGATCCCTATTTCAATGCCTCGGTGATAAGTCTGCTGGACCGCGGTTTCTTGTTCGCGATTGCGCATATCCGCGGAGGGCAGGAAATGGGCAGGCAATGGTACGAGGAGGGGAAGCTGCTCAAGAAGAAGAACACCTTCTCAGACTACATTTCCTGCGCACAATTTCTTGTGGACGAGAAATATACATCGGCGAGCCGGCTTTTCGCAAATGGGGGTAGTGCAGGGGGGATGTTAATGGGAGCGGTAATAAATATGCGTCCCGACCTCTTTCGAGGTGTTCTCGCGGAGGTTCCCTGGATGGATGTTGTCACAGACATGTTCAATCCTGATCTTCCGCTTACCACGCTCGAATACGGTGAATGGGGAAATCCACACATAAGAGATCAGTACGAATATATGCTTTCCTGGTCTCCCTACGACAATGTCCGCCCGGCGGTTTATCCCGCAATTCTTGCCACCGGGGGGCTCAACGACACGCAGGTTCCTTACTACTCGCCTGCCAAATGGGTGGCAAAGGTGCGAGAATTCAACAGGGGAACTGAGCCGGTATTGTTCAAGTGCAATATGGGAGCAGGCCATGGGGGAGAGTCGGGGCGCTTCGAACGGCAACGATTGACAGCTCTAAAGTATGCGTTCATTGTAAGTGTCCTGAATGGAAAATTGCCATAGATTACATGATAGATAAGGGCTGTAATTGGTTGTTATATATAGAGGTATTGTCTTCAATAAATTCAATTTCCACCGGTCAACACTTTTTGCGTGACATGGTTCCAAAGGAACCCTCATCTTCAATTCCTATCGCGTGAGGCGAAGTTGCTGCCCAAAAGGACGGTCAAGTCGGCACAAGGAAGAAGTGGCGGAAGTCTGTTACGGGATTTCAGCCAGAGCCCAATGAAGGCCCCTGCTGTTTCTCTTTTGGGGACACTTCTCCTTTTACCTTCACTTGCCTGTTGGTCGGCCAGGGCGCAGGATTCGGCCTGGGTGGCAGAGAAGTACAGAAAGGTCGAGGCCATGATCCCGATGCGCGATGGGGTCCGACTCTTTACATCCATTTATATTCCGAAGGACACGCTCACCAGATATCCGGTTCTCCTCACGCGCACTCCATACAGCGTAAAACCATATGGGCCGAATGATCTTCGAACACCTCTCGGACCGTCACGGTTTGAGGCGGAAGAGGGGTACATATTCGTGTATCAAGATGTTCGCGGCCGGTACATGTCTGAAGGTGTCTTCGTGGACGTTCGCCCATACATTGAAAAGAAGAAGAGCGCGGAAGATGTTGATGAATCTAGCGATACATATGACACGATTGAGTGGATTCTACGGAATATCAGGCCCACGAACCGAAAGGTTGGAATCACGGGAATTTCATATCCGGGGTTTTACACAACGATGGGCATCATTGATGCGCACCCTGCTCTTGTGGCTGCTTCGCCGCAGGCCCCTATCGGGGATTGGTTTCTCGGGGATGATGACCACCACAACGGTGCTTTGTTCCTGGCAGAAACATTCTCCTTCTTTGCGAATTTCGGGCAGCTCCGGGCGAATCCCTTGACAGAGTACCCGTCAAGGTTTCGATTCCCGAATTACGATGCGTATAGCTTCTTCCTTTCCATGGGCCCACTCCCCGAGGCTGAACGCCTCTATATGCGAGACAGCATTCCCTACTGGAAAGACCTGATGGAACATGACACCTATGACAGCTTCTGGAAGGCACGCAGTGTTTTCCCTCACCTAAACCGAATCACTCCGGCGATCATGACTGTGGGCGGATGGTTCGATAAGGAAGATCTCTACGGCGCGTTGAATACCTATAAGACGATTGAACAGAATAATCCTAAGACATTTAATATCCTGGTGATGGGCCCCTGGTCTCATGGGCAATGGGCCCGGGATTCTGGTGAACGCCTGGGGGATATCACGTTCGGCTCAAAGACGAGCGAGTGGTTTCGAGAGCATGTGCAGTATCCCTTCTACCGATACTTCCTGAAAGGGGAGGGATCCAGGAAATTTGCAGAGGCGACAGTGTTCGAAACGGGAGCCAATCGCTGGCATATGCTTGATGCATGGCCGCCGCGGGGTACCAGGCAGGTGTCTTTCTACCTGGGGTCGCGCGGCACAGTGACCAGGGGCGGACCCAGGCCAAAAGGAGAGCTCTTCAGCGAGTTTCTAAGCGATCCGGACCATCCTGTTCCCCACAGTGATGAAATCACCTCGTCCGTGCAACCATCGTATATGGTAGAAGATCAGCGCTTTGCTTCTCGACGGCCTGACGTCCTCACCTTCACGTCCGAGCCTCTTCCGGAGGAAGTGACGTTTGCCGGCCCGATCACCGCTTCCCTCTATGTCTCAACGAGTGGCACGGATGCAGATTGGATCGTAAAAGTGATAGATGTGTTTCCTGACGACACCGTTTCAGCCGAAAAGACCACGCGGCCTCTCGGGGGATACCAGATGCTCGTCCGCGGAGACGTGATGCGCGGTAAATTCCGGAAAAGTTTCAGCAAGCCGCAGCCGTTTAGGCCGGGCCAGGTCACAAAAGTTGAATTCACGCTCCAGGACGTTCTTCATCGTTTCAAAAGGGGGCACAAGATCATGATTCAAGTTCAGAGCAGCTGGTTTCCACTTGTCGACCGAAATCCCCAGAAATTCGTGAATATTTACAGAGCGTCTGCTGAAGATTTCCAAAAGGCAACCCACAAAGTATTTCACACAGCCGTGTACCCGTCGAAGATTACTGTCGGTCTCTGGACTCCGCCAGCTCCGAAACCGGAGGGACGCCCCTGATGGCCTTGATCAACGAAGAGCCCTGGATACGAGTCGGAGTGATAGATTCTTACCCTGTTGTGGCCCTGGAGTTCCGGGGTGACTACACCGTTAACGGCATACTCTCGTGTTCAGGAAGCTACACGGCGAGGGAGGAGGGGGAAGATAAAATTTCCCTTCTGGACTCACACGGCGGGGTTCTCTGGACTGGTAAGGAACTTTCGTGTCTTCCGCGGGCTGCGGGAGTTTTCCTGCTCAAGGGGGTGACAATCGGGGTGCACTTTCACTGGGAACGGAGAGAGGACCAGGTTTTTGAAGGGACATTGATACTGATGCGCCGGCCAGGGAAGGGTATCATTGCGATTAACAAGATCACCCTGGAAACATACCTTTCCAGCGTGATTTCATCGGAGATGAGCGCCGAAGCGCCGGTTGAATTCCTCAAAGCGCATGCGATTACTTCCAGGAGCTGGCTTGGTGCGATGCTTCACCGGATGCGAGCTGAGGCCGGTGAAGCCCCTCTGCCTCAACCCTCCGCGGAAGAGATTATCCGGTGGTACACTCGCGAGGACCATGATCTCTATGACGTGTGTGCCGATGACCATTGCCAGCGCTACCAGGGCGTGACCAAGATGATTGCGGATACCGCGTCCGAGGCTGTCCGCGCAACGAGAGGCGTGTTCCTGGTTCATGGCGATGAGATTTGTGATGCGCGCTTCTATAAGGCGTGCGGAGGCCGAACCGAGGAGTTCAGGAACGCGTGGGAGGAAAGGGATGTTCCCTACCTCCGGTCGATTTCAGATGCCGACCGGGATCTCCCGCAGGTCCGGGACGAAGCGGATGCCAGGGGCTGGATCCTCTCCCGACCAGATGCGTACTGCAACACTTCAGACCCGCAGCTTCTCGAGAATATCCTTCCCTCGTTCGACCGGGAGACAACCGATTTCTATCGCTGGCGCGTCGACTATGCCCGAGAGGAACTCGAGTCAGTTATTCGGTCAAAGTCAGGAATCGATTTCGGGACCTTGCGTGAATTGATTCCGCTGACCCGAGGGCCTTCCGGCCGGCTTGTCCGGCTGCGAATCGTGGGGTCCTCCCGCTCAATCGTTGTCGGTAAAGAACTGGAGATCCGCCGCTGGCTTTCTCCAAGCCACCTCTACAGCTCGGCTTTTGTTGTGGAGACCAGACGTGGTGCCGAAGGAATTCCCGATCGATTTATCCTGCACGGGGCGGGCTGGGGACATGGCGTCGGGCTCTGCCAGATCGGAGCAGCGGTGATGTCGACTCGAGGATTTTCTGCTGACCGGATCGTCACGCACTACTTCCCCGGTGCCTCCCTTGCTCACCTCTATTGACACCATGACCGTCCGACCGTATCGAGGATCGACAATATGACTTCTCAGGAACGGATACAAACTGCCCTTCGCCATGCACAGCCGGACAAGGTGCCGATTGATTTCGGTTCAACAGCGGTGACCGGAATTCACGCCTCAGTCGTTGAAGAACTCAGGGAGTACTTCGGACTCGAGCGGAGACCCGTAAAGGTCCACGAGCCGTATCAGATGCTCGGCCTCATCGAGGAGGATCTGCTCGATGCGATGCACATCGATACAGTGGGCATCCCTGCACACAAGACCATGTTTGGCTTTCCCAACAGGACCTGGAAGGGTTTCCGCCTTCCCTGGGGCCAGGAGGTTCTCGTTTCGGAACAGTTTGTGACGTCGCATGACAAGAACGGAGATCTCCTTATTTATCCGGAGGGGGATCCGACTGCGCATCCAAGCGGCAGGATGCCTGTCGGGGGATTCTTTTTCGACACCATCATCCGGCAGGAACCCATTGACGAACAGGCACTCGATCCGAATGAGAACCTTGAGGAGTTCGCCCCCATAGGGGAGGAGGATCTCTCCTATTTCGTTGCCGGAGTCAACGCAACATCCGGCTCGGGACGGGCGGTCGTCGCGACCTTTGGGGGAACAGCATTTGGAGACATCGCGCTTGTTCCAGCTCCGTTTCTGAAGAGACCGAAAGGGATTCGAGACATTTCCGAATGGTACATTTCCACTATTTCGAGAAGAGATTATATCCATAAGATTTTCGAGCGGCAGACGGAAGTCGCCATTGAAAACCTCGGCAGGATTCACGCAGCAGTGGGCAACCGAATTGACCTGGTGTTTGTNNCCGAATTGATCTTGTGTTTGTGTGCGGGACGGATTTTGGCACCCAAACCTCTCAATTCTGCTCGCCCTCATCGTTCAACGAACTTTACGCTCCGTATTACAGGAAGGTGAATGGCTGGATTCATAAGAACACCGGCTGGAAGACGATGAAGCATTCCTGCGGCGCCGTTGAGCCGTTGATCCGTCACTTCATTGAGACGGGCTTTGACGTTCTAAATCCTGTCCAATGTTCCGCATCGGGAATGGATCCGCTAACCCTGAAGCAGCGGTTTGGGGAGGACATCACCTTTTGGGGGGGCGTCGTGGACACGCAACGCACGCTGCCGTTTGGATCAACGGAGGACGTTCGCCGGGAAGTATTAGACCGCTGCAGGATCTTCTCTCCCGGCGGCGGCTTTGTGGCGAATGCCGTCCACAACATTCAGGCCAAGACACCGATCGAAAACGTCATCGCACTTATCGATGCGATCCAGGACTTCAACGGGGCGTCACGGACCGGGCGCTAAAGAGGTTTCTTCCTTGCTGAGGGCTTTCCGATACGCGATCCTGTGCTGCTGCCTGCTGGGGAATACTCAGATCTGGGCGCGGGCGTCCGAAATCAGGTTCGCATGGCTGAGCGACACGCATGTCGGGGGGAGCACGGGTGCGGATGACCTACGACGCGTTGTTGCCGACATAAACGCGATGCACGATCTGGACTTCGTCCTTGTCTCCGGCGACATCAGCGAATACGGTTCCGACAGTCAACTCCACGAAGCAAAATCCATCCTGGACAGCCTCTCGATCCCGTACCATATCATCCCGGGAAACCACGACACCAAATGGTCCGCCTCAGCCGGAGAGACCTTCAGGAAATGCTGGGGGAGCGACCGCTTTGTCTTTGACGAAGGACGCTGCCGGTTCATCGGACTTCATCAGGGTCCCCGCATGAAAATGGCAGACGGATACTGGGCGCCGGAGGATCTCAGGTGGTTGGATTCTCTCCTCGCTGCCCTGCCAGACCGACAGTCTCCGATCTTCTTTGTCACCCACTACCCGGTCGATTCGAGCATCGCAAACTGGTTTGAGGTCCTCAACCTTTTGAGGAAGACCAACGTGCAGGCCATTCTCGTCGGCCACGGACATCGGATGGGGATCTATTCGTACGAAGGGATTCCAGGCGTCATGAACCGCTCGACTCTCCGCGGGCTGGACAGCGTCGGTGCATATGCCCTCTGTCGTATCACTCCGGATTCTTTCGTCGTGTGCGAGCGACAACCTGGACACAGGACCTTTCCACCCTGGGTCCGCCTCCATCTGGGGGTGCGCCAGTATGGCCCTCCGCCCGCAAGCGCTCCGAGACCTGACTTTTCACTCAACGGACAGGATCCGCGGATCAGCCGGATCTGGAAGGTCGAAACAGGATGGACCATTGCGTCAACAGCCGCTTCAGAAGATGGGGTAACAATTGTCGGTGATGGATCGGGCCGCGTCCGAGCTCTCGATCTCAAGGACGGACGTGAGCGCTGGCGGTTCGACACGTCAGCGCCGGTGTATTCAACGCCCGAAATCTCGGACGGAAAAGTGGTGTTTGGATCGGCGGATTCCAATCTCTGGTGCCTCAGCGTCAGCACTGGCAGCGTCATTTGGAGGGCGAGGACGGGGGCTTCGCTTGTCGCGTCGCCTCGAATTACGGGGGGGAGGGTGTTCGTTGGGGGAAGCGACGGCACGTTTCGATGCCTGGATCTCCCCTCCGGGAGGATCGAGTGGGAGTACGCGGAGGTGGAGGGTTTCGTTGAATGCAAACCCCTTGTCGCGAGCGGCAAAGTGATTTTCGGTGCGTGGGACGGGCACCTTTATGCGCTCGATGCCGTTGACGGGCGCCTCTGCTGGAAGTGGCACGGAGAGCGTCCGGGAGTACTCTTTTCACCCGCGGCGTGCTGGCCGGTCGCCTCCGCGGGTCGCGTGTATGTCGTCGCGCCCGACAGGGCAATCAGTTCGATAGATATACAGACAGGAGCGACAGTCTGGCGCTCCACCGCGCATCAGGTTCGTGAAACTATCGGCATCTCTCAGGACGGCGATCGACTCTATGTTCGAACAATGCGGGACTCGGTTATCGCCTTCTCAGCCCGGGACAGCATTCCGCGACTTCTCTGGTCGATCAACCTCGGGTTCGGATATGATATCAACTCCGCGATGATCATTGAACATCGCGGGGTCCTCTACTACCCCACGAAGAACGGAGTCCTGTATGCTCTCGACGCTGCCACCGGATCCCTCCGCTGGAAATATCGGGTCGCCGTTGGAGCCGTGCACACTATCTCTCCTGCAGGGGACCGTAGCATTGTGGCAACTGATCTCGGCGGAACAGTCAGTCTCATAGCCGGTCCCTGAGAAGCAGTTGCCTGGTCTCTTTCTGTGCGCAACAGGACCCTTCGTTTCGCCCGCGCTGTTGATTCTTCTTCCCGGTCTCGGTATATTACAAAGTTGTCAACGTCTCTGTTCCGCCATGGCACTCCCGCCAGACGGAACCGGCGTGGATCGGCGCGATGCTTACGAGTTCTCTTCATATGCAGCACATTCGACTTGCCCGTCAGATGGGGGAGACCCATGGTTGGGAGCTTCCGCGGGCTTTTGACTCGGCCGAGGAGGAATTCCGATCCGTCCGTACGTATTCCGGATTGATGGATGCATCATTCTTTGGCAGACTCGAGGTCCAGGGCAAAGACGCGCTCGATCTCCTCCACCGTCTCACAACGAATGATCTCGCCTCGATGAGATCAGGCGAGGTACGGGGGACGTTGTGTACCACAGACAAAGGGCGATTAATTGACTGCGTATATCTCGCTCGCTTCGACAACGCGCTGGTACTTCTCGTGTCACCGGGGCAAGAACAGCGCATCGCCGCCTGGCTGGAGAGATATACGATACTGGAGGAGGTTCGGGCCAGATCATTGACTGGCGAAAGCGCTCTCCTTACACTCTTCGGACCCGAATCACTCCGGGCGGGAAGCCTCATCCTGGGAGAAGAGCTCGACGAGAACATCTGTGCAGAGCGGGACCTGGATTTCGGACCGACACGGATAATCACGGTCGCGGCCTCCCGCTGGAATGCTGTGCATTTCCTCGTTCAGTCGAATCTGGCAGAAACAGCCTGGGATTGGCTGTCCAGGAAATCCGCAAGCGCGATGGTTCGGCGGGTGGGCACCGATGCGTTCGATCTCTACAGGGTGACGACGGGAATGCCTGAAACCGGCAAGGAATTGACGGAACAATTCAATCCGTATGACCTGAACCTGCTTGAATTTGTTAGCTTTTCCAAGGGATGCTATATAGGACAGGAGGTCATTTCGCGGATCGATACGTACCAGAAAAGTCGAAAACGCCTGACAGGTCTTTTGGTCGATGCGGCTCCTCCCGGCGGCCGGGCCCGGGTTGCCAAAGCCGAGACTGAGGTCGGGGTTGTCACAAGCTGGACCGGCGTCGGAACAGGCGGCGCATTTCCGGCCCTCGCCGTTGTCCGGGCAAGTGACGTGGCGGATGGAGATATTCTGCAAATCCGCACTGATGTGGGGTCATTCCGAGCGGTTGCGGTCGGGTTGCCGCTCACGCGGGGAGAAGTATGAAACGAAACTACACGTTGGAGGAAATTGAGCGCTGGCGGGATCGGGTTCACCGGCGGCTGCCGCGGCTCGCGGTCAGATCGAAGGAGCAAGCGCTGAAGTTCATCAACTCTGTCGGTTTCTGCTTCGCGTTCAAGGCGGAGCACTCGGAACTTCCCTGTCTGTGGCATGCGGCCTGTGGGGTCAGAGAACCGGTCCTCCCGCGCCATACTCATCACGATCCCTATCTCTCGTTTGTCTGGGAGATGAAGGACACCCTCCCGGCGGAGAAGAGCATTTATTATGGAAAGCTGCTCAAAGGTCGCCCGACGATGCTTTCCCTCAAATATCTTCCCTATTTCTACGTGCTGGCGGAACGGACGGGCGCCCGAGACGAGTACATCCAGGAATTCAGACGCCAGAAACTGAGCCAGGACGCAAAAGAGATCATGGAGGCGCTCCTCGACTCATGGCCCCAGGTCACCAAGGGACTGAAGCTCGCGACAGGAATGCATGCAAAAGGTGACCGTGCGGCGTTCGACAAAGCTATTGCGGAGCTTCAGACAAAGATGTTCGTTGTGAAGGTTGCGGAGCAATATGAGCCTTTTACCTTCGTCTGGGCTCCTCTCGCAAGAGTCTTTCCGGCTGAGGTCAGGAAGGCTCGCAGGATCAGCCTCGAAGAGGCGCGTGCGAAGGTTCTCGAACAATACTTCGCAAATCAACTCGTTGGGACTGTTAGCTCGATCCAGCGACTGTTCAGATGGAGCAAAAAGGAGATCTTCCAATCACTCGGCACTCTGCTGAACGCCGGGGCGATCCGGACTGACGTGCAGGTTGAAGGCAAGGATCACCGTTATTACATTCTCGTTGACTGAGGCCACCGATGGCGAAACGACTTCCAAAACCGCCCAAGGCGTACAAGGACCTGGAGTTTCTGAACAGCCCCGATGCGCGGACAATACGAATGCTGGCGGAATTCCTTGAACCTCAGCGGCGATTCCGGGCGGCTAATATCCGAGACACGATCGTCTTCTTTGGCTCGGCACGCATCAAGCCGAGGAAAGCGACGTTGAAGGAGCTTAAGAATGTCCACGCGGAGGTGTCCCGGGCGGTTCGTCCGACAAAAGCACAGCTGCAGTCGCTTCGGTCCGCGGAAATACAGGTAGAGATGTCTCGTTACTACGAGGATTGCGTTGAGCTCTCCAGAATGCTCACAGTCTGGTCGAGACGGTTCACAAATCGGTTTGTGGTCTGCTCAGGTGGTGGCCCCGGTATTATGGAAGCCGCAAACAAGGGGGCTTCTCTTGCGGGGGGGAAGTCGATCGGACTCAACATCAGCCTCCCGTTCGAACAGTTTGCCAACCCGTATATTACGCCTGATCTTTCATTCGAATTCCATTACTTCTTCATGCGGAAATTCTGGTTCGCCTACTTGAGTAAGGCGCTGGTTGTATTTCCCGGCGGGTTCGGAACAATGGACGAACTTCTCGAGGTGTTGACTCTACTCCAGACTGAGAAAATCAAAAAGAAAGTCGCCGTTGTCGTGTATGGTTCCGAATACTGGAACAGGGTTCTCGACTTCCGCGAGCTCCTGAACCATGGGACGATCACCAAGCGGGATCTTGAGTTGTTCCGGTTTTGCGATACGCCGAAGGAAGCGTTTCAATACCTGAAAACGTTCCTGATGGAAACCTATGTCAGGCCCGGAAACGGGATGGAGACTGGATGACGTGCGGCCATCCACACCGTATGCTGAGTGTACCACACTTGCGTTTCGGGCTGCAGATCGTTACATTGAACCAGAGGGGATGACTTGGTTTCGACGGGGATGAGGATGGTTCAGATTGCGTGCCGTGCTCTCCGAGTTGCACGTTAATAAAGCGGAACAACATTAAGTGCTGACTACAACTACGCACTGGCTGCTTAAGTAAAATTAAGTAGCCCGTCCTCAGGAATCCCGCCCGCCGGGTTCCAAAAGGGCGCCGACTTCAGGCGGGCTAGCACGGTGACTTTCTCCGGGGTGACCGTGCGAACCCCGCGAAAGCGGGGAAATCTGGGGTTGCGCTCTGCAGATCCTGTCAATCGGATCGGGAAGCGCGAGCGATGAAAGACTGACTACGCACGTAGTGGTCTGGATGGTCTTCTCTTCGGACGCGGGTTCGACTCCCGCCATCTCCACCACAGGCAACTCCCGGCATGTCCGGGAGTTGGTGTTTTTGGTGGGTATTCCAGTTGAAAATCGAAATTAAACTCGCTATCTACCACAATGCGAGTTGAACCATGATCCGGCAGATCTCTTTTGTGAAGGCATCGGGTGCAGGGAATGACTTCGTGATCATCGATAATCACGAGGGCCTGCTACAATGTGACTTTTCAAAACTTTCCCGGGCGTTGTGCGCTCCCCATATCGGTATCGGTGCCGACGGGCTCCTCGTGCTGGATCCTGCACTGGGATCTGATTTTAGGATGCAGTACTACAACGCGGACGGGTCTTCTGGCGGGATGTGCGGGAACGGCGGCAGGTGCATCGCCCGATATGCTCATCTCTCCGGGCTCACAGGAGTGGAAATGCGATTCGAGGCACTTGGCCACGTATACGAGGCTTCAATCCTCGGCTCAAAGGTGCGGCTCCGAATGAAAGACCCTTCGGGGTACCGGCCCGCCATGAAGTTGACGACCAACACTGAAGCACTAACGGCCAGCTTTATCGATACCGGCGCCCCACATGCTGTCATTTTCGTCGAGGACACGGGACAGATTGACGTCTCCCGGCTGGGTAGAGAGGTGCGTCACCATCGCTCATTCGCGCCGGGAGGCACAAACGTCAACTTTGTCAAAGCTACCAGCCGGACTTCGATCGAATTGCGCACCTATGAGCGTGGCGTGGAAGCTGAGACTTTGGCTTGCGGAACCGGCTCTATTGCCGCAGCCCTTGTGTCGGCGCTCGAACGGGGAATAGACCTTCCTGTTCGCGTTCGGGTCAGGAGCGGCGAAGATCTCTTCGTTGACGCCAGGAAGAGCGAAGGTTCATATACAGATATTACACTTGAAGGAGGTGCGGATATCCTCTTTGCCGGTGTGGTAAAAATTGACGACATCGAATGTACAATTGCAGCAATCAATTCCCTCTGAATACCGCCACTCGCGAACCTACTGTGAACGACTTCACCTTTGTCCTGAACCCAGCCGCCGGAAAAGGCACAGGTGCGAAGCTCCTCGGGATTCTCGAGAAGATTCTGCACAGACGGGGGGTACGACACAGCATCGTCCTGACCGAACAACCCGGAGATGGGACGAGGCTTGCTCGAAAAGCGGACTCGGATATCGTCGTCGCTGTGGGGGGCGATGGAACAATCAATGAGGTGGCAAACGGAATCTTCGGAACCGGCAAGATCCTTGGAGTTGTTCCGGCAGGTTCAGGGAACGATTTCATAAAGTCCGCGTCTATCCCTCAGGATCCCGCTGCAGCGATTGAGCTGGTATTGAGTGGAAAGCCGGCGACCATCGACGTCGGGACAGTGTTGTGCTCTACGGATCCGCTTCCGGCGTTACTTCCTGATGATCTGGAAGGGCGCTGTTTTGTGAATGGAGTGGGCATTGGGTTTGACGCGGCGGTGGCCGTACGGACACGCCAGATCCGCTATCTGACCGGAATTCCGTTGTATCTCCTGGCTGTATTTCAGACACTTGGGCGGTACAAATCGCCGCTATTTGAATTGAAGATTGACTCCAGGACGGAGGCACGAAAGCACCTCCTTGTGGCCGTAGGGAACGGACGATCTGCCGGGGGAGGATTTTTTCTGACACCAGACGCAATTTTGGATGACGGACTCCTTGACGTCTGCCTGATAGATGACGTCTCAGTGCCGACGATTCTCAAGTTGCTCCCAAGGGTATTATGGGGTGGGCACAGGAATGCAAAACAGGTTAACTTCAAGCGCTGTAAGTCAATAGACATCTTTTCTGCAGACAGATTCTACGTTCATGCCGACGGAGAGATTGTCGGGGACCGAGTCCGTTACGTCAGGATCGGGATTAAGGAGAAGGCGATTCCCGTGATCTCCAACTTCCATGTCAGTGCCCGAGTGTAGGTAAATCTTCAGAGCTTAATCCATTAGGAGTCATCGACATGCCGTGGACGTCCAGGCGGCCCTGGATGCACAGGCTGTCATGGACGGTTAGGTTGCCGTGGATGCCTTGGCTGTCATGGATGCCAGGGCTG
>DKBG01000300.1 GCA_002451155.1 Ignavibacteria bacterium UBA6906
TCCTCCTCTTCTTCCTCTTCCTCGACCTCTGCCTCCGCAAGATCCTTCGCCATCATCTCGCGCATGGAGCGGACCTTCTCCTCGTCGAGCCCCTCGACGGCCAGAAGATCATCCAGCTTGCCGTTCAACACGTCTTTCGCGGTGTCGAAACCGGCGTTGATCAGGTTCAGATAGAGCTCTTCGCCAAGCTCCTCCTTGAAGTCGATCAGCTCGATATCGTACTCGTCTTCGCCGCCTTCTTTGATCAGGTTGATTTCGAATCCCGAAAGCTTTGAGGCAAGGCGGATATTCTGACCGTTTCTGCCGATTGCGAGAGACACCTGATCGGCGACCACGACGACGTTGGCGGTCTTTGCCTCATTGTCCAGTTCGATGCTCTTCAGCTTCGCGGGGGCCAGTGCCCTCTGGACAAAGAGTTCCGGCTGCTCCGTATAGTTGATCACGTCGATATTTTCATTGTTCAGCTCGCGCACGATCGTATGGATCCTCACGCCCTTCATCCCGACGCAGGCGCCGACGGCGTCAATCCGATCATCATGCGACTCCACCGCGACTTTCGCCCGCTCACCCGGCTCCCGGGCGATGCGTTTGATCTCAATGATCCCGTCATAGATCTCGGGAATCTCCAGCTCGAACAGTTTCTCGAGGAACTTGGGATCGGCCCGCGACACAATGACGGCCGGATTCCCGGAGTTCTTTCTGACTTCCTTGACAACCGCCCTGATCGTGTCACCCTTCTTATACCGCTCCTTCAGAATCTGCTCGCTCTTCGGGAGGATCAGTTCGTTCTTGTTGTGGTTGATAAGGATTTCGTTCCGCCGGATCTGATATATCTCGCCGACCACGATCTCGCCGATGGAGTTGCTGTACTCATTGTACACAAGCTCGCGCTCGATTTCCTTGATCCGCTGGTTCAGGTTCTGTTTGGCACTGACGACAAGCCGCCGGCCGAACGTCGCAAGAGGCACCACCTCCACGAAATCTTCTCCTACGTCGAGATCCTCTCCCGAGAGCTCCCGCGCAGTCTCCACATCGATCTGCCTGGTCGGGTCCTCCACCGTCTCCACCACCTCACGCTCGAGGAAGATTTCTATGTCACCCTTTTCCATATTCACGATGACGTCGAATTTGGCTTCCTGCCCGTATTTCTTCCTGACCATCATCGCGAAGACATCCTCGACGATCCCCGCCAGAATGTCCCGGTCGATCCCTTTCTCGCGCACCATCTGCGCGAAGGATTCGACAATTTCTGTGTTCATTGCTGCCTCCGATTCTACACACTCAGTTCTGATGCCCGATTACCAGGGCAACTGCACGCGCGCTTCCTCAATCTCGCCGAACGGGACCCGGACTGCCTCCGTTGTCTCCTTCACGCGGAGTTCGACATACTCCTCTCCGACTGCCAGCAGTGTCCCGACAACCTCGTTGACACCCTGCTCTCCCGCCCGTCGTATCTTCATCGGACGGCCGACATGCTTCCCGTACTGCCACCGGTATCGGATGGGACGATCGATCCCGGGAGAGGAGACATCGAGCCGGTACGATCCGGTCAGGAGACCCAGCGACTCGATCGCGGAGACAAGATCGCGGCTTACCCCGGCACAGAGATCTGCGGTGACGCCCTCCTCGTTGTCGACAAAGATTTCAACCACCGCGCGCCCGCTGGTCCCCCGGACGACCAGATCAATCAGGTGGGCGCCATGCTTTTCAGCGCTCTCCGCTACGGCCTGTCTGAATCGCTCGTCCATCCCTCTGAAATCCAGTGAAATAAAAATAGCCCAAAACGGGCTATCTCTACAACGCTATCAATATACCACCCTCATCTGAAAAAAGCAAGGGATAACTTTACCGCCAGGTCAGCGGGAGGGTTCTGTCCATCTCAAAGCCCCATATAGCCTTCGGGAGGCGTTCATTGTCCACGCCCGGACCGCCCTCCCTCCGCACAGACTCGCCTGGAGCAGAAAAAAAACCGGTTCACGCACCCTGAAGATTCAGCATGACATCACGAACTACGCTAGCGGCCTGCTGAACATCCTTCATCGAAACGTCCAGGTGAGTCACTGCCCTCAGGCCGAGGTAATTTCCCAGGGAAAGCAGGATTCCCCTCTCCCTGAGACGGGAGAGAATCTCAGCAGGCGAGACGGAAGCCCTTTCGACGTCGATGATCACGATATTCGTCTCTACCGTTTCAAGATCGATGCTCATCCCGGGCAGGGTCGCGAGTTCACGAGCCAGGAATGCGGCCTTCTCATGATCCTCCCGGAGCCTCTCAACGTTATGATCAAGGGCGTACAGCCCCGCCGCGGCCAGAATCCCTGCCTGCCGCATTCCTCCCCCGAAGATTTTGCGGTAATGCCGTGCCTCATCGATGAAGGATCGCGCGCCTGCGATCACCGATCCGACCGGAGCACCCAGCCCTTTGGAGAGGCAGACGGACACCGAATCCGCGCAGGCAGCGAACGCGGCGGGTGAAACTCCGCGGGCCACGCATGCATTCCAGAGCCTCGCACCATCCAGGTGGAGCTTCAACCCCTTCTCACGTGAAAATGCAAAGACCTCTTTCATCCGCTCGAGCGAGTAGGTTGTTCCCCCCGCCCGGTTATGGGTGTTCTCAAGGCAGACAAGGCGTGTTCGCGGCATATAGTAGAAGGAGGGTCGGATCGCCCGCGTGATCCCTTCAATGTCAAGCCGGCCCCGTTCACCGTCGACGGTGTGAATCTGGATCGACGAAAGAAAGGCGCCTCCCGCAGTCTCATAGTTGAACACGTGAGAACCCCGTTCGGCGATCACTTCGTCGCCAGGGTGCGTGTGAACCTTGATGCAGAGCTGGTTTCCCATCGTGCCGCTCGGCACATAGAGAGCGGCCTCCTTCCCGAGGAGCTGGGCAACCTGCTCCTGAAGCCGGTTCACCGTCGGATCCTCCCCAAAGACGTCGTCGCCAACATCCGCCATTGCCATCGCCTCACGCATGGCCGGCGACGGCCTGGTTACTGTATCGCTTCGCAGATCAATCATGACTTCTCCCATGCTTGCGTTCTCTTCTTCTGGAGGAATGCCCGCCCGAGTCCCGCAGCACAGAACGCCCCGGCGAACCAGGCTGCGAGCAGCCCGAGCCACTCCCCATGCCGGGTGTAGGGCGTCAGCCGGACTGACCTGCCGATCGTCCTGGACAGCGTCGCGCGCGTGAAGAGCTCGGTGGCATCAAACGTGTGACCGAACGGATCGATGTAGCAGGAAATCCCGCCGACCGCGCAGCGGGCAATCCATCGCCGGTTCTCGACCGCACGGAGGACCGCAAACTGCTTGTGCTGAAACGCGCCCGGCATCCTCCCCCACCAGCTATCGATCGTAATAATGGTGATGAACTCGGCCCCCTTCCGGACAAACCCCGCGACGAAATCCGGATAGACGGACTCGTAGCAGATCACTGCACAGAATCGGGTCCCCGTTTTCCGTTCCACGAAGATTGTCGTGTCGCGGCCGATCTGCCATCCACCGATACCCACCCCCCACCGGAGAAAATCAATGAACGAGATCGCATCGGCGTAGGGTACCCGTTCGGCAAAGGGAACCATTTTCATCTTTCCGTACCACTGGATGGTGTCTGTTCCAGGCTGGATCAGGGCCGCGGCGTTGAAGCTGTCGTAGCGCTGGCCCGTGAGGCGTGAGACCTTTGCCGTCCGTGGCGCCGAGGCAGAATCCGGATAGAACACCGCGTTCGGAAGTCCGGTCAGCACCGGAACGTCCATGCTGTCAATTGCGGCGCGCAAATCCCGGCGCGCGAACTGTTCGCGCTCGCTCAGGAGATAGAACGGGACTGCTGTTTCCGGCCAGAGCACCAGGTCCGGCCGCGGACTATCACTCGTCGCCAGGAGGTCCTCGCTCAGGCCGATGTACTTTCTCATCACTGACCTCGCAGGTTCCGCCCATTTCTGCCAGGGATCCGTGTTCGACTGAACGATTCCGACTGTGATCGTTGTCTTCCCTTCCGCCTCCTTCGTCTCCTCTGTGTCGCTGAGGATCCAGACCCCGTACAGGGCAGGCCGAATTGCCAGGAGGACGATCGCCGCGAAGGTACCCCATGCGCCGCTGTTCCCCCGGAGTGTTCCCCGCCGCGCAATGCTCGAATAGAGGAGATATCCAAGCACGTTCAGGAGAAGGATCCAGAACGAGAGCCCGAGGACCCCGGTCAGGCTGATGAACTGAATCCGGGCCAGGTCATACGTCTGTGTATTGCCCAGTGTGAGCCAGGGAAAAGACCACTCGGTAAGCGTGTGGGAGTATTCATAGGCTACCCAGAAGAAGGGGAGCGCGGCAAGCGCGGACAGGTCGCCCAGGCGCCTCTTGACCCAGAGATACGCACCGATCGGAAGAAAATAGAAGAGGGGGTGTACGAGGATCGTCACAGTCCCGGCAATCAGCATGTACGGGTCGTTGCCGTGGGAATAGCCCCCGGTCCAACTCAACGTGATCACATGAAACACCAGCATGGCGAGGTAGGTGTAGCCAAGCGCGTGCCGGGCGCGGGAAAGATCGGCCAGCACGATCAGGAGGGGGACAAGCCCGAACCAGGCGAGAACCCCAAAGTGACTTGGTGGAAAGGCCAGCCCGAGCATCAGACCGGTCAGCAGAGAGAGCCCAAGACGCAAAAGAAACAGCCGCCGAGCGCCGGAGGGTGTTTTTGGCGGATATGCCAAATCTGTTCTGCCCCGGTCAGGCATGGAGTCGCCCTTCTGTCACGGACGCGTGAGGAAACAGTCTCCGCTCACTCCAGCCCCAGACCGCCAGGAGAAGCAGTGCGAGCAAACAGCCGATGACCGCGCCTCCCAGGATATCCGAGGGATAGTGCACTCCGACCGCTACGCGGGAAAGTGCCACCAGCGAGGCCCAGGTGAAGAAGGCCCAGGTCCATTTCGGGTAGGTTCTGGAAAAGAGGGTCGCCAGCGCGAAGTTGTTCACAGCATGAGACGATGGGAAAGCCATTCCGCTCCCGCAGGGGACGAGCATATGAAGGCCCCGGACGAACGCGAGGCCGTCCGCCTCATGGCAGGGCCGCGGGCGCGCGAAAAGGGGCTTCAGGACAAAACTGTTGAGCTGATCGGAGAGGAGGAGCAGGGGAATCACGAGGAGGGCCACCGTTCGACCCTTCCGGCCTCCCCGGATAAGGAGCCAGAGCCACGCACCAAGAAGGAGGATCCGAAAGGGCCAGAGTTGATCGTAGTGGGTGATGATGGGCCAGAGCAGATCCCCGACAGGGTTTGCGAGCGTGACATTAACAAAAAGGAGAACATTACGATCGGCGAGACTCAACCACTCGATCATGCCGATTCCTTCTTCGATTTCGCCAGGTATCGAGCGGCCAGGACGAGCACCAGAATGATCACGAGCGCAGTGACGATCTGGCTGTAGGTGCTGATGTAGAATCCGATCCGCTGCCAGTTGTTCCCGAGCATATACCCTGCGGAGAGAAGAATGGTGTTCCAGACCAGTGCGCTGGCAAAGCAGAGCACCGTTGTCAGTGTGAGATTCAACTCGGACATTCCGGCAAAAAAGGAGACCACCGCGCGGGTTCCTGCGAGGAACCGGTTCGCAATGATTATTCCATAGCCGTATTTCCTGAACCAGCCTTCCACCCGGTGGACGGACGCGACCGGGAGGAATCGAATCCGCCCTGTCTTGAGAAGGTGCCTGCCCAGCTCTTTCCCGATGATATACATCGCAACGAATCCGAGTGTGCTCCCGGCAGTCGCACTCAGCACGGCCGGGACAAATCCCACGCCTCCAATTCCGATGAGCGTCCCGCCGAACACCACGGCCATGTCGCTCGGCGCCGGCGGGAAGATGTTCTCGACAAACGCGATCGCGAACAGGGAAAGGCAGACCAGCGACGGGTCGAGTGTACGGAGAGATTCGATAAAAGATTCCACGTGAGTGGGCTTCGCTAATGAGATGAAATGGCGACAACGGCATGGGCCGCGCCGCCCTGGCGGGTACCCACGAAACCGAGTGTCTCACTCGTGGTTGCCTTGACGGAGACCTGATCCGGCGAGATCGCGAGTGAGGTGGCAATGTTCTGGCGCATCTGATCGATGAACGGGCTCAATGTCGGGGCTTCCAGGACAACCGTTGCATCGATATTGAGGACTGTGAAGCGGTGCTGTGTGAGCAGGGCTCCCACGTGCTGCAGGAGAATAAGGCTTGAAATCCCTTTGAACCTGGGATCCGAATTCGGGAAGTGCTTGCCGATGTCCCCCAGAGCTGCAGCTCCCAGCAGCGCATCAGCTATTGCATGAAGAAGCACGTCGGCATCCGAGTGCCCGTCGAACCCCACCTCGTGGGGGATCTCCACACCTCCCAGGACGAGCTTCCTGCCCGGGGTCAGCCTGTGGACGTCGTAGCCGTATCCGATACGAAACGGTGTCTCTGTCATCGTATGCTGAATCCTTGATCAGTCCCCTGTGGCTCAAGCCACTCCACATGGAGTCTTGACACGTGCGCAGCGCGGGGGCCCACTTTCACGTCGCGGATCAGTTCCTCGACCAGTGATCGATCGCCTTCTGCTTCACACTCCACCCTGCCGTCGTACAGGTTCCGCACAAACCCCGCGAGACCCAGTGCCTGGCCCCGGCGCAGGACGAACCACCTGTACCCGACCCCCTGCACAAGCCCTTCGACGAGTATGTGTGCCCTCGCCACCATTGGAGACGTTTTTGAAAAATACGACCGGCCGGTCCGAAAGTCAAGGTTCGGACAGATCGACAGGCCGGCGGAGGAAAGGAATCGAATCAGAGAGCTCCGAGAGGAGGACACCCCCGATGATCAGCCCACCTCCGAAAAGGCCGGTTGCGCCAAGCGTCTCCCCGAGGAGGATGGATGCAACTCCTGACGCGATCACCGGCTCGATGGAGAAGATAACCACGGCACGCGTCGGGGTGGTCTCCTTCTGGTATCGAGTCTGCACGAATGTCGTCAACAAGGTTGCCAGGAGGGTCAGATACCCGAGAGAAATGATCGACCGCGGGCTGACGACCAGGCGGGGAGACTCGAACAGGAGAACAGCCAGGGTAGAATAGACTGCCATGGACCCGAGCTGCAGGAACAGCAGGCGAGATGTCGGCATCTCACGGGAGACCACATCGAGATAGACAATGTAGATCGCGAACACGAGCGCGCACACGAGCGTCAACGCGTCCCCGCTGTTGAATGCAGCGCCGTCCGGAGAAGTGAGAAACCAGAGTCCCGTGGTCACGAGCGCCACGCCCGCGAGATTTCCCACCTTTGGAGCCTTGCGCTCAATAACAAACTGGAGCATCGGCACAAAGATCACCATCATTCCGGTGATGAACGCGGACTTCGATGCTGTCGTGACCGTCAGGCCGATATTTTGCGTGAGGAATCCGAGAAAGAGGAAAAACCCGAGGAGACTTCCCTTTTGAAGCGAGGAAAGCGGGATCGGGAAGATCTGCCGGTACGCGATGAGAAGCAGCAGGACGGACGCCGACACAAACCGAATGGCGATCATGAGGACAGGGGACACGTCTTCCATCGCCAGTTTCACGACGGCAAACGTCCCTCCCCAGATGACGGTGGTCGCGAGCAGGGCCGCTTCGGCTCTGGTCTGCCGCGTCACGGAAACCCTACCGGGGCGGCGGAGAATCTGTGTGACTCAACTTTTCGCATCATGAACCGGCGCTGTCCGTGTTTCATATTCCTGAAAGAGTTTCCCCCACGCCGTGCCGGCTCGCCATTCCTCAAATACTTTCCGGTCACGGAGGGGCCACCGGTAATAATCGTGGTACGCTTCAGAGCCGAAGATAAACGCGTGAACCATGGGAGTGCGGAAGAAGAGCTTCTGCATCCCCTTCAGCGGGCCGAACCAGGCGAGGTTTCCGAAAAGGCTCACGCCGTTATTGCCCACCTGGAACCCCCAGGACTCGCCGGAGATATCCGCGCCGGCTACCTCAATCTCCCGCACATCACCCACCCCGAGTCCGTCCTGATGCGCGATACGTATATAGCCGATCGACAGCGGGTCAAACCCCATCATCTTCGCCGCCACCGCGTCGATCGCAACCTGATCCGCGCTTGCGAGCATGTAGTTCTTCACGACGGGGACCATTGTCCGCGGACCGGGCCCGTTGCCGGCCGTCGTGCCGTCCATGACCGCGAACACGCCTGTGTGGATCTCCTTCTGAATTGCGAGAAGGTCCGCGAGTGTTTCATGTATCCAGGAGTGCGTGTAGTGCCGTCTGGTATTCAGCAGACCGCCGAAGGCGTTCTTCATGGCGCCCGTGATGGTGGTGAACACGTGGGTCTTCACCGTGGGCAGGTGGATGA
>DKBG01000012.1 GCA_002451155.1 Ignavibacteria bacterium UBA6906
CTGGGCGGCGTTGGTGTCCTGATATTCATCCACCATCACATACTTGAAGCGTCCGGCGAGGTATTGCCGTACCGGTTCCCGTTCCAGCAGTGCTCTCGTTTTGAGCTGCAGATCATCAAAATCCAGGAAGGCTGACTCGATCTTCCTGAGTTCATAGTATTCAATGACGATCTGGGTGACACCCAGGAGGGTTCTGCTCAGACGCAAGAGCTCGCCGTGACGCTCTCTCTTCTCACTTCCGAGAAGGGCTCCGGTCATTCCGCGAATGGACCTCCGCACTTCAGCGAGCCGGCGCACTTCGTCGAGGACCTGTTCTTCCGCAGGAGCGGTAGCCACGGCCCTGCGGAGATCACCCTTTTCCGTGAGGAGGCTGTCCATTATGCCCCGGAGGGATTCGGCCCTGGAGGTGCATTCAGGAAGATCCCGCATCCGTTCCATTGTTTCCCTGAGGAGGGGTGCCCCACGGCCGTCCGCAACGCCCAGAACACGCTTGAGGTCCTCCTGAATCTGGGGATCACAAAGTCGAGATTCTATGTACGCCCTGATCGATGAGGACCAGATTCCGAGTATCGTCTCATCGTCCTGCGTGTAGAGCCCATCCGGCCCGATGAACCGATCAAGCAGCTCCCGCTTTTGAACAAGACGTCTGACTGTCTCAATAGTGTCACGTTTTCCAATCCGCCGCACTACCTCACTAAAGTCTTCCCGTGAACCGACTTTCCCTCCGAGAACTGCTGTAAACCCCTCCTTCATCGCCTCCATGAGCATGATATGCTGGTCAAGCCCTTCAACCACCCGGAACGCCGCATCCACTCCTGCCTCTACCGGATGTTCACGGAGCATGCGTGCGCAAAATGAATGAAGGGTCCCGATGAATGCACCCGGGAGTTGTTCCCGGACAGCATCGAGTCTCCGGCTCAGGGCACCGTCGCCGGAGTTGCGGCGCAGGGACGAAACCCGGTCGGCAATCTTCCGTTTCAGCTCACTCGCAGCCTTTTCAGTGTACGTCAAGGCAAGAATCTCGTTCGCTTCCGCTCCCCCTTCGACCAGGAGTGCAAGATACCTCTCGACCAGAACCAGGGTTTTTCCCGACCCGGCATTGGCGGTGACACTGAGGTGCCTGGTTTGAACAAGTGCCGTTTGCTGAGACGGAGTGAGCATCAGAGGTGTGTGTTGTATGGAAAGGTGTGTGGCATCACTCTCTCCTTGATTCGGCCAGAGGAAGAAAGAAAAAGCGGACGGTGTCCGCTTCTTCTTTGTCCATGGCGTCGCGTCGACTCCCCGTTCTATTCCAGGGCGCTTCCGGTGAGACGTGTTATCGCTTCAAGATACTTCTGCGATGTTGTCATGACGACTTCCTCCGGGAGCCGCGGCGCGGGCGGCTTCTTGTCCCACCGGATCGAGAGGAGGTAGTCCCGAACGTACTGCTTGTCGAAGCTCGGTTGAGGTCCCCCTGGAGCGTAGCTGTCCATCGGCCAGAAGCGGGACGAGTCGGGGGTGAGTGCTTCGTCGATCCATATGACTTCTCCGCTCGGATCTGTGCCAAACTCGAATTTTGTGTCCGCAATAATGATGCCCCGGCCGGCCGCAAATTCAGCTCCCTCGGTGTAGATTCGAAGCGCCAGGTCGCGAACCCGTTCCGCAAGCGGCACTCCGAGAATCTTTGCCGCTTCCTCAAAGGTGATATTCTCGTCGTGGGCCCCCTGTTCCGCTTTTGTTGAAGGAGTGAAGATCGGGCGGGGAAGCTTCGCCGATTCACGCAATCCGGGAGGGAGAGCGATGCCACAGATTGACCCGCTCCGCGAGTACTCGTTCCATCCGGAGCCGGAGAGGTATCCCCTTACGATGCACTCCACGGGCAGAGGAGACGTCTTCTGTACGAGCATGCTGCGACCACCGAATACCTCCGGCGTGGATCGAAACGGCTCAGGAAACTCGCGCACATCAGTTGAGAGGACATGGTTACGAACGAGATGGCTGAGTTTACGAAACCAGAAACTCGAAATCTGCGTCAGGACTTTCCCTTTATTGGGAATTCCATCGGGGAGGATAACATCAAACGCCGAGATTCTGTCACTCGCGACGATGAGAAGTGACTCCCCCAGGTCATAGAGATCTCTCACTTTTCCCTGTTTCGTCGGAGTGAACTTCTCCGAGGAGGTCGACGTCACTACAATCGGCTTGATGGGCACGGCGTGCTCGTGTGATTGTGAGACATGGGAAACAAAAATGCACCGGCCACGCCGATGCACAAGACCTGGGAAGATCAGACCGGATTAGGATTCAAGGATATTGCCGAGGATCTCCTCGATGGTGCCGCGGATATAGGACTTTCGCGGCGGGATCGCCAGGGTGGGCCGGCTGATGGAGCCGAGTCGGAGGCCTTTCCATTCGCTCTGTATCTTCTCTTCCACGAAATGCTCGACCAGCTGTACCATCTCTTTCGACTGAAGCTTTCCTCGCCTCTGAGGATGCAGGAAGAGTTCTACCTTGACTTCACTGCTTGAGATCTTCGTCGGCACAATCATGTACTCGAGGTCCTGAGCCCGTCGCCAGGCGTACGTCCTGTCAAGCTGATTGAACGTAGAGGGCACCCGAAATGTCGTCCGCTCGTCCCCCTTCGGAACGAGGGTGATCGTTACATGGTCGACCTTATGCGCCCCGCGAACGGTTGACATGAGAGGAATCTCCTTTTGCGGTGAGTTCGATCTCGAACTTCTCCACAGGCGAATATAGACAGTTCATCGAATTCATGCAACTGAAAAAGAACGCCGGCTAATCACTCTGTGTCGGACATCATGACGGAAATCACATCACATCCGGTCGTCAAAGCTCGTGTCAACTGCCACAGCGCGCCGGAGGTGCTCGATGTATAGACTTTGAGGGATTTCGGTTGCCCCGAACTGGCGGATATGTTCGTTCATGAACTGCGAGTCCAGGAGCAAAAATCCTCTCTCTTTGAGGCGGTCAACGAGCGAGGACAGCGCTACTTTCGACGCTTCGGAGGTCCGGCTGAACATCGACTCCCCGAAAAAGGCCCCCCCGATCGAGACCCCGTACAAACCACCTGCCAGTTTCGTGCCAACCCACGTCTCGACGCTGTGCGCATGACCCAATCGGTGCAGTCTTCGGTACGCATGAATGATCTCATCCGAGATCCAGGTTTCAGGCCGCTCAGCACAGGCATCGATCACCCGGTCAAAGACCGAGTTAATGGTTGTCGAAAATTTTCCCGTTCGCAGCGCCCGCCGAAGACTGCGGGGACGATGAAAGGAGTCGAGGGGAATGATCGTACGAGGGTCGGCAGAAAACCAGGAAACCGGTCCCGTCCGCGATTCTGCCATGGGGAAATATCCCATCCGGTATGCCGCAAGCACAACCTCCGGCCGGAGGTCATCCGACGAACCAGGCCTGATCACCGGGCGGTTCCTCCGAAAAGGATGGTCACTCCTTTTTCCATATCGAGAGCCACTCCCTCCCTTTCCGAGGGCGAACGGAATCCTCCGGAACCTCCCCGCTGACCAGCGTCAGATGCCGACCGAAAAGCTCACGAGTAGCTCGGATGGAGATCTCGAACGGAGGACCGCCATGATATTCCCCAAGAGGAAACAGAAGCGCGATGAGCACCCCTCCGGGCCGGAGGATCGACGCGACGGCGCTCGCGAACAGAGGTCGTTGCCCGGGATCAATGGCACAATACGTTACGTACTCCAAAACATAGTCAAACGCCGACGCAAACCGCGGTGGCAACGCGAGAAAGTTTTCTTGAATGAATTCAACGGACACCCCTGCAGCCGCCGCCACGCTCTTCGCCTTCTGGAGAGCCTCTCGGGAAAAATCAAATCCTGTAACCGTGAATCCAGCATCGGCGAAAAGGACGGCATCATATCCTTTACCACATCC
>DKBG01000175.1 GCA_002451155.1 Ignavibacteria bacterium UBA6906
GACCGAGGAAAAAAGAAGGAGTCTGAGTCGGGAAATTTCAAACTTGGGGTGCTTCGCTACTTTTTCGGAAACGGTTCCATACGGCGGGCATCCCGGCCGCGCACGGCAACGGGATCGCAGGGGTCACACCCCCCCGGCGACAGCTCATCTGAATAAACAGTCCTGGGCAAACACCCCGGTTGCCACATCCTGAGACTCTGATTCCCGTCGTTGCCGATCGGGCACCTTGCCTGGCGTGCCACCGGGGGCACTCTGCAACTTCCCTGGGCGAAAATCTCTCACAACTGCAGGCGTTTGATNNGATCCTGTCTGGAGACTTGCCATACCCGCCGCCGGCTTCAGACAACGCGAACCGATCGATGGAGACCCGGCAACGGAGCGGACGGAGATCCGGGTCGTGTATGATGATGAGGCGATCTATTTCGGGTGCATGTTCTTCGATTCCGCGCCTGACAAGATCGTTGCTCGTCTAGCACGGCGAGACGATGAAGAGGAAACTGACTGCGGGTCCGTTCGAATCGACTCGTTCCATGACCACCAGAATGCGTATGAGTTTACGTTCAATCCGGCTGGCGTGAAAGTGGACATCCTGCAGTTTGAAGACGGTGCCAGGGAGGATGCCTCATGGGACCCTGTCTGGGACGTCGAAACGCAAATTACGGGGGAAGGATGGGTGGCCGAGGTCAAGATCCCTTTCAGCATTCTCCGATATACGGCCGGGAGCGGAGACTCAGCGGATCTGGTCTGGGGAGTAAATTTCACGCGCACTATCCACCGGAAGCAGGAGTATGATCGCTGGGCCTATTCGCCGCGAACCGTTGACGGGTTTGTTTCCCGCTTCGGGCACCTTCAGGGGTTGCGGAACCTTCCCAACCCCCGTCGCTTCGAATTGATGCCCTTCGGCCTTGCCCGTCGGCAATGGGCGCCCGCGTCAGTATCTCACGACCGGATTGCACGCACATCCGTCGACGGTGGAGTCGATCTGAAATTCGGGATTTCGAACAGCTTCATTCTCGACGCTACTGTGAACCCGGATTTCGGTCAGGTAGAAGCAGATCCGGCGGTACTTAACCTCTCGACGATCGAAACATTCTATCCCGAGCGGCGTCCATTCTTCATCGAAGGGACACAGATACTCAGATTCAACACGATGGGGAATGGCGGCGAGGGCGGGCCGGGACTCTTCTATTCCAGACGGATAGGCAGGGCTCTGGGAGAAGAAAATGTGGACCCGGGGGAAAATGAGAAGATCACCGATGTCCCTCTGAGTACCACCATCCTGGGGGCCGTCAAAATCACCGGAAAGACAACCGGGGGTCTCTCGCTCGGCATCCTCGAGGCGATGACAGCGGAGGAGCATGCCATGATCGACTCAGCCGGGTACCGCAAAGAGCAATCGCTCGAGCCAAGGGCAGGATACAACATCATCCGGCTTCGACAGGACGTCCTCAATGGCTCCACAATTGGCTTGATCGCCACCTCCGTGCTGAAGGATACCAGACTTCCCGCGTTCACAGGAGGCTTCGACTGGAATCTCAAATTACAGGACAGGACATACCAGTTCGACGGTTTTGTTGCAGGCTCACACGCATCCGACGAAGAAGGAGGGAGAATCTCAGGGGTCGCGGGAAGGCTTTCGCTTGCGCGAATCTCAAATCCCCACTGGCTATGGAGCGTCAGCGGCGATTTTACCACAAAGCGGTACAATATCAATGACGTTGGATACTTCCGGAGGCCTAATGATTTCGGCGGNNCCTCTCTAACGTACCACGAATTTGCACCGGCCTCGGTTGTGCGTTCCTACACAATCCGACTTCAGGGGCATGAGCGCGAAAACTTTGACGGGGCTAACCTGTTCAGAGATTTGAACCTGGAGGCAGATCTGGAATTCATGAACTACTGGGAGGCCTCCGCCTCGATTGAAGCCGGCTTCGGCAAATATGACGATCGGGAAACCCGGGGGAACGGGTTGTACGGCAAACCCAGTATATACGTCTCGTCTGTTTCGGTCCAGTCCGATAGCCGGCGGAATATCGTGATAGACCTTGAGCAGGGACTCGCCTCAGACGACAGACACGCAAGAGCCTATTCGACGAAGGTGGAGCTTGAACTCCGGCCGCTGCCCTGGATGCGCTGGGTGCTGGAGGGAGAGTACGAGGCGGTCAACAATCTGGAGGCATGGGTTGACAACGTGGGCATCGACGGTTCGACTGCAAGCATATTCGGGGACAGGACCACCAGGACCATCAGCACCACGGTCAGGGGCGGCATTACGTTTACACGTGATGTGACCCTTCAGCTGTACGCGCAGGTGTTCACCGCGAAGGGACATCACGACAACTTCCGGCGGCTCATTGATCCTTTATCGTTCACGCCATTCCCCTACACGGGGAACCCGGACTTCAACGAACAATCGTTCAATCTCAACGTTGTGTTACGATGGGAATATGCTCCGGGCAGTACGGCGTATCTTGTGTGGTCGCAGGCCAGGGCGGGTGAATCGGACGATTACTTCACCTCTATCGGACAGGATCTGCGGCAGGTTTTCAGTCTCGCTCCCTCAAACGTTATGATGGTAAAAGCGAGCTTCTGGTGGAACATCTAGGATCCGCAACTTCTTACCTCGTCCGCGCCTCGTTCAGTCTTCTGGTTTTCTCGGCAACAACATTGGCGTCCTGGATTTGTATTCCAGATATGGTGCACCAAAACGCAACTCGAGCTCTCGTTCTTCATATACTCTCACGATAAATACTAATGCCGGTGCAACCAACATGAGCACCCAGAGCAAGAACAGCACTGACTGGAACCAAATCCCCAGGGAAAAGAAGAACACAAGAGTTGCAAGCACCATAGGATTACGCGTCCACGCATACGACCACTCTGTCGCCACTTTCCTGCTCAGTGCTACTGCAAAGGGGGCGCCGAGCCCTTTCACGGCAAGGTTCACCACTGTCAGCAACGACGCCGCTCCTGAAATGACCGTCAATATCAAGCCGATTTCGGTTGGTACCGGGAGCGTCCAGCCAGACCAATCTTGATGGGTAACGACCGCTCTAAAGACGGATACACCCAACAATATCAGTACAGTATAATGAACAATGTGGGTTATCCAGGAGACCCGAATCATTGT
>DKBG01000052.1 GCA_002451155.1 Ignavibacteria bacterium UBA6906
GCGTTCCAGAGCCACCGGGAAATGGATATGACCCCGTTTGCTGAGAATACCGCGGCCATGTTTGCCGAAGCCAGGAAGGTCAGCCGGCCATTTGTCTGGAATTACCTCAAGCCCCATGTCGGGACCCTACCAGAGCTTCTTGAGCTACGCAAGCTTGCGGGACCGGCGTTGAAAGGACTGGGAGGGATCGTAATGTACTCCAACCAGATTGTTGCGTTGAACATGTCTGCGAAGACGGATAAGGAAAAGAACCGGGAGCTGGCGAAGTATCTCCAGGAAGCAGCTGATCGAGTAACGGACAAATCCAAACTCGAGGCAATTGGCATCAACCCTGCATCGCTCGATACTGTCCTCGTGAATATCGGCAAGCAGGAAACCTATTTGGATGGACTTGCTGCTGCCGCACCGCTTGTGAATGCCTTTGTCCTTGCCATGCTTCAACGTCTCGATGAAATCGGCAACGTCGTCCCGGACGTTGAGGCGGCCATTGATCGAGAAATTGAAAACACATTCAGAGAGAAGCGCCAGAATTTTGATTCCATGGTCAGGTTGCAGGTGAAGCTGCTCCGGGAAGTGACATTGCTCAACAACGGCCGCTATGGCGATCAGGCATCGCTCGATACCTTGCTCAAGGAGGATGCGACCTTAAAGGAATTCATCAAAGCCCCTTCCCCGGTCACACCCCGGGAATTTGAGTCGGCAGAGAAAGCCCTGGCGGAACGACTCGGCAGGGTGGATACCTTCCTTCGCCAGATGGACTGGGAGAAGCAGGTGTACCTTGCGAAACGAGCGGAGCTCACGGAGTATCGTGCACAGCTCGATGAGAAGATCGGGGTTGCGAGGGATGCAGTCATGGTGTGGGGGCAATCGCACCGCAACCTGGCGGCAGGCATCGCCGTTCCGCCGCTCATCGATGTCGGCGGAGTCGCCGGTGGTCTGGCAAAGAAGGTGGTCCCGCTGCCCTGATGACTTAAAACAGTCCCGGCACGAACATCCGCGTCCGTGACATATATTCCTCATACGAGGATCCGAACCGTTCCAGGTTCTCATACTCTTCCGCTTGCGCTGTCAGGTAGAGAAGCGCTGTTGCCAGAAACCCGAAGAGGAGAACAGGAACGGTTCCGTGCTTCAGTACCGAGCCCCAGGCCAGCAAGATGAGAGAGGCATACAGAGGGTGGCGGATGAAACGGTACGGGCCCTTCGTTACGATGCGTGTCGTCTGTTCAAACGTAAAGTCAGTTGAGGAGACTGCTGACCGCGGCTCCCCCTGTTTGTGAAGGAGGATGAAACCGCTGGCAGCGAGTCCGGCCGACCCCAGCAGAAGGATCCAGGAGACAATCTGGGCGGGGGAAAGAACGTCGCTGAACCAGCGCGGCGCATTGATGACGATGATTGCCCAGATGGCCAAAAATGCCAGGAATCGAAAGAACCCGTGCGACCTTGGGTCTGCGAGCACGCGGCGGGAGATCACCGCAATGCCGAGCGCACCGATGAAGAATGCCATGATCTGCCACATGGGTAGCCGCCTCCCGGGAGGTGATGGATTGTGGAAACATACAATCGGCAGTCCGGAGATACAAGCCCTGAGCCATCCTGAGACACTCCCCAGCAGTCGATCGGGCCGGTGTGTGGTCACCGGCGCCTCCCGATAATCGGGATCCCTTTTTTAGTGGATTTTGACCGGAAAAAGACTTGATTGCATGGGCCCCGTTTTGTCCGGAGAGAGGGCCGGGGGTTCACCAATTGACCGCGAGGCGTGATGGAGGGGATGAAGGCGCACACATTTCATATACCGGTTCTTGGACTTGCATTTTCCGTTGACACGCCTATCCGCGTGGCACGATTTGGCATCTCCTCCGTGATTTCCATCGTCGACGATATACTCATCGAGAGGATGCGAAAACATTATTCGAACCTTTACGGGCAGCCGTACACGGCCATATCGGATCGGGAGGAGGATTCGCGCGCGAAGAGGATTACCGCGTATCTGAATCTCGTCCATCAGACGGTTCAGCGTCAGATGGCGGAATTGAAGGCATCGACGTTCGAGAGCGGCGGTGAGCTGGCAAAGTACTTCGAAATGCTTGCTGACCACTCCCCGCTGAAATCCTTATACCGGCGGATGAATCGCACAGGATCGGACGAAGAACGATTGCGCCTGCAGGAGGAACTCCGTAGCAGCGTCGTCGCAGGTTCGATCGATGTGAATATTATGACCAAGCTCGACAAGGTCAATAGCCGCCGGAACGGAGAGGAGCTCCCTCCGGAGCAATCCGATGCTGTTGCCGCGTTACGAGGATTCGTCCGCAGTGATCTCCAGTCTGCGGTAGTCCTCTCCGCGGGCATGAATCCACGGTTATATGGGTATTTGTCGAAATGCACGGAATTCCTTCCGGATGGAACGCACCCGCCGACAAAGAAGATAATTCTCAAGGTTTCCGATTATCGATCGGCCATCATCCAGGGGAAATACCTTGCGAAGAGAGGGATCTGGATTTCAGAGTTCCGGATCGAATCTGGTTTGAATTGCGGTGGGCACGCCTTTCCCACCGAGGGTCTGCTGCTGGGGCCGATCCTTGAGGAGTTCAAAGCGAAACGGTCTGAGCTCGTCCGAGAGCTATACGGGTTGTATTGCGCCGGATTGAGAGACCGGGGCATGACCCCGCCACACACACCGCTTCCTGTGACAGTCACTGTTCAGGGGGGGATTGGGACCGCGCGCGAGGATGCATTTCTCCGGGAAAACTTCGCGGTCGATGGAACGGGCTGGGGATCGCCGTTTCTTCTCGTCCCGGAAGCTACGAGAGTGGATGACGAGACGAGGCAGCGTCTCGCGAAGGCGGCGGCCGGAGATTTCTATATCAGCGGTGCCTCGCCGCTCGGCGTCCCGTTCAACAATTTTCGGAACAGCTCCAGCGAAGAGCAGCGGCTTCGCAGGATCGCCGACGGACGCCCGGGGAGTCCCTGCACGAAAAAGTACCTGATCGCCAATACCGAATTTACCGAGAAGCCGATCTGCACGGCTTCCAGGCAGTATCAAGCGCTAAAACTCGCTCAGGTCCAGTCGTCGGGCCTGCCGGAGGAGGATCTCCAGAAGCGCGTGGCTGAGGTTGTAGAGAAGACCTGTCTCTGCGAGGATCTTGCCGGCGCAGGGCCTGTGGATGCGGAGAGCGGAGAAGAACGCCCCCCCGTGGCTGTCTGCCCGGGCCCGAACCTCGCATACTTCTCCAGAATCGTTTCGCTGCAGGATATGGTCGGCCACATTTATGGTCGGGTCCAACTGCTCTCGAACCGGGATCGATCGAACATGTTTATCAACGAGCTGCGGTTGTACGTCGAATATTTACGCAATCATATCGCCGTGAAACTTGAAACGCTCAGCGCAAAAGAACAGTCCTACGCACGCACATTCCGGGCCAATTTGCTGGCAGGGATCGAGTACTACAGGTCGATGATTCCCCGTCTGGTAGAGGAGACGGGGGAGTACCGGGAGATGATGCGAGGGGAACTTCTGGAGCTTGAGGAACAGCTGCTGGGGATATTTGTCCCATCCCCTGAACTGCAAGAAACCGTCTGACCGATAGTCTGTCCCCCCCCCCTAGTCCGTCAGAAGACGGGTTTGGACGTATTCCCGAAAGACACGTGCACAGACACCCGTCCACAGAGGCGCCAGGTTGCAGGAGGATCTGCGACCGACCGCCTCAGACATCCCCAGCGGAGTGACCGCGCAAAGCCTTCCCGTATCCCCCGGCGTGGATTGAGATCCGGGACAGTGGATCCAGCCCGAATTGTGATGCACGTACCGCGAGAGCCCCATGCGTGTGGGGTCTGGAGCAGGGGGTTCAACAGGCGGTTCTCCTTGTGACACTCCTCTGATCCTTGCAATGCGGCCCGCGTTTCTGTATTATACAGCCAGCCTCTAGGGATTCCCCTCTTGACTTTTACGACCTTCTTTGCGCTCCTGCTGGGCGGTGTGATCACCGGGACGTTCGGCGCTCTCCTCGGCCTTGGGGGCGGGGTCCTTCTGATTCCCTTCCTGGTGCTCGTCCTCGGCATTCCCATCCACGAAGCGATTGCCACAAGCATTATTGCGGTCATTGCCACGTCCAGTGCGGGCGCAGCGATGAACCTGGAGCGGCATACTGTCAACATGCGTCTGGGAATGCTTCTCGAAATCGGAACCGTGGCAGGCGCGATCCTCGGCGGAGTCACTGCCAATCTGCTCAGCGGAGCGATTCTGACGAGGTTGTTTGCCGGCCTTCTGCTCCTTGTTTCCCTGGTGATGATCCGCCGGGCCCGAGCGCAACGCGGAAAGGAACCGATTCATACCGACGGGGTCTTGCCGGGCACGTTTGTCGATGATGCAACAGGCGAAACCGTGAGATACACGGTGAAGCGCATTCCGGGGGTCCTGGGGGTCTCATTTCTCGCCGGGAATGTGTCGGGTCTTCTCGGAGTGGGGGGAGGGATATTCAAGGTCCCGGCGATGAACATGATCTCGGGCATTCCCATCAAAGCAGCGGCCGCAACCAGCAACTTCATGATCGGTGTGACAGCCGCCGCGAGCGCGTTCATCTACTTCGCAAACGGCCATATGAACCCGATCGTGAATGCGACCGCCGCCCTGGGTGTCCTCGGGGGCTCGTATCTGGGTGTTCGCGTGAGCCGGAAAATTCATAGCGGAGTGCTCACCTGGATCTTTGCGCTGGTTCTCTTATTCATTTCCTTTGAGCTGTTTACGAGATGATATGAGCAGAGAAGCGCCCATCGAAACGGAACTGCTGCACACCGTGGAGCGGAAAGCCAGCTGGGTTCTGCGCCTGGGTGTCTGGTCGAGCGCTGCGCTCATGACAGCCGGGCTCTGTGTTGCTGCTTTCCGGTCCTTCCAGGTCACCATCCCTTCCCCATCTCCGTCCATCCTCGACGTGCTTCACCGGCTGGGTTCGGCGGTCTTTGACCCTGTCACGCTCCTGTACGCAGGTTTGCTCATGCTGATGATCACCCCGATTCTCCGGGTCCTGGCGGCGCTTGTCGGTTTTTCATTTGCACGGGACCGGACGTTCGTGCTCGTTTCTCTCGTTGTGTTCCTGCTGTTGATGGGAGAGCTGTATTACTCGATCCGGCTTGAGTAACGATTCATCCGAGGGGTCCCTCCCCGTGGTGACAGGGAGGCTCATTCCTTGCCCGGAGTGGGGGGATGCGGGGGGCGTTCACTGGTCGAGCGGATTCCGACGTGCGGGAGTCTCCAGGACAACTCGTCTCTGCGCGGTGCATCGGCGGGGTGCGAGCTCAGGTCGACGCCCGACAGATGAAGTGCTTGGTGGAATAACCGGCGTTCGTAGAAAACTCGAAGAAACGTCGTAGACTATACCGTTGCTGGCGACGTCGGCCGGGCGTCGCCCCTGCAGTTATTCCTGCTGAGCTCTTTCAGGGCGAATACGGTCCAGCGCTCTCAAGATCTGGTGATACGGGAGCCGCAGGGGTGATGCAGGGTGTCAGGCCACACAGAAGGTCATTGGCGGCTTCTGCCCTGGACGCTCAGCGGGACATGGGGTTCCGCCGTCAATTCATGTCTTCATTTTCATCACCACGAACGTCACATCGTCGTGGAGAGGCCGCCCGTTACGCCAGCGTTCACCCGCGGCAACGAGCCCGTCGATGATCTCCGCAGGGTTCTGGGATCCAGTTGTCGCAAAGGCCTCTTTGACGCGGTGATAGTCAAATGTCTCGTTGTCCGTATTGAACAGTTCCACAAGCCCGTCACTTAATAGCAGAATCGTGTCGCCCTGCTCCAGCGTCCGCTGTATTTCCTTGTACTCGAAATTCTCGAAGGCCCCGATGGGCATCCCCTTGAGCACAACTTCTTCGACCGATCCAGTCTGTTTCCGGTAAATGTAGAACGGCGGCATCCCGGCGATGGAGGCGCTGAGCGTGTGATCCTTGATCTGGAGCAGGGTCAACCCCATGAAGAGGTTGCCGAGATGCAGCTCCCGGACCGTGCGTGTGCAGGTTGAGAGGAAATCCCTGATATCCATATGGGGTGCCTCGGCGATGAAGAGGCCTTTGATGACCGATACCATAGTCCCCGCTTTGAGACCATGGCCGGTGGCATCCCCCACCACGACGGTGAGCGTGTCTCCTCCGTCAAGCGAGAAGTCATAATAGTCGCCTCCGACCTCTGTCGCTGTCTGCATATAGACGGCGATGTCCAATTGTGGAAGGCGCGGGACCACTCTGGGGAGCATCGAAAGCTGGATCTTTCTTGCTTCTTCAAGTTCGTGCGTCTGTCTGCGATGCTCCGCCTCCATCGCGAGGGTCTGCGCTTCCGCGGCCTGTGCCCGGAGTTCTGCTTCACGCACGCGGGCACGTTCCTGCTCTTTCCGTGTCACACGGAGGTGTTGCACTCGATGAGTGCCGAAGATAAGCGAAACCCCGAGAAGGACGTAGAGCGCGACTGCAAATCCCGTCGTCCACCATGGCCGGCGTATCGTGACCTTGATACTCGCTCCCGTTTCATTCCAGACACCGTCACTGTTCGACCCTCTCACGCGGAAGACATACTCTCCCGGATCCAGATTCGTATACGTGGCAGTACGCTGTGTCCCCGGTTTGCGCCAGCCCTTGTCGTAATTGTCGAGCATGTAGCTGTACCGGTTCTCCTCCGGCCTGTTGAACTGAAGGGCGACAAAATCGAATGAGATGTCGTTCTGCCAGTGGGCCAGACTGATCGCGGATGTTTCGGTGATGTGTCTTGAGAGCGGCGAGTCGCTTCCGATCCGAACCGGTTCGTCGAAGAGCCGGAACTCCGTAATCACGATGGCGGGGGGATAGGGGTTGCTCCGGACGCTGTCCGGGAAGAACGCGTTCAGCCCGTCGATGCCGCCAAAGAAGAGCTCTCCCCGTGTGCCGGCATAGCACGCCTGTCCATTGAATTCCTTGCTCTGCAGACCGTCTGAAATGTCGAAGTTCTCGAAGATTGCGGAATGCGGATCAAGCTTCGAAAGCCCCCTGTTGCTGCTCACCCAGATACATCCCTTCTGATCCGTCAGCACGCCATAGATGACATTGTTGGGCAGGTTGCTGTTCTGTTCCGTGAAATGCCGCGCGATCCCGGTGCGGGGGTCGAATCGATCCAGGCCCCCACCGAACGTGCCAATCCAGAGGACTCCGTCGCGACCGACGCTGATGGACTGAATCGCGTTGTGATTCAGCGCGTTCGGATTCTGCGGATTCGCCTGGTATCGGGTGAACGTGCCGCGGGCGGGGTCAAACCTGTTCAGACCTCCTCCGAAGGTCCCGAACCACAGCATCCCGTCCTCGGTCCTGGCTATGGCGCGCACAAAGTTATTACTCAGGCTGGTGGAGTCACCCGGGACGGTGAGGAACCGGGTAAACGTCCCCTTGTGTACATCGAGGGTGTTTACGCCGCCTCCGTCAGTTCCGCACCAGAGAGTGCCATCCGGGTCCTCAAAGATCACACGGATTGCGTTGCTCGCCAGCCGGGACGGATTCCGCGGCTCCGCAAGGTAGCGGGTAAACGTCCCGCTTGCATGGTTGAATCGGTTCAACCCGCCGTTGAGTGTCCCCACCCAGATTGTGCCGTTTCTGTCCTCGCAGAGGGACCAGACATTGTCGTCGCTAAGGCTTGATGGGTCGGAGGGATCGAACCGGTAGTGCGTGACTTTCGTTCTGCTCCTGTTAAACCTGTTCAGCCCGCCACGTGCAACACCGACCCACAGATCTCCCTTGCTGTCCTCAAGAATCGAGCGGACGAGATTGTCGCTCAGACTGTTGGGGTTTCCGGGCTCGCTCGCGAAGGTGCGGAATTTCTCGGCGAAGAGGTCCAGTTTGCTGATCCCTCCGGTATTGGTGCCGATCCAGACCACCCCCGTCGTATCGGTCATGACGCCCCTGACGATATCGTTGCTGAGACTGGCGGGATTTCCGCGGTCGTTAACGCAGTGAGTGAACGAGCCGTTCCGAGGATCGAATCTGTAAATACCGTCGTTCGCTCTGGTAACTATCCAGAGGTTCCCGGAAACATCCTCGTTGATGGAGAGAATGGAGTTTGTGGGGAGGGCCGGACGGGCGGGATCAGGCAGGAACGCTCTAAATTCTCCAGTACGCCTGTTCAGTCTGTTAAGTCCTCGCGCCGTCCCGACCCAGAAATCTCCGGATCTCGTTTCCAGCAGGGGGCCTGCCACGTCACTGCTTATCGAACCGGGCACGTGCGCATTGTGTCTGTAGGAGGTAATGCTTCCCGTCCCGATGTCCAGCCTGTTCAGTCCGCCACCCTGAGCGGGGTTCGCAGGGTTTCCGGTTCCTATCCAGAGAATCCCCGGTTCAGACGGGGCTTCATACACCGAAAGGATGCGGCTGTTGCTGAGGGGAATAGAATCAGTCGGGGAGTCCGTGAAGCGGATGAAACGGTCCCTCTCTCTGTCATACAGGTTCAGACCATCCAGCGTACCCATCCAGAGCCGCCCGGACCGATCTTCGGTTCCAGCTGTCAGGGCGTTGCTGCTCAGGCTGTGGGAGTCGTCCGGGTCGTGGCGGTAGCGAATGAAGGTTCCGGTCTCGGGATCCAGCCTGTCAAGGCCGCCCGCGATCGTTGCCGCCCAGACGACATTGTAGCGGTCGCAAAAGGCGGAAGGAACAATATTGGCGCTCAGGCTTGTGGGGTCTCCAACCCTGGGGAGATACCGGGTGAAGGAGTTGCTCTCCCGGTCGAAACGATTCAGTCCTCCGCCATTCGTCCCGATCCAGAGTGCGCCGGAGCTGTCTTCCCTGATGGAGAGGATGTTGTTGCTTGCGATCGAACTGGAATCGAACGGGTCGAGTTTGTAGACGGTGAATGTGTAGCCGTCATACCTGTTCAGACCCGACTCGGTCCCGAACCACATGAAGCCGACCCGGTCCTTATATATCGCCTGGATGACACTCTGTGAAAGTCCCTCGTTCAGAGATATGCGTTCGAATGATATCCCGGTGGTCTGGGCCGGGAGAGAGCTGGTCCCGGTGATGAACGCGACCAGGAGCGTGAAGGAGAATTTCGACACACCAGGCTGGCTTCTACGGAGAATGAGCCCAGCCGTGGAGGCGGGACGGGAACATTTGATTGTCCGCAGCGAACCGGATCTGGCCATCACGCACGCTCCTTTCACACGGGTGTGCTCCGCAATGTAAACGTTCAGTCAGGGAGAGTCAACCCGCGAGGACTGTGCCAAGTGTCAAACCCGGGTCGCGCGCATCGGTTGCGGATCCGCCCGGATCATTGCGCGCAGAGACGTGCAGCTGCGCACCTGAAGCGATGCGGCGTTCAGCAGCACCAGATGCGTGATGGTGGCCGTTACGCATCCAGTGTGTTCACCAGCATCCCCGGGCACAGATCGTGTCTTCACTCCCGTTTCGTGCAGGGAGGGAGCGAAGGGAGAGTTGCCACTGCTTTTCCTGCTGGTCCGGATTCATGTTGCGCAGTCCGGCCTGTCCGGATGAACGGGATGGATCCCTGGTCCGGCCGGAATCACCGGCTCGTTATCCCTTTTTTGCCGGTTGTTTCCAGTTTTCGGGTCTCAACGAGCGCACTGTTGCGCCCGTCTTCCACATCTCTGAGTTTCTCCACTCGTCAAGTTCAAGTTCGAGTTTTTCGCGGTAGTCGCTAGCGCCGCAGGTGTCCAGCACTCTCTTCGTCTCCCGGCCTTCACGGACGCTTTTGTAGAGCTCCTGGAACAATGGTTTAACCGTGGCTTCGAATTTGCGCGACCAATCCAGAGCCCCGCGCTGGGCCGTCGTGCTACAGGAGGCTACCATCCAGTCGGCGCCGTTCTTCCCCATGAGTGGGTACAGGCTCTGTGTTGCCTCCTCGACCGTTTCATTAAATGCCTCGCTCGGTGAATGGCCCATGGCGCGGAGGGTGTCATACTGTGCCTTCATGAGGCCTGCAATCGCCCCGAGGAGGACTCCTCGCTCTCCCGTCAGGTCGCTGTACACTTCGTTTTCAAACGTCGTTGGGAAGAGATACCCGGATCCGATTGCGATGCCAAGGGCGACGACTCGTTCTCTTGCCCGTCCCGTGGCATCCTGATGGATGGCGAAGCTTGAATTAATACCGCTCCCTGCCAAGAAATTCGCGCGCACCGTCCGTCCCGCGCCTTTCGGGGCTACGAGGACCACATCGACGAATTCGGGGGGGGTGACGCCTGTCTGCTGGTGAAAGACAACCGAGAGCCCGTGGGAGAAACAGAGTGCCTGGCCCTTCTTCAGATGCGGCTGGATTTGTGGCCACTGTTCCCGCTGTCCGGCATCGGAGAGGAGGTACTCAATGATGGTAGCGCGGCGGACCACTTCCGTGACATCATCGAACAGCGTTTTCCCTTCGACCCACCCGTCTCGGAGGGCATCGTCCCAACCCCTGCCGCCGCGCCGCTGACCGATGATTACCGAGACACCGTTGTCGCGAAGATTCAATGACTGTCCCTGTCCCTGCGGACCGTATCCGAGTACGCCGATGACCTCGCTGGAGAGCGTTGTCCTGGCCTGGGAAAGGGGAACCTCATCCCGGGTCACAACTTCTTCCAGGACGCCGCCGAAATCGATCTGTGCCATAGTGTCGATACTCCTCTTCATGTGTAGTCGAGTGATGGGGTGTCAGTTATCCTGCGGCGCGCATCTCTTCGCCCAGGTCCCTTTTCCCTACGTGCGCGAGCCAGGCGGCTGAGCGACTGTGCCTGCCCCGGACGAGATTGTGGAAGTCCTGCTGCAACTGCCGCGTGACCGGACCGGTGCTTCCTACGCCGATTGTCCGAAAATCGATCTCCCGCAAGCCAATGCATTCCGCCGCTGTCCCGCAAACGAACACTTCATCGGCCGCATACAGTTGATCGCGGGAGAGCGGAGCTTCAACGATTTCCAACTTCCGGTCCCGTGCGAGATGGATGATGGTGTCGCGGGTGATTCCTTCGAGCACTGGAGCGAGGTCGGGTGTCGTGATCCTGCCGCTTTTGACCACAAAGATGTTCTCCCCGGTACATTCAGCCACGTACCCCTCATGGTCAAGCATGATCGCCTCGTCGAATCCGAGGCGGACCGACTCCGTCTTTGCGAGGAAACTATTGGCATAATTCCCGGAAATCTTTGCTTTCGTCATCATGATGTTTGGATGATGCCTGGTGAAGGAGGAAATGTTCGCTCGTACCCCACGATTCAGGGCTTCCTGACCGAGATAGTTGTTCCACTCCCAGACAGCGATCCCGAGTAACGGAGTCCCCCCATCGAGATTCAAATTCCATCCCCCGCCGTCCAGGTAGATAAGGGGACGTATGTAGCACTCCTCGAATCCATTTGCCGCCACAGTGTCAAGCACTGCATCGGCGATAGCGGAAGGCGAATAGGGGAGGGAGCGAAACCCGAAGATATGTGCCGAATCGACAAGTCGTTCCACGTGCTCTGCAAGGCGGAAGACCGCTGGTCCCTGGTCGGTGGCATAGCAGCGGATTCCCTCGAAGACCGCCGCGCCGTAATGAAGTGCCGGAGTCAGAAAGTGAACGGTCGCCTCCCTGAAGTCCATCAGTCGTCCGTTCATCCATACAAATCTCGATTGCGTGCTCATCGCTCTCTCCCTTCGTCGTTCAAAGATTCTTCAGAATCGTCTCGGTCATTTCATCGGTGGACAGCAGCCCTCCGAGGTCGGATGTCCGGGCTCCCCCGGCGATCGCTCGATCCACTGCCGATTCGATTGAGGCCGCTTCCCGCTCGAGGTGCAATGAATGCCGGAGCAGCAGGGCGACGCTCAGGATTGCCCCGACCGGGTTGGCCTTTCCCAGTCCGGCGATGTCGGGAGCGGACCCATGAATCGGCTCATAGAGCCCCGGTCCTGAGTCTCCGAGCGATGCCGATGGCAGCATTCCGAGCGAGCCGGTCAGTACCCCCGCTTCATCCGTCAGAATATCGCCGAACATGTTTTCCGTCACGATGACATCGAAGTATGCGGGCGAAGAAATCAGTCGCATGGCTGCAGTGTCTACGAGCATATGCTCAAGGGCCACATCCGGGTAGCGGCGGCCGATTGCTGTGGCCGTTTCCCGCCAGAGGCGGGACGTTTCAAGGACATTGGCCTTGTCGATGGATGTTAGACGTTTCCTTCGGGTTGCTGCGATCCGAAACGCCAGGTCCACCACCCGGGTGATTTCGGCGTCGGTATAGACAACCGAATCAACAGCGCGCCAGACGCCATCCGCTTTTTCGCGGAATCGCGGTTCACCGAAATACACGCCTCCCGTCAGTTCGCGAACAACGAGCAAATCGACGCCGCGCAGCGCATTTTCTTTCAGCGGTGAAATCGCTGAAAGGGCAGGGGAGGGGTGGACGGGGCGGAGGTTTGCATAGAGCCGCAGCTCTTTTCGCAGTCGGAGGAGACCCTGCTCAGGGCGCAGACGCGGCTCCAGTGTTTCCCAGCGTGGTCCGCCGACTGCTCCAAGGAGCACGGCATCCGAGGCGCGGCAGGCGTCAATCACTTCGTCGGTCAGGGGGGTGCCGTACTCCTCCACCGAGGCGCCGCCGATAAGGCCTCGAGCCAGTGTAATCTGATGGCCGGCCGATGACGCGACAGCCTCCAGAACCCGGCAGGCNNCAAATGTCCGGATATACCCGAGCTGATCGATTCCGTCCAGGAGGCACCGTCGCGCGAACGCTTCCAGGGGGAAAGTGCTCATCCCGCCCGGCCAACGGATCTCCATCTCTTCGAGATTGACCTGGACAATCGCTTCCGGATCCCGGTTTGTCAGCTCAAAGAGAGTCTCCGTGATCTGCCGCGGAAGACGAACGGGCAAGAGTCCGTTCTTGAGCGCGTTTGCGTGGAAGATGTCCCCGAACGAGGAGCTGATAACCGCGCGAAACCCGTAATCCGTCAATGCCCACGCGGCATGTTCACGCGACGACCCGCACCCGAAATTCTCTCCGGCTATCAGTATTTGTGCTCCCTGCCGCTCAGGCAGATTGAGTACGAAATCCGATAGCGGCGTTCCGTCATGTGACCGGCGAAGGTCGGCGAACAGGGATTCACCCAGGCCGGTCCGGGTCGTGCCTGTGAGGAACCGGGCGGGAATGATCTGATCCGTATCGACGTTGTTGATACGGAGTGGTGCGAGGCGGGAGCTCAGGGTAGTAAATCTCATCGTCGTATCTCCCCGCCGTTCAGGAGCCTCCGGACATCAGTGAGTTGGCCGGTCACCGCTGCGGCGGCTGCGGTCAGGGGCGAGGCGAGAAAAGTCCTGCCTCCTTTGCCCTGTCTCCCCTCGAAATTTCGATTGCTTGTGCTGACGGCATACTGCCCTTCCTCGATGCGGTCGCCGTTCATCGCGATGCACATCGAGCAACCTGCCTCGCGCCACTCGGCCCCGGCCTCCCTGAATATTGCGTCCAGCCCCTCCTCTTCTGCCTGTCGCTTGATCTGCTGGGAACCGGG
>DKBG01000260.1 GCA_002451155.1 Ignavibacteria bacterium UBA6906
TCTTCAGCAGAGGCGGGAGAAGGGGCGGGAGGCTTGCCGGAGGAACTGCGAGAACGGCCGCGGCAGCCTCAACGAAGGTGCCATCCCGGAGCCGGACACCTGTGAGCGATCCGTGATCAGCGCTTGTCGCAACAACATCCGCCCTGCAGTGTACGGCACCTCCCTGTCGTTCAATCAATGCCACAGCAGGTTTCACCATCAGATCTGAAAGACCGACTGTTGGGAGCGCGAACGCGGCGGAGCGCGGGCCGGCGAAGAACGCTTGTCTCAGCGAGCGGAGGAACAGGGCCGCGGATGCGCTTGCACAGTGTTCGTTCATGATTGAGACGGCAAGCGGATCCCAGAACGAGTGTCTTGTCTCTTTCGACTGTCCGGTCATGGAAAGCCAGTCCGTAATCGTTCGGTCCGCGAGGTTCCTCTCTTTGCGGCTCGTCCATCGAACAAGCGTCGATCCGGCGTGAAGCAGGCGGAAGCGATCGGCAGGAGAGAGGAGATTGGTCCGGGCGATTCCTGCTGCCGCGTTCCAGGGCGGCCAGAAAAGCGGAAGAGTCACCGTGCAGAACCCGCGTGATGGATGGTGCATGCGCATCTCCGCCCGTGGCTGGACACGGACGAGGTCAGCCGTGCCGATTGTGTGGAGATATTTGAACGTGGAGCGATATCCGGCGATCAGCGTGTGCTGGCCATTGTCCAGCGTATCCCCTGTGGCCGGGTCAACAAAGGAGCGTGTGCGGCCGCCCGGCGAGGGCTTCTGCTCAAAAAGAACTGTGGGGATTCTGCGGAGGGAGAGGGACAGGGCGACGGCGAGACCACTCAGGCCGCCGCCGACGATCACGACCGGTTTCACCGGGCGCGTCCCGCCAGGCCGGGTTTTCCCCCTGCCCGCCGCCATCTGGCGAACCAGGAGTACTTCAGGCAGTGGCTCAGCCAGTACCGAAAGGCGATCAGGAGTTTGAGAGCCCGGGAGAGCGAGATCCGACGGTCGAACACATTGTATGCCGACCGTTCAATCTGATTAAGGAGGTGTGCATAGATGGACCACATCACGCGCGCCGCGAAGAAGAATCGTTTATCCTCATCGCGGAGGGCCATTCGTGCCCGGTCGAAGTAGGTTCGCGCCCGGTCGACTTCAAAGCGCATCAGCTCCACGAATTGGGGAGTATATCGGAAGTGAAGCAGATCATCTTCAGTATATCCGAACCTGCGGAGATCCTCCAGGGGCAGGTAGATCCTCCCCCGACGCGCGTCATCCTTGAGGTCTCTGAGGATGTTTGTAAGCTGGAGCGCGATTCCGAGGTTCACGGCATAGTCCCGCGTTGTCTCGTTCCGGTAGCCGAAGATCTTCCTGCACATAAGCCCCACCGTGGAGGCAACCAGGTAGCAGTACTGGTACAGTTCCTCAAAGGTTCTGTAGCGCCGCTTCGTAAGGTCCAGCTCCATGCCCCGGAAGAGGTCATAGAAGTGCTCGACCGGGATGTTAAATCGACGCGCAACCGCACTCAGCTGGTTGAGAAGTGGAAACGTGGACGTCCCCCGGAGGGAGCGTCCGAGTTCCATCCGCCACCGGCGCAGACGGACGCGCTTCGCGCGGTCATCGCCATCTTCGTCGACAATGTCGTCAGTGTACCGGCAGAACGCGTACACGGCATGGATCGCCTCGCGTTTCTCCTTCGGCAGAAGGGAAAAGGAATAGTAGAAGCTGGTATTGCTCCCACGCGTTATCGCCGTCGCCTGTGACGTCATCGCATCCCGTCCTTCAGCGTGCGGGCCAGGATCCCCAGTTTCGCCCTGAAGCCGAGGACAGGCCGCTTTGTCAGAACATCGTAGTTCAGCTTCTCCACCATCGCCAGGATCGCTCTCCCCCCCCGCACCGTCAGCGCAAGCTCGAACCGCAGCCTGCGACCGACGAGCATGAGCAGCGGCGTCGCGGCATCGAACAGGCTCTGCGTCCGTTCGACTTCGAATTGCATCAGGCGCCGAAACGACTCATTCACACGCCGGGAGGTGAGATCTCTTTCAGTATATCCAAAACGATCACAATCTTCAAGCGGGATATACAGCCGACCGCGCGCCAGATCGACCGATACGTCCTGCCAGAAATTCGCAAGCTGCAGCGCTGTACACAGATAATCGGAAAGCCGGACCGTACGCTCATCCGCGCAATCAAAAAGATGTAGCAGAAGCCTGCCTATGGGATTTGCGGAGTCCTCACAGTATCCAAGGAGGTCGGGGAAGGTGCGATAGCGGTGTGTCGTCACATCTCTGCGAAAGGCGCGCAGGAGCGCGGCCAGGAGACTTCGGGGGATGCCGGTTTCCCGCGCGGTCGCCCCGATAGCGATGAAAATCGGGTGTTCCGGGCTTCCGGTGAATGCCTGGTCAAGCAGCGCCTCCCACTCATCAAGGCCTTGCAGTCGTTCGCCGGGCGGAAGGGTGCCTTCATCAGCGATATCGTCTGCTCCGCGCGCGAAGGCGTATATGGCCGCAACATATCGCCGTTTTTCTCGCGGGAGAAGCAGCGATGCGACAGGAAAATTCTCATAGTGCTGCCGCGCTATCCGTTCACAGGTGGCGAACGCCATGTCGGGTGAGAGAATACGCGTCATTGTCATGCCCGCAATAGGGGAAAATATAGGAAGCAGGAGCAGGAGAGGCAATGGAGTCTGGTTGCTCTTTTGGGGCCTTTATCGTATATTTTCAAGACGTTCAGGTTTGTCGGGTCTATGGTATGGCGGGATAGCTCAGTCGGTAGAGCAATGGAATCATAATCCATGTGTCGGGGGTTCGAGTCCCTCTCCCGCTACTGACCCGGGCGCTGCCTTGCGGAGGGGGTCGGGCGGAGCGATGCTTTCTTCCAGAACATTTCTTGCACGGTTTCACGAAAACCTCCGCCGGCGGCGGCTCATCGGCGAGCAGGGAAAAGTGATCGCGGCCGTCAGCGGCGGGGTCGATTCAGTGGTGCTGCTTGATCTCCTGTCACACGAGCGCGGCGCCCTTGGAATCGACGTTATTGTGGCACATTTTAACCACCAGCTTCGCGGCGAGGAGTCAGAGGGCGATGAGCAATTTGTAGCCGCGCGCGCCGCCCACTATGGGCTTGAACTGTATGTCGACCGCGCCAATACCGCCGACTACGCACGCCATACCCGTCTCGGGATTCAGGAGGCGGCACGCAACCTCCGCTACGATTTCTTCGCCAAGCTGCTTGAGTCAAGCGGGTACGACTTCATCGCCACCGCCCACAATGCAGACGATAACGCCGAAACGGTCTTGTTCAATCTCTTCCGGGGGGCGGGGGTGCAGGGACTCGCCGGGATTCCGGTTGTGCGCCTCGACCGACGGATTGTACGGCCCCTTCTCTTCGCCCGGCGTGAGGAGATCGAGCGCTACGCGGAGCTCGAGGGGCTGACATACCGCGAGGATTCGTCCAACACGAAGGACGTGTACACGCGGAATTTTATCCGGCATCAGATACTCCCGCTGGTCCGCGACCAGATTAATCCGAATGTCGTAGATGCTTTGCAGCGATCCTCGGAGCTCTTCCGAGAGCTCGAGGTATATCTGACCTATAGTGCGCGGACGGCGCTTGATGTCGTGGCAGCAGGACGCGGGGAAGGCGAGATGTCGCTCGCCATTCCCAGACTCAGGAGTTATCCCCTGTTGCTCCAACAATACGTCGTACTGCTGGCGGCGCAGACCGTAACGGGCCGGCGTCCCGAGTATGACCAGATCACCAGGATTCTTGAGCTTACGGAAGGGCTGACCGGTTCCTGGGTGATGCTGGATGAAGGGCACGGAGTCTACAGGGACCGGGATTTGCTGGTTATCCGGCGGATGGAAACCCCGGCTGAATTTCGGATTGTCGTTCTCCAGAACCGCTCGTACGATTTTAACGGGTTTCATTTCTCCTCCGAGCTGCTCGATATACGCAGCCGCGGAGAGGGGAACGGCGGATCGACGGAGTATATCGACGCGGATTCCCTCCCGCCGGGGGACCTTGTCCTCCGGACCTGGGCCGAGGGCGACTGGTTTGTCCCCCTTGGAATGAAGGCACGAAAGAAGATCAGCGATTACTTTGTCGACGCGAAGATCCCCCTCTATGAAAAACGGAACTACCCCATCCTCGAGACAAAAGACGGGGACATCGTCTGGCTCTGCGGCCAGCGAATCGATGATCGCTTCAAGATCACGGAACACACGCGTAACATCCTCAAGGTCCACTTCCTCCGGCCGGCGGGGGAGGGGAAAAGAAATCCGGGTGAACGGTGACACGTTCGTCGAGATGATCAGTGAAGCGCGGATCAGGAGGCGAATCAGGACGCTGGCACGTCAGCTCAGCCGGGACTACCGTGGCAAAGTGCCAGTCTTCATCGGGGTTCTGAACGGGTCGTTCATATTTTTCGCTGATCTTATCCGCGAAATCAGGGTGGATTGCGAGGTTGACTTCTTCAAGCTGTCAAGCTACGGGGATGCCAAGATCAGCTCAGGGAATGTCCGCCTTCTGAAGGACCTGAATTGTCAGGTGGAGGGACGGGATGTTGTCATCGTCGAAGATATCGTGGATTCCGGCCTTTCAATGGAGTATATCCGGCGTCTGATCCTTCACCAGAACCCGGCGTCGTTTAAAGTTGTTACACTATTGTACAAGCCGGATTCAGTCAAGACGGATATCCGGCTGGACTATGTCGGGTTTTCGATTCCTAAGGATTTCGTGATCGGCTATGGCCTCGATTACGCGCAGCGCGAACGAAACCTGCGCGCGATTTATCGTCTGAAGGGCTGAGCGTGGACCGGACGGACGGAGAAGAACAGAGGATTTGCATGAACGAGCAGAACAACAAAGGTTTTCAGCAACAGGGTAGTGATGGCGGGAGACGCTTCGACCGCGGGTCCCGCGGCCGACGGCCAACCCCACCCCGCCAGGATGATGACTTCAACTGGAATAAGGTTCTCAAGGTCATCCTCAGTTGGTCCGCCATTATCGTTCTGGTCTTCCTCGTGATGACGCTGTTCAAAGGAAGCGATACAGGCGAGATTGAAATCACCTACACGGAATACCGCGATCTGCTCGAGCGGAACCTGATCCAGGAAGCGGTGATTAAGAAATCAGAGCTGACCAATTACGATTTCCACGGAGTTCTGAAGGAACCAACACGCATTCCGCGACCCGGGAAAGAAGTCACGGCCCAGAACTTCACGCTCACCCTGGGCATTCTGGACAGTCAGATGCTGACGGAATGGAGTGACCGGGGAATCACCTTCACGTTTCAGAAGGAAGACAATGCCTGGGTCAGCGCGCTGATCGGCGCTCTCCCCTGGGTGGCACTGCTGGTGATCTGGCTTATCATCATGCGGCGGATGCAGGGAGGCGGAACCCGGGGCATTTTTTCATTCGGGAAGAGCCGGGCGAAGCTCATCAACGAGGGTGCGCCGAAAATCACCTTTCAGGACGTTGCCGGGGCGGACGAAGCAAAGACGGAGTTGATGGAGATCATCGAGTTTCTGAAGGAACCAACCAAGTTTCAGAAGCTCGGCGGAAAGATCCCCCGCGGCGTTCTCCTACTCGGCCCTCCAGGAACAGGCAAAACCCTTCTTGCCCGTGCCGTCGCCGGTGAGGCTGGAGTTCCGTTCTTTTCAATCTCCGGAGCTGACTTCGTCGAGATGTTCGTCGGAGTCGGGGCCAGCCGGGTTCGCGATCTCTTCGAGCAGGGGAAGAAAAATGCCCCCTGTATTATCTTCATCGATGAGATCGACGCTGTCGGCCGACACCGCGGTGCCGGCCTGGGGGGAGGACACGACGAACGTGAGCAGACCCTCAACCAGCTCCTCGTCGAAATGGACGGCTTCGAACAGAACAGCGGCGTGATCATCATCGCAGCCACAAACCGCCCGGACGTTCTCGATCCGGCGCTCATGCGGCCCGGGCGATTCGATCGCCAGGTCGTTGTGGACCGGCCGGATGTGAAAGGTCGGGAAGGGATCCTCCGGGTCCACACAAAGAACATCCCGCTCGCCGACAACGTACAGCTGGACACACTCGCCAAGGGCACGCCGGGGCTGGCCGGAGCAGAGCTTGCCAACCTCGTAAACGAGGCAGCGCTTCTCGCAGCGCGCCAGAATTCCAAAGCCGTCGAAATGCGCCACTTCGAGGAGGCCAAAGACAAGGTGATGATGGGGATGGAGAGAAAGAGCCTCATCATTTCCGACAAAGAGAAACGAGTCACTTCATTCCATGAATGCGGTCATGTCCTGGTAGCAAAGATGCTTCCTGAGGCGGACCCCGTGCACAAGGTCACCATCATTCCCCGCGGGCGGGCACTCGGGCTCACAACGTATCTCCCCATCGATGAGAAACACACGTACTCGAAAGAGTATCTTGAGGCGATGATCACCTACGCGCTCGGCGGCCGCGCTGCCGAGATGATTGTTTTCAGTCAGCTCACCACCGGGGCGGGGAATGATATCGAACGCGCCACCGAGATTGCCCGGAAAATGGTGTGTGAATGGGGGATGAGCAAGAAGCTCGGCCCGCTGGCCTACGGGCAGCGAGATGAGGAGATTTTCATCGGGCGCCAAATCACGCGCCACCGCGACTTCAGCGAAGAAACCGCTATCGCGATCGATACAGAGATCAAGAAGATCATCTCGGATTGCATGGGGCGGGCAGACAAAATCCTGCGCGAAAATCTCGACACCCTCCACCGGCTGGCAGCAGCGCTGCTCGACCGCGAGATTCTGGATTCCGCCGAGATCGATGTGATCCTCCGCGGAGAAGAACTCCCGCCCTCCGACCGGCGAAAGAACGGCCAGCCCGGCATGCCTGAAGGACGGTCGGCTCAGACGCCTCCGGCACCTGACAGTAAGCGCCCCAGGAAATGACCGAGTCCGCGCGTCTGGACCAGACCTATACCGCAGAGGTACTGCGCAAAGGGATTCACCTCGCATCCCTCTCCATTCCGGTTGTGTACTACTTCGTTTCGCGGGAAACGGCGCTGACCATCCTCGTTCCCCTGACACTTGCCTTTGCGCTGACGGACATCGCCCGCCTCCGCCTTCCCCCGGTGGCCGTTCTCTATGAACGCGTGTTCGGTTTCCTCCTGAGGAGACATGAGCGTTCAGACCGAGGCGGACAGCTTACCGGCGCGACCTATGTCCTCCTCTCGGCGATCCTGTGCATTCTCGTCTTCCCGAAAGTTATTGTAATTACCGCGTTCGCCATCCTGATCGTCTCGGACTCCGCTGCGGCGCTGGTCGGGCGAAAATTCGGAACCCGGCCATTCCTGAAGAAGACCGCCCAGGGGACCCTCGCTTTCTTCCTCACCGCGATCGCCGTCGTCCTGCTAGCCCCAAAGATCGTGTACCTCCCGTCCGAATACATTATCGGCATCGCGGCGGCGCTGGTCGGGACTCTGGTGGAGGCTTCCGGCATCGGCGTGGATGACAATCTGACAATTCCAGTTTCGATCGGCGCGGTCATGTGGGCTCTCTACGCATTGTTCCTCCCCACCCTCGACATCTACGCCCTCGAGAAGTTACTCTGATGGGAACGTCTCCTGACCATCGCTGCCGCCGCGTGTACCTTTCCGGCGGGATGGAGTACGCAGCGGACGAAGGTCGCGACTGGCGCTCCACGATGCAGGAATGGCTCGAGCAACGGCTTTCCTGCACAGTGTTCAATCCGAATCTGGAGAGCGAACAATTCTTCCGCATTCATGCCCCCGGCATCGATTTCCGTTCGCTGAAACTGAGGAACCCGGAGCAATTTACGGAGCTGGTCACCCGGCTTGTCGACATCGATTGCAGAGAAATTGCGGAGCGGTCGGACTACCTGATATGCCTCTGGGACGAGGCCGCAATGCGCGGGGCCGGGACTAAGGGCGAACTCACCATGGCCCGGTTTTTCGGGAAACCGGTCTACATGGTCACGCAAATTCCTCTGACGGAGATCCCGGGATGGGTTCTGGGCTGCACAACGAAGATCTTTCCCGATTTTCCCGGACTTCAGTCATTTCTCTCCCACCGGGACGAGTGACCTCACCCCCGTGAGGTCTCCATCGCCCTCATCACGTCTGGTCCCCGCGGGGTTCGTGAGCTTGGCGGCGCAGAGCAGAGAGCTTTTCCCCGCTTCCCGTTCAGGGTTTGCGAACCATTTCACAGTGCTCGATGCCATCCTCGTCGTACGGTTTCCCCTCCTGGCGGAACCCCAGATCTTCATAGAATTTCAGCAGGACGGTCTGGGCTGAAATCCTGATCGGACTCCCCGGGAAAAGCCGTCCGGCATGGAATAAGCCTTCCTGCATCAGGCGCTTCCCCAATCCTCTCCCGCGATTGCCCGGGCGCACGAGGACTCTTCCTATTGACGGCTCGCGGAACCTCGTCCCCGGCTCCAGGAGGCGGAGATACGCAATGAGTATCCCCCCTTCATCCCGGCCCAGCAGATGCCAGGCGCGAGCATCATGTCCGTCTGCGTCGAGGTACGGAGAGCGCTGTTCAACAATGAACACCCTCTGTCTCAACGAGAGCATGTCGTACATTGTCCCGGGTGAAAGCTCTCCGAAACGGAGGATGGTCCAGGTCACGGTCATATTATCCAGCCACCCCGCAAAGTGTTTCACTGACAGACCAGAACCGTTCTCTGACTCTTTTCTCCAGTGTGAGAGGAGACGGCGACGCCTCTTTTCCGCCAGCAAGGTACGCCCCCGTGAGCGCTTCGAACCGGGGCGATGTTGCCAGTTCAACGGACGTTGCCGCTCCCTCCCCCGGGGGTTGTCCTCCCATCCCGCCGAAGCCCATCCTGAGGAGTTTTGTGTTGACAGTTCCCGGATGAAGACTGTTTGAGGTTACACGTGTTCCCCGGAGGCGCTCCGCCAGTTCACGGGCAACGAGGATATTCCCGAGCTTTGAGAGGGAATAGGCAGCGTACCCCGAAAACTTCCGCTCCCCCTGTAGATTGCCGAAATCCAGAGTTGCTCCCAGGTGTACAGCTGAGCTGACAGTAATCACACGGGCTGGAGCCGATTTGCGGACGAGATCGCAGAGTAACACGGTGAGCAGAAACGGTGCCAGATGATTGACGGCGAATGTCATTTCATACCCGTCGACCGACAGTCGCCGCTCATTCATATAGATTCCGGCATTGTTCAGCAGCACGTCCAGATGGTCAAGGCGGGCAAGCAGATCGCGCGCAAGACGGCGGACCTCCTCCAGTGATGAGAAGTCCCCCTGCGCCCATTCCACAGAAGGGTTCCCGGTTGACGTGGCGATCTGCTTGGCTGCACGCCTGCAGCGATCTGCGGAGCGGCCGTGGACGAAAACTCTCCAGCCTCGTTCCGCCAATCGTCGAGCAGTCTCATATCCGATGCCGTCAGTGGAGCCGGTCACCAGAGCGACCTGTTCCCGCATCCCGTTCTACGCCTCGTAGACGATCTGACCGTCCAGCACCGTCATCAGCACCCGCGCATTGTTCAGCGTGTCCGGTTCCTGAGGATAAATGTCCTCACTCAATACAACCAGGTCCGCCAACATTCCCCGCCGGAGCATGCCCTTTGTGTCCTCCTCAAACGCCGCATATGCTGCGTTCACCGTGTAGCATCGGACGGCATCCTCCACCCGGATCCTTTCCCCGGGTATCCATCCATCGGGGTTCTTCCCATCAGCCGTGCGACGGGTAACTGCAGCGTACAGCCCGGCGAGCGGATCGAGCGGCGCAACCGTCCAGTCGCTGCCGAAACAGACTCTGACACCGGCGTCGAGGAACGAACGGAAGGCATAGGTTGTCCGCATCCGCTCCCTGCCGATCCGTTTCTCCGCCCAGACGCCGTCGTCGACGAGGTGATACGGCTGCGCAGACACGATCACTCCCCCCCTCGCAAACAGTGGGATATCGTCCTGCCGGACATGTTGCGCGTGTTCGATCCTGAAGCGGCGATCCCGCACCGGGCCTGACCGGGCAATTTCCTCGAACAGGCTCAGCACAAGGGAATTCGCTTTGTCTCCAATCGCATGGATGGAGAGCTGAAATCCATGGAGGTCAGCCACCCTGCCCAGACGGAGGAGATCCCCCGAGCTGAGCATTTCCATCGCCAGTCCGGTCGCGGTAGGATCATCAGTATAGGGGTCAAAGAACAGCGCGGTCCCCGCACCGAGTGAGCCATCTGAAAACGCCTTCAGCGATCCGATTTTGAGGAGATCGCTTCCGGATCCGGGCTGGACGCCCTCCTCGATCAGCTCATTGATCAGGGCGAGCGGAAGTCGGGCGTGAATTCTGATTCGAAGCAGACCCGCGTGCTCCATACGGCGATACGCTTCGAGGTCTGACCGCTGGGTAATATCATGGACTGAGGTAACTCCGAGGGTGAACGCGTGGCGCTGCGCACCCAAGAGAGCCGCTTCGATTGCACGGGGCGAGGGGGGAGGAATGGCAGCCGCAACCAACTCCAGCGCGGCATCTTTCAGCACGCCGGTCGGCTCGCCCGTAGCGGGATCGCGGACGATCGCTCCCCCTTTCGGATCGGGTGTAGCCGCGGTAATTCCCGCACGCCGGAGCGCAAGCGAGTTCGCAAGGCCGATATGGCTATCGAGCCTCCGAACGAGAACCGGGGTGTCCGGTGAAACCTCATCGATCAACTGCTTCGTCGGCAGGACGGGCGGAGACCATTGCTGATGATCCCAGCCACTTCCCGTTATCCATTCCCCTTTGTGGTCGAATACAAACTCCGCAATCCGCTGCCGGAATTGTTCTCTGGACAGTGTTCCCCCGAGATGAATACCCTGCAGCTGCTCCCCGCCCCAGACAAGATGCGCGTGCCCGTCAATGAAGCCGGGGAGCACGAGTCTCCCTCCGAGGTCGATCGTTCTCGCTCCCGCACGGGCAAAAGATTTTGCCTCACGGTTTGACCCGACATAGCAAATCCGCCCCTCTTGTTGCACCAGGGCTTCCGCGAGTGGTTGGCCGGGATCCTGTGTGCGAATAGTCCCGTTAAGAAAACACGTTGTGTGCCCCGACTTGGAAGGCTTCCCGATGGATCCCCCGGAGCGCCTGTCACTGATAGACAATTTCACCGCCGACGACAGTCATGGTAATTCGGACATCTTGAATCCGGTCCGGCTCAACGAGAAAGATATTGTCTGACAGCACTACAAAATCCGCGAGCTTTCCCGGCGTAATCGAACCCTTCTCATCCTCCTCAAAGGCGGCGTACGCCGGCCCAAGCGTATAGGCCCTGACCGCTTCCTCGACCGTGATCTTCTGTTCCGGCACCCACCCCCCCGGGTTTCGTCCGTCCGTCGTACGCCGGGTTACCGCGGCATAGATGCCTAGAAGCGGATTTAGCGGTCCGACTGTCCAGTCGCTGCCAAAGCAGGTGACTACTCCCTTGTCGAGAAACGATCGAAACGGGTAGGTGGTTCGGCATCGGTCGTACCCTATTCGTCCTTCCGCCCATCGCCCATCATCGATAGCGTGAAAGGGCTGGACCGACGCAATGACCCCAAGGCGCACAAAGCGGTCGAAATCACGCGGGTGAATATGTTGTGCGTGTTCGATGCGGAATCTCCTGTCGCGGGGGGGATTCTTTTTCACAATTCGGTCGAACAGGTCGAGGACGATACTGTTCGCACTGTCCCCGATGGCATGGATACTCAGCTGCAATCCGGCTTTGTCCGCCTCCATCGCCCACTCCTCAAGCCGGCCGTCCAGGAGGATATCGCTCGGCAGTCCGCGCGTCGAGGAATCGGAACGATAGGGATCGAAAAACAGGGCAGTCGACGATCCAAGCGATCCATCCGCAAAAGCCTTCACCGATCCGGTGCGGATCCACTCATCACCCGTGTGCGACCTTACTCCTTTCGCCGCTAGTTCGCCGGTCATCGAGATGGGGAGACGGCAATACATTCGTGCTGTCAGCTCGCCGCGTTCGTGAAGGGCACGATAGACTGCCACATCTTCGGGTGATGAGACATCCTGAATGCTCGTGATTCCCCAGCGCCTCGCCTCAGCCAGGGCCGCGCGGGCCGCCTCACGTCTCTCCTCCTCCGTCGGATCGGGAATGCAGCGATAGACCGGATCCATGGCGGCGTCCTTTAACACGCCGGTCGGTTCTCCCGATTTTGGATCGCGAACGATGGTCCCACCGGGAGGGTCAGGAGTATCTCTGGTTATGCCAGCCATAGCGAGAACAAGACTGTTTGCCAGCGCCATATGCCCATCATAGCGCTGTACGAACACCGGCGTCGCACGCGTGAGGGAATCGATCAGGTCTTTTGTCGGGAGGCGTCCGTCCGGCCAGGCATCATGGTCCCAGTCTCCGCCGGTGATCCAGCGACCCGGCCGAGTCCTGGCGCGTTCGCCGATCAGCATGGCAAAGTCTTCCCGCGTCCCCGCCTGCCGCAAGTCGATGCCGAGGAGCTGAAACCCTCCGCTCACAAAATGTGTGTGGTCATCGATAAAACCGGGCAGGACGAAGCGACCTTCCAGATCGACGACGCGGGTCGTCTTTCCGATCATCGGGCCAAGTTCCTCCCCGCCTCCCACAGCGAGTATCCGGCCGTCCCGGACGGCAATTGCTTCCGCGTCAGGGCGGTCAGGATCACCGGTCCGGATCTTTCCCCCGACGAAGACGACGTCTGCCTGTTCAGTGCAGCCGGCACAGAGCAGGAGAACCAGGCTGACAATCAGCGTGCGCATGAGCTTCTCATTGAAAGAGTAGACTGGAATGATCGGCATCCCATCTCCAGACAGATCCACGACCGTTCAGATAAACGCCGCCCCGCCACCGGTCGATGCCGTTGAGATACACATGGTCGAATTTCCCTTCAAGGATGTCTTTTCCCATATCGGTCAACACGGCGCGCTTTGTCCAGAAGACCTCCCGGGCGGAGGGATCACGGGGGACGATAATCCGACCCCCGTCTTCGAACAGCACGAGGGGGCGCTCGACAAGACTCAGCCTCTGCAGGAACGCCGCGAACACGATGTCGCCCAGGAAGATGTGCTCCTCCTGCTCATGATGTGACGCGACAAACGCTTCATGAAGCACCGACCGTCCGCTCGCGATCGCCCGGAGAAGTCGTTCCTCGGAAAGCGAAAGTCCGTGATCCAGAGAGGGGAATTCCTGCAGGTGTCTGACCAGAGCATCGCGGAGAAACGGAAGGGCCGGGGTCCCTCGCTGAATAACTTTCTCGATCTCCGTTGGATCGGGAGAGCGGACCGCATTCCATGCCTTCTGGCCGGTTTCAAGCTCCTCCCTCGCGATCGGCTGCCGGCTGTCAAAATGACTCTTCAGTGGACCGGACGAAATCGCCCCCAGGTAATCCTGAACGCACACCAGACTCACCCTCGTGTTTGCATGGTCCCTGCCGTGGAGCCAGTCAAGAATCTGGATCAGCTGAAGCTGATCGTACAGGTCGCACTCAAACCAGAGCACGACTTCATCATGCGTACGGAACGCCTCGAGCATCTCATCGCGGCGGGCGAAATCATCAAGAACGGTTTCTTGGTTCCCCCATCCCTGGGCCGCGATATAGCGGGACCTCACCTCCCGGAGCGCCTCGAGGGAGAGACCCGCCGGGACAGGTCCTTCGTGAAGGGCGTCACGCCACGCACAAAGCTCCCCATCGATGCCGGCGAGGCGGATCTGTTCAAGGGTGGAGTCGCCATTCGTGATGTGGAGCATACGGATTCACACTGAGCGCAGGTGTCTCCCGTTAGGGTGGCCGTCAGTCGGCCAGGAATCGCTTCTGGAACGTCGGGGCAGAGCCGGCCATGGTAAGGAAGATATCCAACGGAACAATTTCAAATCCGTCTCCGAGTTTATCCAGTATACCTTTGACCCGCTCGATATCGCTCGACTCCCGCACATGCATGAGTAGAAAATAGGGACGGTTCGAGTTTACCCGGGCAAGTTCCTTCAGGTCGCTCACGGCATCGGCTTCAGGCCTGCTGGGCGAAAGATAATAGTCATACGACATGAACGGTCTCCCCTGTTCGACGGAAAAGGTGTATGAGGGAGCATAACCGTTCACAAACCCGATCGCGTCCGGCATCCCTTTGGAGTATGCCTCCACGACGGTTTTCGTGAGCTCGGTGTTTCCCTCCACCGTCGCCCCCTGGGAGTAGTCCATTGTCTCAAACACCTTCAGGTCGAGTATCCGCATTTGCTCCCGGGCCATCGCGATCAACTTCGGCAGCATATCAGCGGGGACAGCTTTCGGATAGAGATATCCCGGCCCTGACAGGCAGCCTATGAAGTAATCATTCGGTGTGGCCATGGTGTAAAAATATTCGACCATCGCCGGCGCCATCCAGGTATAATTCATCAAGACCTCCCACGCGTACGGAATTTTCCCCCGGCCCGGCTTGAGCCAGGCTCCGAGGCCGATGCCGTCGGTCTGGATGCATGAGATATAGACTTTCTTCTCCGGCTTGTAGCTCTTCCCCGGTTCGACCCGGTGGTTGTTCACAAAGCGAAACCCGGGGGACAGAGGGATCTGAGCGCTGAAGCTGAGGTTGGGAAGGGTGTGCAGGCCCTCCACGCGGTGACCGAAACTGGATGTAAGAGTGACGTGTTCCCGTTCAAGGTCCTTCGCATACGAATGCCAGCCCATAACCATCGACATCGGCTTCATCTCGGAAAGGAGTGTCCTGGCAAGTGCATATTCAGCCGTATCGCTCGGACGGCTTGAACAGTCGGTGAAAAACGCTTTTTGCCTGATCCCCCAGTCGGCCACGCCCGGCTTCATGACTGTGCCATGTTCCCCGCCCAGCCAGATGATGAACTCCTTGCTGCATCGGGCCCAGTAACGGTCATAGGCCCAGCGGTAAATGGCTGCGTCGTTTTGACCTCGGAAGCGACCGCGGAGATCTTCAATCTTCTTCAGGCCAGCCTTCTCGACCAGCGGGAGGAGGTCATCCGACACAACCACTGCCTGTTCCAGCCCGGCAATTGTGAAGGCGACGATCAGCGATGTGCGAACCGACCTGTCCCAGACGACATATCCTTTGACATACTGTTTCAGGGCGGTGATCGCCTCCTCCGCCGTGCGGAGTTCCGTGAAGGTGTAGTACCGTTTCTCCCGATAGAAATCGAATACGGACCGGACGTACGTAAAGGGCCAGTTTTCCGGATACAGGAGATAGACGAGAGGGCCGTTGGTGTTGGCAATTCCCTGGAGACTGATCAACAAAGCCTGCACCGGCAACCGTCCGTCAATTTCCCAGTTATCCTCAAGCTGCATGACAAACGCCTGCCTCGCGCCCTTCCGTTTCAGGAGATAGCGAATCGGCGGCGCATCTCCCCTGGTAGAGCGTTCGATCGTGTAGATCATGATTTCCTTTTCGGGAGCGCATTCATACCGGTGAACAGCCTTTACGGGTACCCGTCCCTGGGACCCCAGCATGGCATATGTCTCCTCCATCCGCAATGTCGTTCCCTCCCAGACAGCAGAGACCTGCCGGCTGGTCCCAACGGGCATGGACAGGCCCATAAAGACGTTTGTCGGCACCACGCGGTTGGTGATTGGAAGGCTCACCGGAGGACCACCCAGCTTTAGGTGAAGCGAATCCAGAAAGAATCGGGCGCCTCCCCACTTCTGAACAAGCAGAAGGGTATCCCTTTTGACTTCAATACGGACCGACAGTGTGCCATAGAGATCAATCTCTGTGCTCTGTGCCGGGATAAGTTCCCAGGTTCCCACGATTGGCTGGGCCGGCTGGGACATCGCCCCTCCCGCCACAAGGCAGGACAGAGCGATCCCCAGGCTGAACAGACGAGGTGACATGAGCGGTCTCCCTGAAAGGCTGCGGGATGGAAGGAAGAATGTTGGAGCCAATGTACGGCGGATGAAGAGAAGATACAACCGGGCTGTCCCTTTCAGGAGTGGTCGGTGCGTGCGCTGCCTCTCGTGTCAGCGGCTCGATCCAGAATCTCTTCCCTCGTAATGCCCGCTGCCCGGAAGAGCGCAAAGATATTTTCAACAGGAGTTTCGGGCGGAACCGTATGGGAGGCGGCGAGGATATATCCACCACCATCCGCCGTCATAACCTCGATCAGGCGTTCCGTTGAGCGGAGAACCTGGGAGGGGGTCCCACTCGGCAGCAGGTTCAGCGTATCAACTCCTCCCATGAACGACAGGGATCTTCCGTACTCGCGCTTCAACTCCTCCGCCTCCATTCCGGGACAGCCATGCTGGATCGGGTTCAGCACGTCGATTCCGATCTCGATGAGGTCCGGGATGATCGGCCGGAGTGCGCCACAACAATGATACGCAACAGGAAGGTGATGGAGTTTTCCGACCGCCACGATCTCAGCCAGGCGGGGCCGGATCATTGATCTCCAGGTTCCCGGGCTCATGATCAGCGATTTCTGCCCTGCCACATCGTCGCCTGTCCAGAGCCAGTCAAGAGAGTATCTCGTGCATGCTTCTCTGGCAAGCTCAACGGCAAAGTGTTTGGCTTTGTCGAGGCAGTGTTCTGCAATCGAGGGATTCTCCACAAGATCAAGGATCGCCTGCTCCATCCCACGGAGGCGGCTGACCATTTCAAAAAGGCAGGGAGAGATATCGCAGCCGATGAACGCGGACGGGTCATCCCGCACAAGCGGCTCCATTCCGGAAAGAAGGGCATTGATCCTGTGATGGGGATATTCGTGGCTGCTTACCTGGCGTTCATCCGCGTCCTGCAGTGGTGAACGCCGGATCTGATTGAACGGTCCAACCTTGGTCCACTCGATGCCCCAATCATCGGTGTGGCCCTCTCCTTCGAGGGCGTGGACAATCCCTTCCATCGCGTAGTTATTTCCCACCCACGTCTGCCGGACATCATTCCCCATCACGTACGCAACCAACGATGCTGGAATCTCAAGGATGTCGGCAAGGCGCACGCTTGTCTCAGGATGGAACCACATAAAGACCGGAACACGGTCCACGGGCGCGCGGCGCAACGCCGCCTGTACACGGTGTTTCGACGTCATAGGAGGGAGGTCACGTATCGGCTTCGGGGCTGAACCGTTCCAGGAATTCGCGTTCGGTGAGCGTGAGTGCGGTTGCACCCTGTTCGCGGATTTTTTCCTGTATCCGATCGAACTCCGAACGGTTCACTTCGTGGAGTCTTTCCCGGTTGATCGTTGCCCACCGGTGAAGTTCCGCATGGGAGGGAGGGGGAAGGCCGTGTGAGGGATCGATCATGACCCGGCGCACCCTCTGTTTCCGGAGGCGAAGGTAGAGATACCCTCCGGCAAATCCCCCCAAGTGCGCAAAGTGTGCAATGTTATCGCTGCTACCGAAGCCACCGAACAGGGAGAGTGCGGTCATGATTGCCACAAGCCATCTTGCCTCTACCGGTATGATTCCCCAGATCAGGATCTGATCCCGCGGCCAGAAGAACGCAAAGCCGAGGAGAATGCCGTACACTGCACCTGACGCGCCGATAATCGCAGTGAAAGGTGTGAGAAACGAAAACAGGGCGCCGGAAATACCGCTGATGAAGTACAGGAGCAGGAAATCGCGGCCGCCAAGTTCATCTTCAAGGCGGGGCCCGAAGAAGTAGAGACCGAGCATGTTAAACAGGAGGTGCCAGAATCCGCCGTGAAGGAACATATACGTGATCAGAGTCCAGGGGCGTTCCAACGCAAGCGCCGGAACAAACATGAGGGTTGCCATGAGCCCGGGGATCATGCTGCCAAAAAGATACATGATGCCATTCGCGGCCATCAACCGAAGAACCCATGGAGTCATTGGCACGGAGCAACCTTTCCTTTCGCGTTTGCCTGGAAGGGAAATCCTCCCCGATTATCGAGTACGGGATTGCCGGGCATTCCGGCCCGGACGGCCCCTTCCCCGGCCCTGGCCGTGCCGGGGAGGCGGACGGCGGTGCGGTTTCCCGCTCTCTGCCGATGCGGGCGGCAGCGATTTCAACCATGAATCATCGGGGTAGACCGCCAGCAGCCGTCGGCCGATGAACTCTTCGATCAGCGGAACCTGCGGCGCGTCATCCTCGCACGCGAAGCTGACGGAGATTCCGCTGGCCCCTGCCCGACCCGTTCGACCGATGCGGTGGACATAGTCCTCAGGATTCAGCGGGAGATTATAATTCACGACTGCGCTGATACCTTCGACATGCAGTCCTCGGGCAGCAACATCCGTCGCGACCAGGACACGGTACTTGTCGGAGCGAAAGCCTTCAAGCGTCCTGATTCGTTTCTGCTGGTCCACATCTCCCGACAGGAGTCCACATGAAATCCCGTGGGAGGTGAGACGGTCGGCAAGCCGCTGACTGACGTCCCTCCTGTTTGCGAAGACGAGCACACGTTCGAGATTTTGCTGGACGATCATGTTATAGAGCAGCGTAAATTTCTCATCGGTGGTTGTAATATAGACGCGCTGATCAATGCTGTCCACCGTGATCTTCTCGGGCATAATTTCAACGATCACCGCGTCCCTGGTCCATTGACCCGCCAGACGTCTGACATCGGGCGTAAGCGTTGCGCTGAAGAGCATTGTCTGCCTGCGGCTCTTGGGAGGTGTGCTCTCTACAATTCGCCGCACATCGGGGATGAAGCCCATGTCGAGCATCCTGTCTGCCTCATCGATGACGAGGATCTCGACCATTCCAAGATTGATGTATTTTCTCCGTTGAAAATCGAGCAGTCTGCCCGGTGTCGCAACGACTATGTCTATCTTCTTGCCCGCGAGAAGATTCTTCTGTTTCTCAAATTCCATTCCGCCGAACACCGGAATAGTAGACACGGACTGGTACGCAGAGACCTCACGCGCGTCCTTTTCGATTTGCAGGACAAGCTCCCTGGTCGGCGCAAGGATCAGCGCCCGGGGGGAAGCAGGGCGACGGCGTTGCGGGCCAGCATGACGGGACAGGTGAGTGAGAATCGTGATTAGGAATGCCGCGGTCTTTCCGGTTCCTGTCTGAGCCTGCCCGGCGACATCTTTCCCGTCAAGCGAGTGGGGCAGGACCCCCGCCTGAACAGGCGTACAATACCTGAAGCCGAGGTCCGCAACCGCATGAAGAAGGTCCTGCGGAAGAGAAAGATCCTGGAATCGTGTCTTCCCGTCGCTGGCCGGAACGTCGAACTGCGATGGATCCCATGGACGGCGTTCAGGCAGCTGTTCCAGTGATGGTTTCCCTGCGGCCACTGCGGGAGGCTGGAACCAGCGGCGAATTCTATCGAGGAGAAGTTTCAGCACGTAAACGGTTTCACTCCTTTCAAAGCGCGACGCAATTTTGCAGATTCGGTTTCGGGGTCACTGCTCTTCTTTCGGCGAGGTCTTTCCTTTCTTCCAGAGCAGACCACTCTGGACCACCAGTCCGAGCATGAACATGATCACAAAAAGGATCATCCGGTACTGCTCTGCCGGCAACAGAACTGCAAGGAGCGCGGCTCCGACAGCGCTCGTCAGAACCGCAAGGCCCAGGTTGACGAGAAACCGTGCTGTGAGCAATCCCAGCAGCGCACCGAGTGCAATCGCCGGCCAAGGGACGCCGTGTGCCGACGGCTGCACGAACTGCCAGATAAGGGCACCCGCATACCCCCCACCAAGCAGTCCCCCTATCCAGACGACACCTTTTTCGGCAAGAAGGACGAGCGCTCCGACCAGGGCACCTCCCGCAACAGAAAGGATCATGACTGATCGTTCCGGGAGTCCTGGCAGGTACGCAAGCACAAGGTTGTACGTGAGAAAGAATCCTAAGGCACCGAGAAAGAGCCAGAGAACGCGCTTCCCGAGGAAACACAGAAGCAGACCTGCGCCGACCTGGATCCAGACGATGATCGTGGCTGTTGGCATCGAGACATTCATTGGGTCTCATTCCCGCGGGGGTGATACATTCAGCAGCACCCAGCGGGCCAGATCGACAAGACTCGGGCCGGTCATATTCACGCCGTGGTGCGGTTCGACATGCAGATCTCCCTCTACCTCTTCGTCGCGCCCGATCATCTTTTCACAGGCGGACACCTTGCCCAGGAGTGCAAACAATGCTGCCTGGTGCGTTGAGCAGGACACCGGCGGGTTGTCCGCTCCGTAGATTGCATAGCCCTTCGGAAGTGCGTCTGGGTCGACATACCCATGCCAGTGGGCAAGCGCAAGGCCGCTTGTCCGCAGCGATCGAACGAAGAGTGACGCGGGACGGTGGGCCGCGAGCAGGGCCCCGACGATCGCGTTTCCCACGGCGTGGGCCAGGATGGTCAGCGTGTCGTACGAAGGACGGCTGTCAATGCGTGGGTCGAGATCTCTCGGGGTCTCGATAATGACCCGGCCCCGTGATAGTCCCATCAGGAGAATGTCCCGGTGTGGATCAAGGTGTGCCTTATCGCAGCCGGATCGCGTCGTGAACACCCAAACGTCAGGGACCTGGACAGCGAAATGCCGGGTGCCGATTCGAACGAGAACCTCGGCATCATCCAGCGCGCCCGCGTCCTGCCCGTCCATTTCCCGTGCAGGCCGGACGTCAACCGCGCACTGGCGGGCAAGGAATCCATAGCTCATCCCTGAACGCTGATCAAGATACGCCGCAACGATTCGCTTGTAAAAAGGGGAACGGAATTCGAGCGCCTCGAGCGATGTGTGGAAGAGGAACAGTGAACTCTTTTCCCATAGCGGGCCGCTCAAAACAAAGTCATCGATATACGGCCGGAGTTCCGGCCTGGAGAGATCCAGTGCTCCCGGACGCATCTCAAAATCCGACACGTGGGGAGGAACGACAGGTGCAGCAAGCTTCGGGATAAGGATTGACCGGACATCTTCGCCGATCTGTGAATTCATAGCGCAGGGAATTATCGCCCCGTTCATCGTGCAGACCGTCCAGAACGCATCATCCACGTAGACCACTGTCTGGATGACATACCAGCCAAGTGTCCGGACGATACTGTTCAATTTCGATTGATCAGTAGTGCCCGCATTCGCCGGACAGGGGCCGTCGACAATTCCGACGATGGAGGTTTTCCTCAAGTTGGACACGTGGTCAATCGGCAGGTCGCCCATCGGCGATTCGCCGGCAGCCACAACCACGAGGTCGTCTCTCAACCGGTCGGGACGGCGGGAATCTCCTGCCTCTTCAAACGGGATCACATGAACGCCTGCCTCGACCAGCGCAACCCGGAGACGTTCGGCAAACTGACGAACCCGATCGCTCGCACTGGAGATCGGGTAGAATGTGACTTTCAGTCCCCGTGCCATCTCATCAGGAACGAGGGGGACATCCCGGGGGAACCCGAGGAGTTCCCGTGCGGTCCGAACTTCAATACAGCGTCCGGCTGCGGGCATGGCCCCCCCGGGGATATTCTCGGTGTGATAGCGCATAGGGATAAGTTACGGAGATTGCTTCTTTCCTTCCAGGTGAAAGAGTCGAACGATAAAATCTGCCAGGGGAACGGATACTGCACCGGCAAGGAGAAGGCTCTTCGGCCCAACCCACGGGACGATAACCTCAGCCCTGTTTCGCTCGATTGCGCGCACCAGGGCCCGGGCAACCCGATCCGGGCTGATCTTTGCGGAAATCCACGGGACCCTCAGGTGTTCAATCATCGGTGTATCAACGCGACCCGGCAACACCGTCGTCACGTTGATTCCCGTTCCGCGGAGTTCCTGCCGGAGGACGTCCATAAATCCCGTGATCGCGGCCTTCGCCGCGACATAGGGTGCATCAAGGGGAAGTCCCTTTTTTGCGTCGACAGTCGAGACCACCACGATATGCCCTGACTTCTGCCGGATCATCGCCGGAAGGACTTCATAGACAAGATCCAGGGCGCCGTAAAAATTGACAGCCATGCTCTGTTCAAACGGCGCGGATCCGAGGGTCGCTGCTTCGCCCCTGATATACTCCCCGGCATTCGCAACAAGGATGTCGATGACCCCAAGCTGTCGCTGAATGTCAGACACGATACCACACACTGCCTGTCGGTCAGTGACGTCGAGGAGCCGGACCGTCACGGTCCCGCCGGCAGAGGCAATCTCAGACGCGAGATCCTGAAGACGATCCTCGCGTCGCGAGGTGAGCACAACATGCACACCGCGTTGTGCCAGTTCACGTGCCGTCGCGCGGCCGATGCCGCTAGAGGCTCCTGTGATCAGTGCAATTGCACTCCGGTCCCTGGGAAGCTTCATGTAGACTCTATTGGTAACTCATGGCGCGGCCCGTGAGACGTTTTCTCAGATAGGCGAGCTGCCCAATATGATACGATTCATGTTGAAAGAAGAATGCGAGCGCCGCAAGTCTGGATCGATCCTGGACCGGCAGGATATCGGATGCCGGGCCGTCGAGTTCGGACGGGGCAACGAGTTCCAGCCGCCCAGCCAGGATATCGCTCACCTGCTTCCACGCCGCCCGGAGGTTGTCAGCTGTCGGATAGGCAGCCAGGGCCTTCTCGGATTCCAGCGACCGGAGGGAGAGGATAAGTGGATTATCCACAGTTCCTCCGATCATTTGCGCAACATACCCTCTCGCATCCAGGAGATGGCAGACGATAAAGCCGACGGTGCTGGAACCCTCTCCTTCCCGGTACGCCAGCTGTTCGTCGGTGATACCCTCCAGACAATTCAGGAAGAGCTTCCTGTTAAGAGTGGCGATCGTACTCAGCGCTTTCAGTCGCGGGTCCACAGCATCACTTCTGGCATGAGGCAAGGAGGATTTCTGCGACATCCTGGACTGTCACGTCTTCAGCCCGGTTCGTCTCCTTCACTCCATCCGTCAGCATCGTGAGACAGAACGGACATCCGGTTCCGATGGTCTCTGCGCCGGTCTCGAGAGCTTCGTTCGTCCGTTCGGCGTTGACGCGTGTCCCCTCCCGCTCCTCCATCCACATTCTTCCTCCGCCTGCCCCACAACAGAAACTCCTGTCGCGCGAACGCCGCATTTCACGAGGTTCACTGCCGCGTGCCAGCGCAAGCAGGTGCCGGGGTGCCTCATATTCGTCTGCGTATCTGCCGAGATAGCAGGGATCGTGGAAGGTCACAGTCGCCGCTTGTCCCGTCCGCGGGCTCAGTCTGCCTTTCGCCACTAGCTCATTCAGAAAGACGGTATGATGCACCACATCATAGGTGCCGCCGAACTGACGATATTCTTTGCCCAGGGACTGCAGGCAGTGGGGGCAGGTGACAACGATTCGGGAAAAGGAATACTTCCCAAGGGTCGCCACGTTCTCGGCGATCAGTGTTTGCGCCAGATACTCATTTCCCATCCGCCGTGCCGCGTCGCCGTTGCATTTTTCCTCATTTCCGAGGATCGCAAAGTTGACGTTCGCCATCCTCAACAGTTGCACAAAAGCCCGTGAGACCTTCTGGTAGCGGGCGTCATAGGAACCCGCACAGCCAACCCAGAACAGAATATCGGCGGATCCCACATCTGACATCCGGGGGATGTCGAGCCCGTCCGCCCAGTCTGCGCGGGAGGAGTGTCCGAATCCCCATGGAGTGAAGTTCCGCTCAAGGTTGGAAAACGTCGCACGAAGCTCGTCCGGAAACCTCGATTCGTTAAGCACGAGGGCACGACGCATGTCCACGATCGTCCCGACATGCTCGATCGTGACCGGGCATTCCATCACGCAGGCCATGCACGTTGTGCAGGCCCAGAGTTCCTGCTCGGTAACGTAGTTGTCCAGAAGCGTCCGCGTACGAATGTCATCGGATCCCTCCGGTGCCGGGACACTACTCCCCGGGGAGACTGCCAGAGAACCTTTTTCCAGCGTTCTCGCACGCAGGTCAACCATGATCTTCTTGGGGTTCAGGAGCTTCCCCGTAGAATGTGCCGGACAGACCGACGTGCACCGCGCACATTCCGTGCACGTATACCCGTCCAGCAGCTGTTTCCACGTGAAATCCTCAACATCGGCGGAACCGAACCGGGTGAGGGATTCGTCAGCAAGATTAATCGGTTTGAGAGCACCTGTCGGCCCGAGGTCCGAGCAGAAGACATTGGGTATCGAGGTGAGAATATGCAGATGCTTTGATTTTGGCAAATAATTCAGAAACGCGAGCACGACACAGATGTGCGCCCAGAAAAAGATATGAAAGAGTGTCGTTACAGTATCGCGGGACATCGGCTCGAACAGACCCGCCAGAGCGCCGGAGACAAATCGAGCACCGGTCCCGTCTCCTCCATCCAGAGCGATCCGGGTTGCATTCTGACCGAACATTGTCAGCATCACCGACAAAATCAGACCGAGAATAAGGATCGCATCAGCGCGCGCGTGCCCGGACACACGCAATCGTTCAGGCGGAGCCACCAGACGCCGGATGACCGACACCACAACCGCACCGGCAACAGCTGCCCCCACAAGATCCTGGAGGAAAGCGAGGGGAGGATAGAGCGGCCCGAGGAATGAGAGGGAGAATCCGGGTACCAGACCTTCGCCGATTGATTCGACCACAGCTGTCAGCAGGATCACAAACCCCCAGAAAATACTGAAATGAAGCCACCCCGCAAGTGGCTCGCGGAGGAGTTTTTTCTGGCCGAACGCAATAAGGAGAACCCTCCCCAGCCTCTTGCCGATTCGGTCAGACCGGTTCTCCGGCTTGCCGAGCTTCAGATACCGGACCAGCAATCGAACGTTTCGTGCGAACCAGACCAGGGCAACGAGAAGAACCAGAAGAAAGAGAAGAGATTCGAAAGACATGGCCATTCTTATGAAAGTGGGAGAGAACGAGAGACCGAGCCGAGTGCCTGAACTCCGCTGGTCATTCAATGAGCATATCACCTTCGAGGATTGTCACGGCAGTGCCACCGACGTGAACAGCTTCAACACGGTCGCCCTGAACGTTGAGCTGAATCAGTACGCGTCCTTTGCGACCGATTGCGTCACCCTGTTCACCTGTCAGCACAATGGTTTCTCCGGTGGGAAGAACCTCTCCCCGCTCGAACAGGTACACGCCGAGCGGGCCGTTCGCGGAGCCGGTCACAGGGTCTTCGGTGATGCCAACGGCAGGAGCAAAGAAGCGTGAGTGCACCGCGGAGCCGCGGTCGATAGTTTCGGTCGTGAAGACGCACAGCCCGAGCAACTTCCGATTGGCAAGGAACTGCGACATCGCGAAGAAATTCGGTTTCAGCGCGAAGATCGTGTGCAGGCGACGAATAGGGACGTACAGGTAGTGCTCCATGACAATAGGCATCCTGTTGTCGAATTCTTCGAGCGAGATCCCCAGGATGCGCATGATATCCAGTTTGTACTGACCGGCACGAACGAATTCCGGAAGTGGCAGCTCGAAGAACGTCCTGATCGAATCTCTGGTCTTTTCCACCGAGACGGAGAGAATCCCGCTCCTGGTTTCGAGGGCGAACGAGTATGTGCCAAGTTCCGTCATACCGTGCATCCCTTCTTCCGCCATGGCGTGAAAGCTTGCGATGGTCGCGTGTCCGCAGAGAGGCACTTCTGCAAAGGGTGTGAACCATCGGATACGAAGATCGGCACCGGGCACCGAGGGAGGGAGTATAAAGGCGGTTTCTGAGAGCGCCATCTCGTGTGCGATCCGCTGCATCTGCTCCGGGGTGAGCTCGTCCGCCCGGGAAACCACACCTGCGGGATTCCCTGCCAGCGGGATGTCAGTGAAGGCGTCGATTTGTTTGATCGCTATTTTCATGGAACCAGGAGTCCTTCAGGCCTGAGCCAAGGGGACTGCCACGAGGGTCCGCCGTTCTTGTACGTAGTAGAGCTGGTTGTCCCGAACGAACACGGTCTGACCTGTCTCAGCCTGCGCGTTCGCAAGCACCGTGTCTTTGAACAGAACCCGCCCGGTGGATTTCCTCAGGAGGTGAAGCATGACCTGCAAATCAGGGCGGTCCCCGGTGTGCCCCCGGTTCGGCCGATGAGTCACGAGAACGAGATACTGTCCGGCCCAGATAACCTGAACCGGCATCTGCAGATTTCCGGGAGAGAGATCTCCCCTGAGGCTGGATTCAATGGCCCGAAACTCCGCGCTCTCCGGACTCACCGGAGAGGGAAGTTCGATAGGACTCTCTCCGATCGCGGGGGCCGGCCCGGCCTGTACCCCGTCCTCCCGTGCCGGCGCTGATGAGCGTACCGAACCCGTGCGGAAATCAAGGAGGACATCTTCTCCTCCCTCCTGCGTCTCAATCATAACACGAACGCCTTCCGACCCGCATCCAAGGAATCGGGCGTCAGGCACCGTCCAGAGAACGCTCCCGGATCGAACATCTGCCGCCACCACCCCGCGGTGACCCGGAAGGTCGGGCGACGCATACATGTGGAAAAGCAGGATATCGTTACAGACCGTTTCGATCCCCACCCACCATGGCTGCGGGAGTGCCCGGTCACGCCAGAGGACAGCGCCCGTCCTGCTCTCAATGCAGAAAAAAGTGACTTCCTTCCTCTCCAGATTGCGGTCCTCGCCGACGAAGAGACCACCAGAGCCTGTGTAGAGCTGCCAGAGAACTCCTTTCACCTGGAACCGCCATATTGGGCGGGAACGACGATTTCCCAGGAAATCTCGTAATTCCATCAGGGGCCAGTCATTACACACTCGTGAAAATCCTCGAACAACATAAGAATGAAACGGGCAAAGGTCAACAAACGCTGGTCACAGTGTGGCCTCAACGGAAGGGCAGTAGGCCGAAACGGGCGGGGTGGGAGGCAGTCGTCTGCGTTACCAGCTATGCCGGCGGAGGATCTCTCTCATCTCGAACGCTGCTTTGGCTCTATGGCTAAGCTGGTTTTTCAGATCGGGTTCCATTTCGGCGAAGGTCCTGGAATACCCGTCAGGGAGGAAGATGGGATCATATCCGAACCCCCCTGATCCCCGAGGCTGTTCGAGAATCACTCCGTGACAGGATCCTTCCGTTATCTCCACCCCTTCAGGTGATGGGACAAACGCCAGAACAGACCGGAATCGGGCGCCGCGTCTCCGGAGGGGAACACCGTTCAAATCGCGAAGAAGTTTTCGGACATTCGTTTCATACGTCGCCCCCACTCCCGCATACCGGGACGAGAAAACCCCCGGTGCATCGTTGAGGTAGCGGACTTCAAGCCCTGTATCGTCAGCCAGTGCCGGAATGCCCGTCAGTCGGAACACCTCGCTCGCCTTTTTCAGCGCATTTCCTTCAAGTGTGGACGCGTCCTCTTCGATGGCGCCGACTGACGGGAACTGCTCGAGGGTCAGCAACGCAATCTCCATGTCTGAGAAAATTCCACGAAACTCATTTACCTTGTCCCGGTTATGTGTTGCCACGATGATCTGCCTCATCGGCTTTCCACCCTGTCGAGCAATCGGCGAAGTTCGGTGCGTCCCCGGTCGGCAAGGCCGCCGGCATCCAGCGCGACAAATTCATGGTTTCTGTAAAGCCAGCGACCGTCCACCATCACCGAATGGACCATGGACGGCGATCCCGAAAAGACGATCGCCGAGTACAGGTCTTGAGGTGTCTCAAGTCTGGATGGAACGAAGCTGCCGGTCAGGTCCAGGAGAACCAGGTCAGCGAGTTTTCCAGCCTCTATGCTTCCGATTTCCCGTTCCCATCCAAGTGCGGTTGCTCCCCCGATCGTCGCCATCGTGAAGACCTCTTCCGCGCGCATCGTTGAGGGCCCGTTTGCGGGTTTCTGAATCAACGCGGCAAGGCGCATCTCCTCAAACATATTCAGTGCATTGTTGCACGGCGCGCCGTCCGCACCCAATGAGACCGATATTCCGTTCCGCATCATTGCGGGAACGGGGGCGATGCCCGAGCCGAGCTTCAGGTTGGACGAGGGGCAGTGGAGGACTCTGGCGTTCCGTTCTGCCAGGAGTGCGATTTCTCGGTCGCTGATCCAGACACAATGGGCTAGACATGTTCCGGCATGAAGCACTCCGAGATGTTCAAAGTACTCGATGTTCCCCATTCCGCATCGTTCCTGAACGGTCGACATTTCCCGCCGGTTTTCGGCGGCATGGGTGTGGAAGAGCATTCCCACGAAATCCCCTGTCATTTCCCAGGCCCCACGCAGCAGTTGGTCCGTGCAGGAGAGAACAAACCGCGGCGAGGCGGCGTAGCGAATGCGTCCTCCTGCGCTCCCGTGCCACGCCCTGGCCTCCTCCTGCGCCGAGTTCAGGGCATCCCGAGTTGTCTCCCGGAGGCCTGGACAGGAGGGATTCATATCCATGAGGGATTTCCCGACGCATGCCCTGAGTCCGGATCTTTCTACCGCCTGCACGATCTGATCCTCATGGCGGATGCTACCCATGTCCATAATTGTGGTTGTCCCCGAGGACACACACTCGGCGATCCCAAGCATTGCCGACAGATGCATCGAGGCACCCGTATGCGCAGCCTCGAAGGGGAAAATCCTGAGAGTGAGCCAGTCAATCAGGTCAAGATCGTCGGCGAGACCCCTGAAGAGAGTCTGGCAGAGATGGATATGGGTCTGAACGAAGCCCGGTATGAGCAGGAGGTCAGGGACGTGAAGGCGCTCACCCGCGAAGTCCTGACGCGATTGCAGGGCGGTCATATCCAGAACGTCCAGAATTCTGCCATCGCTGATCAGGACCCCGCCTCCCCGGATGACACGGCGCGCGGGGTCCATGGTAATGATGTTTCCGGGCATCAGGAGGAGCGGAGATGTCGACATTGGCTCAACCACCCAGGAGTGCGTCGATCGCCTGTCCGACGGTTTCCACTTCCACGACATCAATCGGAGTGCTGACCGACCGTCTGTGCAGGTTTTGTTTCGGGATGATTACTCGTGTGAATCCCAGCTTCGCAGCTTCCACGACACGTCGGTCAGCCTGGTGCACAGTCCGGATTTCCCCTCCGAGACCGACCTCTCCTATCACCACGGCCTGAGGATCTGTTGGCTGATCCTTCAGGCTTGACACAATTGCGACGGCCATTCCGAGATCTGCTGCCGGTTCGTCGATCCTGATTCCACCGGCGACATTCACGAAGACATCAAACGCCCCGATGCGAAGACCGGCACGCTTTTCCAGGACCGCCAGAAGCATCTGCAGCCTGCGCGAATCGAATCCTGTTGCCGTCCGTTGCGGTACCCCGTAGCTGGTCGGTGCCACGAGAGCCTGAACCTCAAGGAGAAGGGGACGCGTGCCTTCCATCCCGGCCACGACCGTCGAGCCGGAGGCGCCGTACGACCGCTCTGCCAGGAACGCTCGTGAAGGATTTTCCACTTCCTTGAGTCCTCCGTCGTGCATTTCAAAGATCCCGATCTCGTTCGTCGAGCCGAACCGGTTCTTCATCGCCCTCAGGATGCGATAGGTATAGTGGCGTTCTCCCTCAAACTGCAAAACGGTGTCTACCATATGCTCGATGACTTTCGGGCCGGCTATCACCCCCTCCTTGGTGACATGCCCGACCAGGAATGAGGGAATGTTCTTCGACTTGGAAATTCTAGAAAAGAATGATGCCGCTTCACGCACCTGGCTTACGGTCCCGGGGGCGCTTTCGAACGAGGGATGGATCATTGTCTGGATTGAATCCACTATCAGACAATCGGGAAGCTGTCTTTCCAGAATCGTCTGGATCACTTCGAGGTTTGTCTCTCCGAGGAGAAGGAGATTCTCCGTCGGACGGGCTTCAAGACGCTCACCGCGGAGTTTGATCTGCTGAAGCGATTCTTCTCCCGTGATGTAGAGGACAGTCACTCCGGTCAGCGCACAGGCCATTTGCATCATGAGGGTGGATTTCCCGACTCCCGGGTCACCGCCGACAAGCACCACCGAGCCGGGAACGATCCCGCCTCCAAGGACGCGGTCCAGCTCCGGAATCCGGGTGGAGATTCGCGGATCTGGCGCAAGATCCACCGCGGTAATCGAAACGGGGCCCTGGGTGCTGGTGGAGAGCCCTCCCCCCCGTTTCTTGCTGCTCAAAAGCTCCTCAACAAACGAATTCCAGGAGCCACAACTAGGGCATTTTCCGATCCAGCGGGCCGCTTCGTAACCGCATGACTGGCATGTATATTTTGAATGGGTTTTGCTCATCTGTGTAGTTAATATAGTACCGCGTTCGGCGACTTACAATGACTCAAGAATGGAGAGAAGAAGTAGAGAATAGTCTCTAGGAGAAAGTCCGTATTGATCCTGTTGTTGAAATATTGTACAATATCATATCTGCTTCGTAGAATTCAACGAATTGATTGTTTGTGTCGATGACGGTGGGGGGAATTGTTCTTTCATGTATTCGCTCGGGGAAAGTCCTCTCATCTGCTCCCGAATTCGGTCTCATAACTTACAATTCACTTGCTCGGAGGATCAACGATGAGGACTTTTCGCCTGTTTGCTGCCGTCACGCTTGCCTTTCTGGTTGTTCTGTCACTGCCAGATCAGGCATCAGCCAGGAAGAACATCACCGGCGCAACGCTCAAAACCGGAACCGCAGGATGCTCCTGCCACGGATCTGCCAACTCCAGCTTTTCTGTCGCCATCACCGGACCCTCCTCCCTTCAGGTCGGTCAAACCGGCACATACACTGTAACGCTCGGAGGCAGCACAACCACGGGTGTCAACATTGCCGCATCCGACGGGACGCTTGACAAGGTCACGACCCAGCTCACTCTCAACTCCGCGAGCGGAGAGTTGACCTTCTCAAGCGCACGCAATGCGAGCACCTGGCAGTTCACATATACCCCGACGACAGAAGGATCGAAGACTCTGTACGCAACCGGCGACATGAACGGATTTAGCGGCCCATGGAATTTCGCCAGCAATTATACGGTAACAGCAACGCCCCTTACATCGGTTGAATCGGAACACCCGCGCGAATACTCGCTTGATCAGAACTATCCGAACCCCTTCAATCCGTCCACGACGATCAGGTACAGCATAGCCCAACAGGCTCCTGTCTCTCTTGAGATCTTCGATTTGAGCGGCACCCTCGTGGCCACACTTGTGAATGGCGAACAGCAGGCCGGCATTCATCAGGTCACGTTCGATGCCTCACGCCTCTCAAGCGGCCTCTATCTCTACCATCTCACAGCCGGCAGCTTCTCCGCCTCGAAGAAACTTCTGCTTCTAAAATAGCAGCTACCAGTCGAGGCTCACACACAGCCGTGCGCAGTTCCTGCTCATTCCGGGGCCCTCTTTTCAGAAGAGGGCCTTTTCTTGATTCCAACCTGTGATCTGGGTATATTTGCTTCATTCTCCACCGGATTCCGCGCGTGCACTGGACAAGAGCCGTTGTATTACTCCTCGCAGCCATTCGGACAGCGACCGCCGGATTCGATCCTCTATCTCCTCCACCGAAACGCGAAGTCCGTGCCGTCTGGGTTGCCACGGCCGCGGGGCTCGATTGGCCGAAGAGCACTGACAGAAGCACCCAGCAAAGCTCGCTCCGGTCGATCGTTCAAACGCTTCGTGCCGCCCATTTCAACACCATCTTTTTCCAGGTTCGCGCACGCGGTGATGCGTACTATCGATCGACGCTCGAGCCATGGGCGGAAAATCTCACGGGGACGCTCGGTGCTGACCCGGGATGGGATCCCCTCAGATTTCTTCTTGAGGAAGCTCATCAGGCCGGCATGGAGGTTCATGCCTGGTTCAATGTGTTCAAGGTCCGCGGCCCCAACCCGCTTCCCGGAAGCAGTCCCCTTCACGTTACCCGTCTGCATCCCGAATGGACGGTCTTGGCCGACGGGGAACTCTGGCTTGATCCCGGACTCCCCGAGGCACGACGGTACACACTCGGTGTCGCGATTGACCTGATCACGCGCTATGACCTGGACGGAATCAACTTCGACTTTGTCCGGTACCCTGGTCGCTCATTCCCGGACGATGAAACATATCGCCGGTTCGGAAACGGGACAGGGCGGGATGCCTGGCGCCGAGCGAATGTTACCGCGTTCATCGCCGACTTTCATGCCAGGGCCCGCGCGCTGAAGCCCGGTCTCAAGATCGGTTCCTCCCCCCTCGGTGTCTACGAAAGTGATCCTGCCTCGGGCACAACCGGAAGCCCGCAGGCGGTTTTCCAGGAGTCGGAGACCTGGCTGAAGAGTGGTCTTCAGGATTATCTTTCACCGCAGGTTTACTGGGACATCGGCGCGTCACGGGGTGATCCTGATTTCGCGGGCCTCGTGCGTCGATGGCAGGAGGGATCAGGGGGGAGGCACATCTACGCAGGCATCGCGGCGTACAAGGCCGAGGTCCTCCGGGAGCTTGTCAGGCAGATTGACGAATCCCGTGCGGCCGGGAACAGCGGGCAGGTGTTCTTCCGCTACGACAATCTCCTGCCGCTGTCGGCACTCGGTGACCGGTATCAGTTCCCAGCGCTCTCCCCTCCAATGTCCTGGAAGGACAGCATTCCGCCCAAACCGCCAACACACCTGGCCGTCAGCGAGGTCGTCACCAACGTCTTTCAGCTTGAATGGAAAGCTCCCCCTCCGAGTCCAGACGGTGAGACTCCTTCCCGGTATGTCGTCTACCGGGGAAGCCCGGCGGCGCCGCGCACCGATTATTCTCCAAACATCATCGCGATCCTGCCGGGGACAGCCGACTACCTTCTGGACACCGTCAGGGTGCCGACCGGGCTGACGTACTATTATACTATCACCGCTCTCGACCGGGCCAACAACGAGAGTGACCCGTCGACCGTCGGCACGGGAGTAGTCAGGGAACTTCTGGCACTCAAGGGCAAACTCTCCAGTTTCACCACCCTCGCCGCATCATTTCCTCAGGGAAAGGACAGCGGACCGGTCCTCCTCGGCTACAGCCTGGCCAGGCGGCAGAGGGTGCTCCTGCAGATTCTGCAGCACGACTCCGTTCGCGGAGAGTCTGCTTCATCGACGCTTGTGGACTCAATGCAGGATTCCGGACCCCACGTTCTCGGGCTCACCCGACTGAACCTCCGTCCGGGGAGGTACACGCTACGGCTTCAAACAGACGGGGCAGTTCTTGAGCAGCCCTTGCCGATTCGCCCCTGACCTCAACGGACGGCCTCAATCAGCGTAACACCGGGCAGGCTGATCCTCCGCCGCCGTACCGAGCGGGCGGCGCTGCACCAGGCAATAATCTCTTCCGCACTGTATGTTCGCCCCCCGATCTCGCTCAGGAGATTCAGCCCGACCATGAGCGGGATCAGCCGCGCAAGGTCTGATCGTCTCTTCCCCTCCAGACATTGATCAAGTATGAAGAGCTTTCCTCCCTCCCGCAGAGCGTCCAGCGCTCTGCGAATCACGGAGACATTCTGTTCCGGGGTCAACCCATGGACGATATTGAACAGCAGGACAACGTCCTGATCTGATGGGAACGGCATCGTAAAGAGATCGGCCGGAAGATACTCCAGGAGATCATCGGCCTGCTCCGCCGCCATGATTTGGCGACCCCACATGACGGATCCTGGAAAGTCCAGGATAGTCGCACGCATTCCGGGAGTCCGCCTGCAGCACGCGGCCGCATAGTACCCGTGTGATCCGCCGAGATCGAGAAGCCTGGCTGCCCCGGGGGGCGGGGTAAGGCGTGGAAGCACATACGGCCCCATGAACCGGGCGAGTTCATACATGGCCGCCACATAGAGCCGCCAATCTTCCTCGCCGAATGAATCGTAGTATGGCGATTCCGGTCTCCCCTTTTCCAGGGCGACCTCAAGTGCATTCCATCGACGATGCAGAGTTTCAAAATATCCCAGGAGCGAAACCATAGAATGGGGTGATTCACGCAGGAGCCAGCGCCGGCTTTCGGCCGTCAGGCCGTAGCCGCGCGTGCTGACTTTCAGGTATCCGCCGACCTCCAGCGACATCAGCAGAATTTCCAGTGCACTGGCATCAAGCCCGGTCGTCCGGGCCAGCGACGACAGCGGTTGTGGACCCCGGCTGCACTGTTCGAAAATGCCCCGCCGGGTCGCAAGGGCAAGACCTTTGCCATAGAGAACGGAGGCAAACCCGTCCAGCACTGGGGAGGGGAGCAGATGAAGGGCATGCAGCATGCGCTCGAACAGCGAGAGGCGTACGATCATAGGAGCGTCTTCATCAACGGCCGGCAGGCCGTCTCTTACCTCACCCCCAGAACCTCGACCAACCAGAGGCTCAGCGGAGGGATGTAGGTGATGAGCAGCAACGCGATCAGGAGAAGGCCCATAAACGGGAGAACCGAACGTACCACGGTCAGCACTGGCTTCTGGAACCGGAGGCTTGACATGAACAGGTTGAGTCCGACCGGAGGTGTCAGGTATCCAATCTCCAGGTTCGTGAGGAAGATGATGCCGAGGTGAACCTCATTGATCCCGTATGCCTGGGCAATCGGCTTGATCAGGGGAACCACGACGATGATCGCGGAAAAAATATCCATCATCATCCCCACGATGATCAGAAAGATGTTCATGATCACCAGGAACATGGTCGGACTGGTGATGAAGGTTTGAGTGAACTCGAAGAGTCGGGCGGGGACTTCCTGGTCAACCATGTAGTTGGTCAATCCCATTGCGACGCCGATGATCATCAGGATCGCTCCGACCAGCACCATGCTGCTCCGCATGACGCGCGGCACATCCCGGGAGAAGGAAAGATCCCTGTAGATGAACACCTCGACAACAAAAACGTAGAACGCGGTTACGGCGGCCGCCTCCGTGGCCGTGAACAGGCCGCTGTAAATTCCGCCGACAATCAGGATCGGCAGCGGAATTTCCCAGAGCGCCTCGCGGATCGCACGCACGGCAGTTCGCGCGTCAAACTTCTGGCGCGGGACGCGGGCGCTGATGCCTTTCCTGACCACAAAAATCGACAGGGTGAGGAGCAGGATCAGTCCGGGGATGAATCCGGCAACGAACAGCTTGTCAACGCTGATGGTCGCGATAAGCGCATAGAGAATCAGCGGCAGGCTTGGAGGAAAGAGCAGGCCGAGGCTGCCCGAGGCGGTGACAAGGCCGAGCGAGAATCGCTCCGGGTACTGTTCGGACATCAGGATCGGAAAGAGGAGGCCGCCCAAGGCGATGATTGTAACCCCTGACGCTCCGGTAAACGCGGTGAACAGTGCACATGTCACCAGTGTCACCAATCCCAGTCCACCCGGGACCGCCCCGAACAGTGCACGGGCCAGATTGACGAGACGGACAGGAGCTTTACTCTCGGCAAGTGCGTATCCGGCGAAGGTGAACAGAGGGATCGCCACCAGGGTCGGGTTGGTTGCGATCCGATTCAGGTCCACCATGATCACCGAGGGATCGACGCCTTCGGAGACAAAGCTCAGCATTGCCACTGCGCCGAAGATGATAAAGAGGGGAGCACCGAGCAGTGCAAGGACGAGAAGGACGAGACCGATGATGATGGCTTCCATGGCTCAGGTCCCTTTCTTTTCGGCCGTTCCGTCGCCTCGCACGGCCTGGTGCCCCTGTTCGACCGCAACGAGCAGAAAGTGGATTGCCATCAGGCCATACCCTGCCGGGATGATCACCAACCCGATCCATGATGGAATTCCCTGGATGAGCATCCCACCCGATTCCTTCTCATCGAGAAGAAACGTGAGCGCAGCGGATCCGAGGAAATAGCTGATCAGGGCCCCGGCGAGGCTCGTGAGAACTTTGGCGACATGCCTGGCCCTGTCTGGGAGAAATTTCGTGATCACATCGATACTGATATGGCGATCTTCGCTCGTTGCCACAGCTGCCCCCATGAACCCGGCCCAGAGCACCATATGGCGGACGAGAGGATCTCCCCAAAGGAATCCGGTCGAAAAGAGGTTCCGCATCATCACCTGGGCAAACGCCAGGACGATCATCACCGAGAGGAAGAGGACGAGGAGAATCGTCTCAACGCGAAGGAGGAGTCGGTTCAGCAGGCGAATCCCGCTCATTTCGACTGTTGCTCCCCGGCCCGGAAGCCGGCAATCGTCTTTTCCACCCTGTCGAGGAACGGCTGGTCGTAGAGCCGGCCTACGAGCGACTGGCGGGCCCGTTTGCCGATTTCTTCATACTCCAGCATCGCCTTCGGGTTCTTCCCGCTCACGATCGTGACGCCACTCTTCTTGAGGGTCTCAATCGCGGTGGCGTTCTCCCGGCGGCTCTTCTGCGTTAATTCGTCCATATACTTCTTCCCGTTCCGCACAAGAATCTCCTGCAGATCCTGCGGGAGCGAATCGAACTTCTTTTTTGAAATCACGACAGCGCCACTGGCAACCGCAAGCGGAACATCGTTCATATACTTCACTCGCGTGTTCCATTGAAGGACAATCGCCGCCAGCGGGGAGATGTACACGCCATTGATCAGTCCGGTCTGGAGGGAGGTGAGCACGTCCACCACCGACAGGGGGATCGGCCTCACACCCATCGCCCGGAACGCGGCTTCCGCGATCGGGTCGCCCTCCCACATCCACATTTTTACGTCCTTCATGTCCGCCACCGATTTCACCGGCGTATTGGTAAAGATGTACACGAACCCGACCTCGGCCCATCCAAGCAGCACAAAGTCGTTTGCGCGCAGGTCGGCGGCAAATTCCTCGTCCATCACCGTGTGCAGGCGNNCCGATGCCAACGCCGGTGATCCCCGCACTGTGCAGCTGCCCGAGGCGGATCTTGCGCATGACATCTTTGTCTTCTCCCTGCACACCGCCGGCATAGATCTTAAAGCCGAGCCTGCCGCCGCTTTCCTTTCGAATCGCGGAGTCATATTCCCTGAGCACGTTCATCCAGGTGCTCCCGTCTGTGGCCAGCGAAGAGAACTTTATTGTGTACTGCTGGCCACGCAGCCCCGCTGGGGAAAGGATCAGCAACAGCAATGAGGATACGATTAATCGTTTCACGTCAGGACTCCCTGTGTGATTCAGAAAAGTTCGGACTTCTTTTCCCGGAGCATCTGCGCTTTCCTCTTCGCGACAGCATTCGCGAGGCGGGCACTGGGAAGCACATCGAGCGATGTCCGGTCGACGGTTGACAGAAGCTCATCGAACAGCGGCTCGTCCATTGTCTGGACGGCGAGGGAGCGGGCATAGTACACATACGTCATGAGAAACTTCCCTCCGTTCAGCCGGAGGGCCCGCTCAAAATGCAGACGCGATTTCGCGGTGTCTCCCCCGAGAATTCTCGGCCTGCTCCCGTAAAGCGTGCCGAGAAAGATATCCGCCCCCGCGTGGTAATAGGCGGAATCCCGTCCGGCCACGAACTCCATCATCGCCTCGGCCTTTGGAAGATCCGCAATCGCATCGGGGCTGGTCAGGGTAAGGTAGATCGCACTCCCCCACCCAAACGCCGTCCAGAACACAGCGGGCACGTCATCGTTTCCCCGCCCGGCGAGGAGTGCTTTCACATCATCGACCGTCCCGTCAAGCGCCCGCGCCCATTCACTGTCCTGCCGGAGAATGCGAAGGCCATAGTCCCGCCCCCTGAGATAGAAGGCCCGGGCACGCTCTGGGTTGGTGTCTTCAAGGAAAGCAAGCGCGTAGCTGTTGTACCCCTCGCTCCCGAGGCGCAGGAGCCGGCGATTATCCGGCTCGTTCTTCAGCATCACATCCAGTAGCTTGAGATTGCCCGGGAGTGCCTGTTCGGCAAACTCAAGGTCTTCCTCCCCGGTGAACGCCTCGAACCCGTCGTCCACCATTCCTCCCACAGTTGAGACAGCAAGCGAGCGGACGCACCCGCTGAAGAGAGCACTGGCAAGCAGGAGAAGGATGGTGACTCGCATAGTGATATTCCCCGGGTGAGCCGAAAATATAGGGAAAAACCATCTGGATATCAAAGGATCCAGTCTTTTGCAAGTTGGCGCGAATTGGCGTATTTTTTTGCACAAGGAGTGGCACGGGAGACATCGATGCGTATTCTCGTCGTCGAGGATGAGAAGAAGGTCGCTCGCTTCATACAGCAGGGACTGGAAGAGGAGCGTTACGCGGTAGACGTCGCACAGGACGGCGAACGCGGCGCCCTCATGGCGGAGACCCAGATCTACGATCTGATTGTGGTTGACGTTATGCTTCCCGGCATCAATGGCTTCGAACTGACCAGGAGGCTGCGCGCTGCCAGGGTCCCCACTCCGATCCTTATGCTCACCGCCAAGACCACGACGGAAGACAAGGTGGAGGGCCTCGACAGCGGCGCGGACGATTACCTCACAAAGCCGTTTGCCTTCGCCGAATTGCTGGCTCGGGTTCGCTCCCTCCTGCGTCGCGGATCCCTCGAGAAGTCGACAACCCTCACCATTGCCAATCTCGAGCTCGACACCATCACGCACAAAGCGAAGCGCGGAACCAGGGCGATTGACCTCACAGCGAAGGAGTATGCCCTGCTCGAGTACTTCCTGCGCAATAAGGACCGCGTGTTGAGCCGGACGATCATTTCGGAACATATCTGGGACTACAACTTCGATACCGGCACCAATCTCATCGACGTCTACATCAGCCATCTGCGGAACAAGATCGACAGCGGGTTCGACCGGAAGTTGATCCACACCGTCCGCGGCGTCGGCTACGTGATGCGCGAGGAGTAACTTATGACGTTCCGTATCCGGTCCATCCGCGCCAGACTGATTTTCTGGTACACACTGCTTGTTCTTGGGACGCTTCTCATGTTCGGTGGAGCCTCCTACTACTACACGAACAAATCACTCTCCGAGAACCTTGACAACTCTCTCCGCAATGAAGTCCGCTGGGTCAGGGACTACATTGAACCTCAGGCAAGCAAAGTCAAGGCCGGCAAGCGATACACCGAAGCGATCATCCGGCGCAAGGCCAAAGAGCCCCTGCCCGGCATCGAGCAAACCGCGGAGGACAGTCTCGAAGCGGAAGCAGACGAAGTCTGGAGCCACATCTTCCGCCATACTCTCCGCAGCCGGAAGAAGACCTATATTCAGATCGCGGACAATTCCGGGATAATTGCCTACCGGTCGTACAATCTCGGCACGGACAGTCTCGTGGTTCGCGATTCCATCCCCATGTACACCGCCAGCGTCGCCACCGGGGAGTTGAGCGGGGAGCCGATCCGCGTCGCGGCGGTCCGCGAGAAGAATTTCATCTACTTCGTCGGATACCCCCTCGCTGAGTTGCGAGACCTGATGGACAGCCTGTATTTGATCTTCCTCCTTCTCCTTCCGGTCGCCCTTGGCGTCTCCATCTTCGGCGGGCTGGCGCTCGCCAACAAGGCGCTGCGACCCGTCGATGAGATTACGACCCGGGCGAGAAAGATCACCGCGGAAAACCTCGACCAGACAATTCCTCCGCTCGATGTGGACGACGAAATCGGACGCCTGACTGCAACGTTCAACGAAATGATCCGACGTCTTCACAGCTCGTTTGCCCAGGTCAAGGAGTTCTCCGCTGACGCCTCACACGAGCTGCGCACGCCGCTCACGATCATCCGCGGAGAAATCGAGCTCGCGTTGCGCAGCGCCAGGACCCCAGAGGAATACAGGGAAATCCTTGAGAGCACGCTGGAGGAAATCATGCGGCTCACATCGATCATCGACAATCTCCTGACGCTGGCGAAGGCAGACAAGGGGACATACCAGGCGCATTTCTCCGAGGTCGATCTGCGCAGCCTGGTAGAGGAACTGTTGGAAGACAGCGAAGTCCTCGCCCAGAGAAAGGGGATCCATATCCGGCTACTCAAGAACTCCCCCGTCACAATCGTGGGTGACCGCATCCGGCTCCGGCAGCTGTTCCTCAATATCGTTGACAATGCGATCAAGTACACACCGGAGGGGGGTGCCGTCTCTCTTTCCATGGACAGCGAGAACGGGTCGGCAGTTTTCGAGGTGGAGGACACGGGGATCGGGATTCCGGAGCAGGAAACTGAAAAGATCTTCAACCGGTTCTACCGGGTGGATAAGGCGCGATCACGCGACCTCGGCGGCGCTGGCCTGGGACTCTCCATCGCACGATGGATCGCAGAAATGCACCGGGGCACCATCACGGTCAGGAGTCAGCCGCAGAAGGGTTCAACGTTCACCATCAGGCTGCCGATCAACTAAACGGGGAAGTCTGGGATTGCGGCGGCTGTCATTGTCACGAATGCAGCGGGGCCCTGTCCAGAAACGGACTGGGCCCCGCTGTTTCCAGGCCGAGGTTCCCCTAGAAATCTGCACCAAAAGAGAAGTAATACTTCGGAGAAGAGAATCCTTTCACGTTCCAGGACCATGCCACGTCGAAGCGGATGAGGAAGGCGAGGACATAGATCCGGGCGCCGGTTCCCATTCCCATTAAAAGGTCGCGGCTGATTGTCGCGCCTGTTGGATCCTTCGTGAACAGCACCAGACTCCGGTCGTTGGACCAGGCCGTCCCTGCATCGAAGAACATGACTCCTGACAGGCTTTGCAGGCCGATCGGAAGAGGACCCGCCTGGATGAATCCGAAGAGCGGGTACCGGAACTCAAAATTAAACATGCTGTAGCGACTGCCAAACGCCGCGTTGTAATTGTATCCCCGGAGCGGTACGCCCACCTGCATGAAGAGGTAGTCGGCCGCGCTTTCCAGGGGAACATAGCCGCCCTCGAACGTCCTGTTGATCCAGTTGCTCACCCCCCCAATGATGAACTTCTGGGGGTTCTCTCCGAAACTCCCACCGCCGGCAAGCCGAAGCGCGAGACTATATGAGCGGCCAAGCCGCAGATATGTCCTGTAATCGGCGGTAAGGTTTACGAACGAAATCCCGTTCAACCCGAGTTTTGGGGTCCCAAACAGATTCACCTTCCACCGCGTCCCGGTCATGGGAGCAGTATAGCCCCAGAGAATGGTGTCATACACATACCCGAGCTGCGGGACGAGCATCATCACATCTTCCACCGGGTAATCTGGTCGGTCGAGATTTTCTTTCGTCACATTGATCCAGTTGAAGCCCGTCTCCAGCCGCTCGTATTTGTTGACCGGATAAAGAGCCTGGACATTCGCGCCGTACGTTCGGAACCGGTAGAGACTTCCCCCGAAGATGTCGTTGAGGATAACGAACCGCGCGCTGTGAAAACCGCCGAACCCATAGTCAATACGTTCCGGGAGATAGAAATAGGAGAGCGCCCAGTCGCTGTTCTTCAGATCCAGCAACAGGTTGGTCTGAAAGACTATCTGATGATCCCCCATGAGGTCACTGAAGGCCATGGTCGCCATGCCGGTTACCCCGTAGAACGTATCATACCCTGCATTCCCGTAGATGATATCCGGGGTGAAATTGAGCTTATACTTATAGACCCGGTGATTGCCATCCTCGTCTACGTTGTTCGTTACTTTCGGGAGGGAGACGGCAAGCGTATCACCCGGGGTGTTCTCGCTGTACGCATCTTTAAACACATAATTGCTGAAGTCGATCTGAATATTCTTCCCGTAGAGCCCTGCCGTATCAGCCTTCGCAGTCGCGGCACTGCTATCGAGATTCGTCGCCGCGAGTGCGGGCCCTCCCGCCGTATCAGCCGCCGCCACAGCTCCCGAATCGGGCCCGGCTGTGACATATTTCATCTTGAAGAAGTTTGTCAGCTCGAGCTGGGCGACATTCAGATTCCGATCGAAGGGGTTGCGCAGCACGAACACATCGAACCCTCCCGCCCGGAGTGAGGAAAATGCGAGCTTGGTTCCGTCCCTCGTAAGCGACAGCTGGTAGATTCCCTGCAGTGAGTTCGTGATCGGCCTCCACGCCCCCGAGGCAAGGTCCATTCGGTAGATATTATTGATTCCGTCGCGGTTGGAGATGAACAGAATCGCTTTTCCGTCCGGACTCACAACGACAGAAGTCTCATCACTGTTGGACCAATCTGTCAGCCGGGCGACGGCTCCCGTCTCGACATTGAGCCGGTACAGGTCGAATTGGTATGATCCGACAGCCGCAAGGATGTTCGCGCTATCCCGTGCCCCATTGTCCCGGTCCGAGGAATAGAACAGTTGCTGTCCATCCGGCGACCAACACGGCATGGCGTCACTGTAGATGTCGTTTGTCAGGTTGGTAAGAGCCTTCGTGTCCAGGTCGTAGACGTAGATATCCGAGCTCTGGCTACTATTTCCGACGAAGGCGAGCTTGTTTCCGCGCGGGGACCAGCTCACGGAAAAGAGGCCGTCAAGGCCGAGTTTCACCACCTCCTGAGCACCGCTTGCCACATCAATGAAAACCAGTGCATCCTGATCCCCCGCCTTCGTCGCCACCACCAGCCGTTTGCCATCGGGAGACCAGCTGATTCCCGGGGACAGAAGATGGAGTTCTTCCCAGTTTGCCGTCTGCTGACCCGACGCAAGCCTGCCGATAATGGTGCCGTCAACCGCGCTCATCAGGTAGAGCGAAAAATAGTCATCACGGTTCGAGATGAACGCTATCCGGTCCCCCTGTGGAGAGATGCTCGGACCCGTATTATAGAAACTGCCATCCTTCTTATGGTCGGTCAACTGGCGGCCAAAGTCGGCGGGATCCTCCCGCTTTGCAATATCCGGCCAGTACTGGACCTTGAGCTCTTTCTGCCAGCGGTCCGAGAGTTCTTCAATTCCGATACCGATCGCCGCACGGAACCCCTGTTCGACATTTCGGGTACTCTTGATCCTGTTGAGGATGTCTCCAATCTTTTGCTCGCCGTATTTCTTTTCGAGATACCAGAAGACCGACTGCCCGCCTCGATAGGCATTGTACCCGTAGAGGCGGGGGATCGGAACTAGGGCCTCAGTCACCGTCATATCGCGCATGTACATATCGGAATTCGTATCCCACTTCAGCGCGGCATATTCGGCGAACCCCTCGCTGATCCAGAGTGGGAGCTGGAGGGTAATATTGTTGGAGATAATCGATTGGATTGATCCGCCATAGAACATGTCATTCATGACGGCGTGGACAAGCTCGTGGTGGATGACGTGGCGGAACTTCCCGTATTCCCCTTCATAGGGGATGACGATCCGGTTCTTGAAAAGCTCCGTGACCCCGCCGATGCCCTCTTCGAGATACTCGTAGACAACGTTCGTTTGCTGAAAATCGTTGTGAGAGTTATAGACGATCAGCGGAACACGATTGACGAGCTGGTAACGGAGGAGGGAACTGATGGACGTATACGCTGACTCCGCCGACGCTGCGGTGAATTCAGCCAGATACCGTCCACCTTCTGAAAAGTAGATGTCGAAATGGTCTGTCTGAATGAAGGACCAGGTGAACTTTTTGTACTGGACCTTGTTCTTTCCAAAGTACTCTTCCTGGCCCTGTGCCAACGAGCCCAGAAAGGAAAGAATGCAGGACAGAAGAACAACGTTGCGAATGTGTTTTGTCGTGGACATGGTCGCCTCAGTCTCGCTGCACATACCGTTCTGACCACTGGAAATATACAAAAAAAACCCTTCCGACAAAATGGCTTGCCGTGCCGGACGCGCGACACCACGCGGTACCGGGCCGGCGAATCAGACTCTGTTCACCCGACCAGCTCCAGATCGATCGTTCGTTCCTCGGAATCCACCGCCAGAATGCGGACCTTCACGCTGTCCCCCAGCCGGAAGACGCGGCCACGGGAGCGCCCCGTTAGAGCGTAATGCTTTTCGTCAAAGATATAATAGTCATCGGCCAGATCCCTGACCCTGACCAGCCCTTCCACCAAGAGGTCGTTGATTTCCACAAAGAACCCGAAATTCGTGACCCCGCCGATTACTCCAGCGAACTCATCTCCGAGGTGCCGCTTCATATATTCCACTTGCATGACACGGATCGATTCCCGTTCTGCCGCCTGCGCGACACGTTCCCGGTCTGAAGACTCGGCGGCTACCGCCGGCAATTGCTTGCGCAGGGTTTCTACTCGTTTGGCCGAGGGACCGCGGCTGTACTCCACCAGAAGCCGGTGAACGACCAGATCCGGATAGCGCCGGATCGGCGAGGTGAAGTGCGTATAGTACGGAAATCCAAGGCCGTAGTGTCCGATATTCTTCTCCGAATACACCGCCTTTGCCATTGACCGAAGCGCCACTTCATTGATGAGATTTTCCACCTCCGAGCCGCGGGCATCATCGAGCAGCTTTTGGAGCGCACGCGACGACACACCGCTGCGGACGTCGAGCGAGAACTTGAACTGCTTCACAAAGGAAGCAAGCTCGCGGAGGCGATCAGGATCAGGAAGGTCGTGGACTCTGTACAGAAACGGCAGCGGGCGAGACGATCCGGTGCTTACGTGCCGGGCGACTGTGATATTCGCCAGTAGCATGCATTCCTCGACGAGCCGGTGGGCATCCAGCCTCTCCTTCTTTATGATGGCGCTCGGAAACCCCTCCGGGTCAAAGCGAAATTTTGCCTCGGCAGTGTCGAAATCGATGCTCCCGTTCTTTCGCCGCCGCTCCCGCAGCGTTTGTGAAAGACCGAGGAGAAGCCGACAGAGCCCGACATGATCACCCTGTCCCCGGTCCAGAATTTGCTGAACCTCTTCATAAGTGAATCGCCGGTCGCTGTGGATGACCGACTTGACGATCTCGTACCGGTCAACTCTCCCTGACGGATGTACGTCCATCATCACACTGTAGGCGAGCCGGTCCTCATGGGGCCTGAGACTGCACAGGTCATTCGAGAGTCGTTCGGGCAGCATCGGGACAACTTCGTTCACCATGTAGACACTTGTTCCCCGCGCAGCGGCCTCCTGGTCAAGGCTGCTCCCTTCCGATACGTAGTGTCCGACGTCAGCAATATGGACTCCCAGACGAAGCTTGCCTCCGCCGAGCTCTTCACAGGAAAGGGCGTCGTCGAAATCCTGGGCGTCTTCAGGGTCAATCGTGACGGTACGCAGGCTCCGAAAATCAGCGCGCCGGCTGATTTCATCCGGAGAGATCGACGAGGAAAGTCGATCGGCATCCCGGAGAACCTCGCGCGGAAACTCCGAGGGAAGTCCGAACGAGCGGCCAACACTGAGCACTTCGACCCGGGCGTCTCCGGAGGGGCCGAGCACCTCGATGACGTTCCCCTCCGGATTGAGATGCTCGTCGGTCCACGGGTGCAGGGCCACGACCACCTTGTCTCCCACCTTCGCCCTCTTCAGATCGGAGGATGCGACGTAGATGTCCCGCGTGAAGCGCGCGTTGTCTGGAACCACAACTGTGAAATGACGCGATCGCTTCACCGTCCCCGTGATGCGGGTGGTCACCCGCCGCACAATCTCGACAATCTCGCCCTCCGGAGGTCCTTCCTCCTTTCCCCTGCGCACAAGCCGTCTGGCAAAGGGAACCACCGCAACAATATCTCCATGCAGCGCCGTTCGGAGGAACTTTGCAGGAATCTGTATTTCTTCTCCCGAATGACTATCGCGCACAATGCCACCTCCCCGTCGTGTCACAGTGAGAGGACCGGCAATACGGGGCGACGATGGTTGCTTTGAGTGTGCCGGGACGCGAGTCCGGACATAGGATATCTTTCCCCTGCTGTCGACGGAGACCACGCCGCGGCGTCCGAGATCCTCGACCGTATCGCGGAGGGAGCGAAACTCCTCCCGGCTGTCGACGCCAATGTGGCGAGCCAGCTCTTTCATCGTCACCCGCATTTGCGGGGCCGACGACAGAAATTCAAGCAATCGTTTTTTGAGAGAAGAAATATGGTACCTCGTCGGGAATGGGGTTATGGGTTCCGGCGCGAGCCTCAAAATGAGAGGCGATAGAATATCCTGGCGGAATTGATCCGTTTCAGCTCGGTGGTCTGGATCGTCGCCGACTCCACCCGGCGCTCCAGCTCAAACATCAGATTCCTCAGGGCCGGGTCCCCAAACACGGAGCCAAAGGAATACATGAGGCTGAAATTGGCATTCCCGAGAGGATCATCCAGGATCTTGCCGCCATACCTCCAGTATCCGTTCCAGAGGGACCCGCTCAGCCTGATTTCCGCAGACTCACTGAGCGGCTTCCCCGGCCCGCCATAGCTGAATTCCACGGAGCTGATAAAGCCTGTCTGTGCGCGCAAGTATTCTGAGAGAGCGCCCGTCAGCAGGGATGTGGCGCCTGTTACGAACGAAACCCCGAGTGTTCGCTGGACGTCCGCTGTCGCCTCGGTCCGCTGTGCCGCCGTCAACGGGAATGTGCCGTACAGGATGAACTGGATCGCATCCGACTGAACATCGTTCGATTTCGGGCCCCGGTAGGACAGGTAGTCAACCTCGTCAATCTTCATCGCGTAGTCGATTTTCGGCTTTTCCCTGGACCCCGCGATGAGGAAGGTCACAATGACTTGCTCATCCGTCGTGCCCGTCGAATCTTGAACAAGACGATTGCCGCGATACGTTGCCTGGATATCCAGCTCCGGATTCAGGAAGTCTCCGGTGTAGCGAATCTTTCCTTCCGCATCAAAGCGCTTGATGAACGTGTAGTAGGCCCTGCTGACACTCAATTCGCCGAACCAGCGTGATTTGTCTCCCAGAATCGTAAACCTGCCATCGATATTCGCAACAAGTTTCTCAGAGGTGAGCGAGTTAAAGATCATCTCAATTTCAGTCGTCCCGCCCACGCTTTCGATCTCAAGGTCATAGCGCATGCCGTCGACGAATGAAACGGACTGCACTTCTCTCGCTTCCTCGCCGGTCTCCGACAGCCCGTTCCTGCTGACAAAGTAGCGGTCCGCCGCCCTCGGGCGACGACGGGGCACGACCCGTGCGGTATCATTGACCAGGACAACAGGAACAGAGAGGGATGACTCCTCAGCAACCTGTCCTTCAGTTGGTGGGAACACCAGAGACGAATTTCGAATGAATACCTGCCCTTTGAGCAAGGATCGCTCAATCTCGCCCGTCAGGGAAAGACCCTGCGGCCCGATTTCCACGAAGAGGTATCCGGATACCTCCAGCGACGACCGCCGCGTGGTTTCCTTCACGACCAGGAGGTCACCTGTCATGCCAAGCCGGAAATCTCCCGGTCGGAAATTTGTCAGCCCGAGGTCGCCGGTGATATGCATGATCCCCGGACCGGCTCTGTTGACGTCCTCGGGGAGATTGCGGAATGTCGCTTCAACGACGCGAATTCTCTCCCCGTCTGCGCGGAACGTCCCGTCGAAAAGATATTCAATGTTGTTCGGCTGAAACAGAAACGAGCAGTGTGTAATCGCCAGATCTCCGGAGTACTGCGGCGAGCGGAATGAACCGCCAACGTGGACCGTACAGGACAGGTGTCCGGTGAGATCATTAAACGCGGCGAGAAACGGATCGAAGACCCCCATCTGGAAGGCATTGGCCCGGACGGTAAGATCCAGAGGATCTCCTGTGACGCGGCTTCCTTCCACCCCGGACAGCGCAAGGTTGACCGGAAGAGTGCCGCGGATATTCAGCTCGCCCTCCTGTGAGGTATCCCGCCCGGATGAGCGGGAGTCCAGCTGGAGATGGAGTGAGCTGTCGCGGTACCTGAAATTCCCGGAGACGCGGCCAAGCCGGGCACCGCGATAGGACACATTCTCCGCCTGAAGGGAGGCAAGGTACCATGGATTCGTGAGCGTCCCTCCTGCATCGATCGTCACTGAGGCCCGGCCGGAAAAAAGGGATTGCGCCGGCGGCGCCGGCCCTCCTTCGTCCAGCAGGTGCCGGAGCGCGGAAAGATCCAGGTCGGCAGCCTTGACATGTCCGTCCCATTTTCCGTTCAGCGCGAAGGAGCCCTCAAGCGAGAGGGATTCCATCCCCTGCCTGAAGTTCAGCGAACGCACCATCAATCCTGCTCTGCTAATCTCGATGCTCCCGCCCTTCTCGGCGGTCCAGCCGTATGTTCCGTGTCGCATACCCGCACCGGAAAGGGCAATCCGCGCAACGTCTCCAAGTATTTCCCCGCTTCCCCCCGCCCAGAACTGGACGGATCGGTCAACCGATACATTTCCCCAGAACTGCGCCTTCCCACCAGCCACATCGAGTTCGCCCTCAAGGGTATCAAGCTCAGTTCTGTTCAAGTGCAGGCTGCGCGCTTTGACACCAAGTTGAATCACGGCATTCGTCAGCAGATCCTCGGGCGTAATCCGGCTCGCCTCCAGGATCACGCTGCCGTTTTCCACGAGGGTTCCCGCTTCTTCCGTGCCGTAGAAAAACTCCTCCAGATCGAGATCCGCCTGGACAGCCAGGTCATCGAATTTTCCCCAGATGGAACCGGTCAGCGTACCGATGCCGTTGAACGTCTTCACACCCGTAACAACAGATATCGGTTCCAGGTTTTTCATCAGGACACCGAACTGCACGTTCATAGATTCCGGGAAACCTCTCAGTTCCGCCGCGCGCATTGCGAGTTCGCGCCGGTCGACCGGAGCGATCAGCGTCGTGTCAATCGGGGCCAGCTTGTCCGCAAGTGCGGCCCGGATATTGTACGACTCGTACGAGAGGACGTCGAGCAGGTAGGGAAGGTCGTAGGAACCCGTGACAACAAAATCGAGGACATTTGATTCGAACGTAAGCTGTTTCCCTCCCCCCCGCAGCGAGTCAATGTCGATGCGAACCATTCCGGAGTCGATCGTGTATTCTCTGTAGTGCGACGAGGAGAAATCAAGAACAGCCTCGCCTACCAGCTCGTTCCATTCAAAACCGCTCCCGTGCGCATCAAGCCGGAGAGTAAGATCGCTCCGGTAGGCGGGATCATGAAGAAATCGTTCAAGGTTGATCGCCCGGACTTCGCCGTCGAGAGCATAGGCGGGCGGAACACCCGATCGCTGCGTGAGTTCCCCTGCAAGATTGCCATACATATCGCCTGCGACGAAGAGCAGTGTGGCGCGGGCCTGTGCATTCTTTCCCGTTGCATACAACCTCGCACGCGGCAGCGGAAGGTCGCGGATACTCGACGAATCGATCCGGACATCCAGCGTCGAAGCGAGCGTGCGGAGCGAAACACCTTCTCCGTTGAGCTCTACCCTTCCGTTCAGTGCGCTCACGAGCAGGGGATTGCCGGTCAGAGCGGAAATGTCCAGATGATCTACACTCACGTCGGCGATATACGTCAATTGCTGGGGGCCTCCGATACGCAACGAGATACCAGGAGAGCGAACGATTCCGGCATTGCTCCGCAGATCAAACCTGGTCCTGAAATCCAGCGGTCGCCCCTCATACTCCAGATTCAGCGTGACCGGACCCACACGCGGGAATTCCGGCAGTGAGAGACCGGGAAGCAGCGTCTGGAGGGCAGCCGGGTCAATAGTGCTCTCAGCGATCTTCACCTCCAGCGCAAGATTCTCGGGGACATCCAGGCTTTTCAGCTTTCCCCTCAGGAAGAGGGTGGTCTCTTCATGTTTCAGGTCAAGACGTTGAATGTCCATGTTCCCGAATTCCCCGCCTACCTCCACCGTGGCCGCGACAACACCGTCCAGGAAGTAAACCGCGGGGATGAACCGTCGGAGTTCTCGCAGATCGAGAGGGTCCGATCTGAGGGAGAGCTGAAGAGGGCTCCGTTTCAACAGAGGGAGGGATATTCCTCCAAGCAGATCAACCTTTTTCAGAGAAGCATTCAGCCGCACGTCCGATCCTGAGGTAACGACCACGAGATTCTGGACGACGGCTTCTTCGTGAGTGACGCGCACGACGCAGGAGGCACGGACCAGCCGGAATTCGGGCCGCGCCACGGCAAAGCTCAGTGACGTGAGATCAAGGAACTGCCGGTCCTCTGAGAGCCGGGCAGACACCAGGAGGTTCAGGTCATGGAGAGTGATATTTCCGAAGTTGATGGCATCCCTGTCGCGTAAGGTATTCAGCTCCATGGAATCAAGGACGGTAAGCGATCCGTCTTGAATCTCAAGCGCGTCTAGACTTAGCTTCCAGTCCAGAATTGCGAGGGTGGTATCCGTCGAGGCTGGCTGATCGGAGGAGGACGGGCGGACCATCCGGGAGAGGTTCCATCTCCGCTGGCGGTCCCGGAGGATCCAGATCTGCGGCCGGAGGAGCGAAATCCGCTTGACGGCGAGAGTCTTCCCCGGCAGCGAGAAGAGGTCATACCCCAGATCCACGCGTCCCGCCGTCACCACGGGAACTCCCTCGAGGGCCAGGGAGACACTGTCGACAGAAAAACCGGTAACCAGGTTCCCCCTGATTTCTCCGAGGTACACCGTCGCGTTCAGCAACGAGTCAAGCTGTCCGAGAACCGCTGAGCGCAGCCGGTCCCGGAAGAATTGCGTCTGCGTCACGACCGCAATGCTCAGAAGGAGCGCGATCCCTCCTCCACACACCCAGAGAGCAATCCTGACCAGCTTCTTCACACGGCTTCCCTTCCCCGCTCCGGCCATTCACTTCCCTCGATTTCCGGGTTGTTGCTTCGCTTTCAGAGAACCGCCGCGGCACTGCCGGAGGACCCGCTCGATCACCGTCGTTGTGGAACGACCCGCCGTCAGGCGAATGCGCTCCACACGACCTCCATGACGTTCAACAATTTCCCTCCCGACAATCGCACCAACTTCCCAGTCTGCCCCTTTGACGAGCACATCGGGAATCAGCCGCTCGATCAACCGGAGGGGTGTGTTCCCGCTGAAGAAACAGACATAGTCGACGCTTGCCAGTGCGCAAAGAACTGCGGCTCTATCCATGTTCCGATTGATCGGCCGTCCATTCCCTTTGATCCTCCGGATGGATGCATCGGAGTTCAGGCCCACCACCAGGATATCTCCCATCGCCCGGGCTGCCCGGAGATAGTCGACGTGCCCCCGGTGGAGGATATCAAAAGTACCGTTCGTAAACACGACCACCTTCTTCTCCCGGCGCAGGCGCCGCCGCACTTTTACGGCAGCGCTCATGGAAAGGAGCCGTCCCATCAGACGACCCTTTCGTGAACTTGTGTGCAGCGCAGGGCCGCCTCGAGGAGTTCGTCGGGAGTTATCGGGACGATGCCGACAGATTTGACGACCACGCCGGCGGCACAGTTCGAAAGAAGGCAGGCCTCTTTGACGTCCATGCCAGTGGCGAGTGCCAGAGTCAGGGTGGAAATGACCGTGTCCCCCGCTCCCGATACGTCCTGGACGCTGTCCGCGAAGGTCTTGATGTTCGTGACAGTCCCGTCCGACTCGAAAAGGGACATCCCCTGTTCGCCACGAGTGAGGAGCACGTTGCGCGCACTGAGCAGCTCAAGGAGTCGATTTCCTGCACGGAGCACGTCGTCATCTGAGCGGAGGCGGCCGCCAAGGACCTCTTCAACTTCCCGTCTGTTAGGTTTAAAGACTGTGACATTCTTGTATTCTAAAAAGTTGTTGAATTTCGGATCGACCGTGATCACCTTGCCATGCTTTGTGGCAAGGCCGGTTAGCTCCCTAATGACATCCCGGGTCACCACCCCCTTATTATAGTCTTCGATCAAAATGGCGTCGAGCGATTGAATGCCATATTTTACTGCATCGACCAGCCGGTGGAGCAACGGCCCCGGACAATCAGCTTTCGACTCATAGTCAACGCGGACGACATGCTGACCGGCGGCTATCACGCGGGTCTTGATGGTTGTCGGCCGGGAAGGGTCTGTAACGATACCTTCCGTGCTCAAATTCTGTTCTTCCAGCAACTCCTTCAGCATGTGACCGGGGTGGTCACCGCCGACAAGACCAACCAGAACAGGAATTCCACCGAGTGCTCTGATGTTGTTTGCCACATTGGCCGCACCTCCCAACCGGACAGACTCCGATTCCACATCCACCACCGGCACGGGAGCTTCAGGAGACACCCTGTGAACTGATCCCCAGTAATACCGATCGATCATGATATCGCCTACGACGGCCACCCGTTTTCCGGCCAGCGCACTGAGGCGTTCTTTCCATTGTTCGCGAGAGAGACCCACGCTCTGCGGCTCCAGTTGTGTACTCATGTGAATATATCCATTAACTGCTTGAAGTGCAATGCGTTGCAGGCCATCCTGATCGTGGGCAAACCCCGGATGGCAGCGCAGGGTTGACATGAAAGAGGTCCGTTTTGATCGGCTGGGCCGAGCAGGTCAGCCCCTGAGAAGGGGGGACAGGGCGCGGACGACGCGATCAACGGTAATCCCGACGCGCCGTTCATCCGCCTCAATAGTGACGTCCGCCTGAGCGTAAAGGGGTTCCCGTGACGCATAGAGCTCTCCAATGCGGACCCGGAGATCCTCTTCGGACAACCGGTTTCCTTTTCCATCCATGAGCATTGGCCTGTCGCTTCGGTGCTGAAGTCGCCTGAGGATGAGTTCCGGGGTCAGTTTGATATGCACGAGGATTCCCGTGCTCTTTATCGTGCGAAAGGTGACCGGATCGACAAGGGTTCCTCCCCCGAGAGACACCACAAGATGTGTTTGTGTAGAGAGCTTTGCGATAAGTGCCCGCTCGAGCGAGCGGAAGTATTGCTCCCCATCCACTCGGAATATTTCGCTGATCGCTCGCTCTTCCGCCTGTTCGATCATACGATCCAGGTCCGCAAACTCATACCCGATCGTATTCGCGAGGATCGGCCCGATCGTGCTCTTTCCGCTCCCCATGAAGCCGGCGAGGTAGATTCGCTCACACCGTGTCCTGTCGTTGACTGTCATGGCCGCAGATATTCCCCCTCTGGGTCCCGTCGAAGACAGCTGCAGGTCACTCGCGAGATCCGACCCCTGCGTGCCAGATCCATCACAGTCGTTTCGACTGAGAAACCGCGCGTCCGGGCGCGGGCAAGGAACGCATTGCCCATTGTCCGGTCCGGATCACTCAGCAGTACCATCCCGTTTGGGGCGAGCAGGTTGCCGAAGAGCGTGAGAAGCGCATCGAAATCGGATCGCTCATACAAAATATCGGCTCCAACGATGGCATCGTACGTTCCGGCCATGTCCGGCTTCCGCCAATCGAGGAATCGCAGGTCAACCGGTGCCGAGGGGCAATTTCGCTTCACATTGTAGGCGGTAAAGAGCAGCGCTTCCTCCGCGTTATCGGTCATCGTGACAACTGCCCCGCAATGCGCCGCGGCTATCCCCACGATCCCGATGCCACACCCGAGTTCAAGTACTCGTTTGTGCTCAAGGATTCCTGTAGCTCTGACCCACCGCGCGAGCCCGATTCCTGAATTCCAGAGGTCCGCCCAGTACGGGAATCGATCTTCAGCCGCGAATAGGCCGGAATCGACATTCTCAATGAGGGTATCCGGATCCGCCACACGCAACAGCTCAAGCGTGATGTCGCCCAGATCCACAGGTTCCACCGTACACACAAACCTTGAGTGGAGGTGGGCCAGCAGCCGGTCTGATCCGGCGCCGAGAAACGCGGAGAGTGGAAGCGGGGTCAGAGGCGCGGGGGATGGCATCACCGGTCGTTCAGAAACTGAATCCCGCACTTAATTGAAATACGATCCCGTCAGTTCGCACCCGTGAGGAAAAGGGATCAGAGGTCACCGTCAGAAAAGATCCCTGGTAGGCAATGCGAGGCGTGCCGAACCGGTTGATCGATTCAAACTTCACATCACGAAACTTCATTTCCACCGAGAGCGAAAGTCGTTCGGTTACATAGTACGCGATTCCTCCCAGAACGTGAATACCCATCCCCGGTTTGGTTTCGATCACCTCCGCCTGCACTCCCGCAATTGAGTAAGTCCGCCGGCCGAAGTAGGCACCCACCCCGCCCCCCATCGAAATTTTTACGGATCGTCCTGAGGCGGGGATAATGAAGTAGCCTGTAAGTTCTACCGGCACGACCGAGTACCCGTCCGTTGTGGGAATTGCAGTGCGGGAGGAGACGCGTATCGGGTCGCTGGAGGTGACCCTCAGGTATTCTGCGCCAAGGCCGAGGGCGACTCTGGATTCAGGGAACTGATACCGGAGTTCCGCGCCAACACCATAGGAGTTTTCGAAGGTGATCGCCTCGGCGCGTGCAATCGGGTCAGAGGAGTTCGGATCAACGTAGAGGGACGTTTCGGAGGTAAGATTCCCTTTGAGCAGGAGGAGGAAGGGTTTCGGCTGAGCCTGCAGGAGAGAGGCGCTTCCGCACAGGATCAGGCTAACCGCAACTGCCCTGATGCTCCCCGTCATTCGGTCCTCCTGTAATCTCCGCCGTTCCCTCGCCGCGCCGTAGTGCCGGTCCATTCGTCTTTCCAGGGCCGACGAACGCCGTCCCCGAAGTCATCGCTGAAGCGACACGCTACCGGAAGAACAGGTCCCGGTGATCCTCTATGCTTGCCTGATCCTTCAGTTGCTGCAACCAGTCCTGGATATACCGGCTCCGCTTTTCCTGAATCATGCGACTGGCCAGTATCCCCCGCTGGGAGGCGAACGCGCTGCTGTCGAATGCGCTTTTCGAAATGAGTTGAAGAAGGAAGGCCCCTCGCACCCCCCGAACCGGCCCGGAGATCTGGCCAACATTCAATGCGCTGGTAGCTCCGATGAACGGAAGCTCCCGTCCGAGCGCCGGAACGGATCCGCCCAGGGCAAAGGGCCCGGTCTCACTGATGATCACGGCGGGGTCAATCCGGGAGACAGCCGACAGGCTGTCGGTGGAATTGAGTTTCGCCTTCGCGTTCACAGCCATCTCCATCACCCTCTCCATCTTCTTCTCCCGGAGCACGAGTGGCCGGAGCGACTCCTTCACTTCTTCAAATGGCTTGACCCCAGCCTCGCTGGCTTCAACAATCGCAAACACCGCATAGCCGTTCGAAACAGTGAACGGCTCGCTGACCGTCCCGACGCTTTCCTTGAAGCCCCACCGTGTCACACTTTCGTTGATGCCCAGACCCGGGATAAACCCGCCCTTTTCCTGAACCACGGCTTCTCGAGCGTCGAAACCGAGCTGTTCGGCCTCGCGGGTAAACTCTGATTCGCGGGCGTTATAGGCAAAGTCCTGCGCGCGTTCGAAGATCTCGTTGCGCGATTGCGGACTCGGTTCGATCTTTACGGTTATTGTTGCGAGCTTCAGCTCCCGGTTATCACGGCCTTCAACCTTGATGATATGCCATCCGAATTGCGTGCGGATTGGCCCGACGACTTCTCCGATACGGGCCCTCATGGCAGCCTGTTCGAATGGTGCCACCATCCTGCCTTTCCCGAACCAGCCCAGGTCCCCGCCCCGCACCGCTGATCCTGGATCTTTGGAATACTCCCGCGCAAGCGCAGCGAAATCCCCTCCCCTCCGGGCCTGAGCCGCCACTTCCATTGCCTTCGCCTTCACCGCGATGGAGTCACCTTCAACCGTGAAGAGAATGTGGCGTGCATGAATGAACTCTGAGGCAGACGTTCGCTCGCTGAGAATCTTTACGACTCTCCACCCGTCGGCGTCGCGGACGGGCCCGATGACGTCGCCGACCTTCCCCTTGAAGACCGCCTCTTCCAGTGGGAGTGTCAGTTCGCCATGCCGGAAGAACGCGCCACTGTCGGGCCTGTCAGAGTAGGTCGCCACCAGCTGGAGAAAATCCTGGCCTTCCCGCGCTTTGGCAGCCGCATCCCGAATCTCATCCAGCCGTTCTGCGGAATCGGCGGCCGAGGGAACATCCGGGAAGAGAACATACTTCAGCTTGCGCGTTGCTTCGGTCTTGTACTGGTCGAGATGGTCCTCATAATACGATTTAAGCTCTTCCTCCGTGACCTGAACCTGATCGTCCGCAACGAGTGCGCCGGCGTCGAAGAGCGCATACCGGACATTGTAGGAAATATTCTGGTCACGGTATCGTTGGAGCAGCTCGCCCTCGCTCAAGCGAACGGACGCCGTTATCAGGCTCTGCAATTTCTCCTGCAGCCGCCTCTGGCGGAGATTCTTTTCGTAGTCAGCAAGCCACCGTGACCCGAAGTTCGGATCGGTTCCGTTGGGATCCCGGATGAACTGGTTGGGGTTGTTAAGAAACTGATCGTATTGCTCACGCTGGAACTGGCCGGTGGAATCAACGAAATACCGACGAAGATCTTCCGGAGGATTGTCGCCGCGGACAAGGTCGACGATCTCCTGATCAGATACCGTCAATCCGAGGTGACGGATCTGTTCCTGGATCAGCTCCTGAGTCACCAGGGATTGCCAGACCTGGTCCCGGATCTGGCGAAGCTGATCCTCTGTCGGGTCCTGGCCTGTCTGTGCTTTCTGCTGGTCCGCGTACGACTTGACGAGTTCGGAGAATTCCTGGTAGTTGACTTTTCTTCCGTTGATACTTCCTACGAGGTCCTGGCGCCCGGACCGGAGGCCCAGGTAGTCCATTCCCCATTCAAAGACGATCGTTATAAGAAAGGCGATCAGCAGTCCAAAGAGAATCACCGGCATACTGTCGCGCATTCGAGTCATAATAGGCATACGTCGCACCAGCCTTCTTGGAAAGGGTATCGGATGGTCTAAAACGTAAAAATATAATGGAAAACTGCAGTAAATGCAACGCTTTCATTGACTTTTTGGGAGGGGTACGGTATATTTGTAAGCTTATTTTCTCGGCTCCTTTTCCCATCAGCGACCTCATTTCTCCAGACGTGTGATTTCGGAGGGTATTCGTGCGTAAGTATCGTTTGAAACTCGTCATTATTCTCGCCGCCGTAGGCCTCGCGATGTATTTCCTCTATCCAACCTACAGGGACTATTCACTGCACAAGACGCTCAGTCAGCTAAGCGGTCCGGACAGCACGGCCTTTGTCGAGGCCCACGAGCAGGAGATCCGCGACTATCGGGCCAGGCGGATCAAGCTCGGCCTTGATCTGCAGGGCGGCATGCGAGTTGTTCTCGAGGTGAATGTCCTTCGGCTGATCGAGGATCTTGCCAAGAACAAAGACGATGTATTCGCCCAGATCACCAAGGAGGTCCGTTCCGAGGCGGCTCGGTCTGAAGAGTCTCCGGTGCTTCTCCTCCGCCGCAAGTTCGAAGAGCGCCAGATCCGGATGAGCAGGTACTACGGTTCCCTCCGGGACGACAATGATCGGATCTACTCCAGTCTCGAGGACGAAGCGAAGAAGGCGATCGATCGTGCGATCGAGATCGTCCGGAATCGCGTTGACCAGTACGGCGTCTCCGAGCCGAATATCCAGAAACTCGGCGGGAACCGCATCATCGTGGAGCTCCCGGGAGTCTCCCGGGAAACCGAGGTGAGGCAGCTCCTTCAGGGAACAGCACTGCTTGAGTTCAAGCTGCTCAAAGACCCCGAGGTCGCGTATCGTGTCATGGAATCGCTTGACCAGCTCCTCGCGGCCAGCACCGACACCTCTGACACGACAACCCTCGCCGCCGCCGCGGACACGTCGACGATCTCGACCCCGGAGGGGGAGATGTCGCCCGAGGAGTTCGCGCGGAAACATCCGTTCTTTTCCGCAGCCATCGTGAACCCGCAGCAGTTTCCCGGGGAGGCAATCGTTTCCGAGGAAAACCGGGAGCGTGTCAGGAGGATGCTCGAACGAGAGGATGTCAAGAAGGCGATCCCCAACGATATGGAGTTCACCTGGAGCGCCAAGAGCAGGCTGTTCGGTGACGGGCAGCGGTACTACACGCTCTACCCGCTTAAAGCCACGCCCGAGCTGACGGGAGGCGTCATCACCGACGCACGGGCAACCCTCGATCAGGCGTATAACCAGCCGATCGTGACAATGGAGATGAATTCTGAGGGTTCCAGAGAGTGGGCGAGGATCACAGGCGCGAATGTGAACAAACGCATCGCCATCATTCTTGACAATGCCGTGTTCTCCGCTCCGGTCGTCCGCGGCAAAATTACCGGCGGACGATCGCAAATCGAGGGAATGGATAACCTCGACGAAGCCCGCCTGCTGGAAATTGTCCTGAAGGCAGGCGCCCTCCCCGCTCCCGTCGAGATCATCGAGCAGCGGTCAGTTGGACCGTCGCTCGGTGAGGATTCGATCCGGGCAGGCGTGTTATCTGCCTCTCTGGCAACACTGTTGACTATTCTGTTCATGATTTTTTATTACCGGGCAGGCGGAACCGTGGCGACCACCGCGCTGATTTTCTGCCTTCTGTTCCTTCTTGGAGTTCTCGCGGCATTCCAGGGAACGCTCACCCTGCCGGGTATCGCAGGGATCATTCTCACCCTGGCCGTTGCCGTGGACGCCAACGTCCTCATCTACGAGCGCATCCGCGAAGAAATGGCGACCGGGAAGACTCTCCGCGCGTCCATCGATCAGGGATATGAAAAGGCCTGGACGGCAATTTTCGATTCGAACGTGACAACATTCATGACGGGCTTGATTCTTTATCAGTTCGGAAGCGGTCCGGTCCAGGGGTTTGCCCTCACGCTGATGATCGGGATTGCTGCAAGCATGTTCAGTGCTATCTTCATCACGCGGGTCATCTTCAACGTCCTGACGGACGTGTACAACAAGCAGGTGCATTTCGGTTAACAGGACAGGACTGGAGTATTTCTCTATGCGGTTCTTCGGCAAAACCAACTTCGATTTCATGAGCAAACGGGCGACCTGGTACGTGGTCTCCGGGACCGTCATTCTTATTGGAATGGCGTCCGTATTCGTAAAAGGAATGGATTACGGCATCGATTTCCTCGGGGGGACGGAACTGGTTGTGCACTTCCGCGGTCCCGTCTCCATCGGCGATGTCCGATCGGCCATGGACCGGATCGGGATGGGCAAGGCGGAAATCAAGACCTTTGGAAGCGACCAGGACATCCTCATCCGCACATCGGAACAGGGTGAGGGAAGCAGCATCAGTGATCGGATCCAGGGCGGACTGAAATCCGGCTTCACGGACAACCCCTATGTTCTTTTGAAAGAGGACAAGATCGGTCCGAAAATCGGGGCGGAGTTGAGGCGCGACGCGCTCTACGCTGTGATCGCCTCCGTGATTTTCATCGGTATCTACATCTGGTTCCGCTTCAAGTTCATCTACGGCATCGGCGCCGTCGTCGCCTTATTCCACGATGTCCTGGTGACCCTCGGCATGGTCTCTCTGTTCGACGGAGTGTTTAACCTGGAAATCAATCAGAACATGGTAGCGGCTTTCCTCACACTCGTCGGTCTCTCGGTGAATGACACCGTCGTCGTCTTCGACCGTATCCGGGAGAACCAGAAGATCTTCAAGACCATGCCGCTTGCACAGCTGATGAATAAGAGCATCAATGAAACACTGAGCAGGACCATTATTACCTCCGGAACGATTTTCATCGTCACCATGGTCCTGCTGAACTTTGGCGGGGAGGTGAATCGGGGATTTGCCTTCGCTCTGACAATTGGCATCATTACCGGAACGTATTCATCGATTTTTGTCGCCAGCGCCATCGCGCTCGAGTGGGTGAACCGGATGAAGGCCCGGGGTGAATTGATCAAATAAGGAGATCCCATCATGAAGTCCACCACGGTACAGCATGGTCCGGTGACCGTCATCGCACTCGAAGGGAACCTGATGGGTGGGCCGGACGCGTCGACACTGAACAGCCAGCTGCACGCGCTGTTGGGCCAGGGGCAGAAACACGTTGTGCTCGACCTGAGCGGAGTGGGCTTCATCAACAGCTCCGGACTCGGCCTCCTTATTGGAAGTGTCAACGCCATGCAAAGCGCCGGCGGAAGCCTAAAGGTAGCCGGAGCCTCGGAAAAGATCCGCGGGATCATCAAAATCACAAAGCTCGAACGATTGTTCGACATGTATTCAACCGTGGAAGAGGCGCTCGCAGCAAAAAAGTAATTGCATCTGCCCGTTGAATCTCCGACCTTTTCCTGCGGAATGCGTCGGAGTTTTTTTTGCCCGGCCGAAAAGGATTTCTCCACAGCTTTCAGATACCGCGCTATGCCAGTCCAGGTTATTGTCGGCGCCCAGTGGGGTGATGAAGGAAAAGGGAAGCTGGTCGACATGCTCTCCGAGCACGCCGACATCGTCGCGCGCTACCAGGGAGGGGCAAATGCGGGACACACCGTCTGCATCGGCGACAGGCAATACGTTCTCCATCTGATCCCCTCGGGGATGTTTCACCCGCATATTACCTGTGTCATCGGCAACGGAGTCGTCATCGATCCGGTGGCACTGCTGGATGAGATCGCTCAGCTCGAGGCCGCGGGAGTGAGCATTGCGGGCCGCCTGCTGATCAGCCATACCGCCCACCTCATCATGCCCTATCACAAACAGCTTGACGTGATCCGTGAAGTCCAGTCCTCCAACAAGATCGGCACCACCGGAAGAGGAATCGGACCCGCCTACATCGACAAATTCATGCGTACCGGAATACGAATTGTGGATCTTCTCGATCGGGATGTGTTTGCGCGAAAGCTGACAGCAAACCTCGAGGAGAAGAACAAGATCCTCACCAAGGTGTACGGGGAAACAAAGATCGACGTGGATGCGCTCATCGAAGAATACCAGGCCTTCGACAAGCGCATCGACGACTACATCACAGACACCGCACTGTTTCTGAACACAGAGCTGCACCGGGGGAAAAAGGTTATTGCCGAAGGAGCGCAGGGGGCACTCCTTGACATCGATCACGGCACCTATCCGTATGTCACCTCCTCCAGCCCGACGAGCGGCGGCGCGTGTACCGGCCTTGGCATCCCCCCCACAGCCATCACTTCCGTCCTCGGCGTCGTCAAGGCTTATACAACACGTGTGGGAAACGGGCCCTTCCCGACGGAGCAGCATGAGGAGGCGGGGGTCCGACTGCGGGAGATCGGACATGAGTTCGGCGCCACCACGGGCCGGCCGCGGCGCTGCGGATGGTTCGACGCCGTCGCCATGAGGTACTCGGCGATGATCAACGGTGTCGACACAATTGCTGTCACAAAGCTTGATGTCCTGGACGATTTTGATGAGATCCCGGTCTGCATCGGCTATGAGCACAGGGGGAAGAGGCTCAGGTCCTTCCCCTCCGACCTTTCCACCCTCGAACGAATCTCACCCGTCTATGAGATGTTCGAAGGATGGAAGACGCCCGTGTCGGGCGTCAGGACGTACGGCGACCTCCCCGCAAAAGCCCGCAGATATGTGGAAGCACTCGCCGCTCTGACGGGAACCCGGCTCTGGGTGGTATCGGTCGGCCCCCGAAGAGACCAGTCCATCCAGGTCCCCTGACTCCCTCCGAGTACCGGAAAGACCCCATGAACGGATCAGCGAAAGGCCCATCAATAGGCGGAGCGGGAAGGTTCCGAATCCTCCTTCTGCTCCTGGCCTCACTTTTCGTCATCGGAATCCTTCTCTACTCCGGACAAATCACCGATGAGCTTCTCGCGCGCGAGCGAAAGGTTGTCGCACTCTACGCACGGTCCATCGAATTCATCGCCAACAACACCTCGAATCAGGGCGACTTCAGCTTCGCCTTTGAGGTGATCCAGGCGATCGATTTCCCGATCATCCAAACGGACGCCCAGAACCAGCCCGTCTACTGGAAGAATATCGACGCCGACACGGCAGCGATGTCGCTGACCGAGCGGAAAGTGTTCTTCGACGGGGTCCTTACCGAGATGGATCACTACAACACTCCTATCGCAGTGCCGCTCAACGACACTCTCATCCTGAGCTATATTCACTACGGAGAGTCGGAAATCATCCGCCGCCTTCGGTGGCTTCCCGTTAGCGAGCTCGCCATCGGGTTCATCATCATTATCATCGCCTACGTCGGATTTAACACTATCAAGAGGAGCGAGCAAAGCAATATCTGGGTGGGAATGGCCAAAGAGACGGCACACCAGCTCGGGACTCCGCTCTCGAGCCTGATGGGCTGGGTGGACAGGCTCAAGACTACCGCTCCGGGGAGCGGATCATACACTGAAACCGTTCTGGAGATGGAAAGGGATGTCGAACGCTTGAACAAGGTAGCCGCACGGTTCTCGAAGATCGGATCAAAACCTGACCTGCGGGAGGAAAATATCGCCGCCGTACTGGAAGACGTCATCTCCTACATCGCCAAACGCATCCCGAAGAGCGGAAAGAAGATCGACCTTGTCATCGATACGCCCGGAGAGTTCCGCGCCCCTATCAACCGCGAACTGTTCGAATGGGTCATTGAGAACCTCATGAAAAACGCGCTTGACGCCATGGATGGTCCAAGCGGGAAAATATCATTTTCCATCAGCCGCTCCGGCACGAGAACCACTATCGACGTCACCGATACAGGGAAGGGAATTGACCCGAAGTTTCACAAGGAAATCTTCCGACCCGGATACAGCACGAAGAAGAGGGGATGGGGACTTGGCCTGAGCCTGTCAAAAAGGATCATCGAGGATTATCACCGTGGGAAACTCTTCGTCAAATCGAGCTCCCCTGGGGCGGGAACGACGTTTCGAATCCGCCTGACCACGTAGCAGGACACCACTGCACGGATCCAGGACAAGCTCGCCAGCACACTGCAACCGCTCGCCATCGAATCACCGTTCGAACGACTCGGGAACGACGGGCGGGAATGCCCGTTCCGCCACCGTTACGTTCTGTTCTTCCGCGCCGCCGTTGCCCGGATACCCCCGAGCAGGTTCCGCACCGTGGCAAAAACCCCGTCAAACATTTCCTCAGTCAGTCTGCCGGTAAAGGTATTCTGCTGACTTGGATGGAAAGAGGCGATGAATGTCAGCGCTCCGAACGTGCAGACCATTCCGTGGGCAAAGCGGGGTTTCCGTGGGACAGCGATCAGCCCTGATGTACGATACGCGGCAAGCGCACTTTCGAACCCGATACGGCCCAGCCCGACCACCACCTGCACGGACGAGAGCAGGGCGATTTCCTGGAGGAGATACGGCTGGCAGCGGGCAAGTTCCGATCGGGTCGGTCTGTTTTCCGGAGGTGCGCACCGTACAGCAGCAGTGATGTAACAGCCCCGCAGGCGCGTCCCATCCTCTCTGTTCACCGACGTCGCTTGATTGGCAAACCCGGCCCTGTATAACGCACGGAAGAGCCAATCTCCGCTCCGATCACCAGTAAACATCCTGCCCGTCCGGTTTCCTCCATGCGCGGCCGGAGCCAGCCCGACGAGAAGGAGGCGCGCCTCAGGATCACCAAACCCCGGGATGGGCCTTCCCCAATATTCGTCCGCCGCAAACCGTTTCACTTTTTCACGCGCAACCCGCTCTCTCCAGCGAACAAGCCGGGGACACTGACGGCATTGGATGATGCGGGCTTCACAGTCGGCGAGGGAACGTGAATGCACGGACATCGCAACATGAGAGATGTGAACGAACCGCCCGTTCGTTCCCCGGCCTCGAGGGAGGTAGGGGGCGGAGGGCTACTTCCACTTGATCGTGCAGCCGATCGAATGTGTTTCGGGGACCGGGATCGGTGTGCCCGACAGAATCGCGTCCACGGCATCCTGCAGATACCGTTCTTTCACGGCGGAGGGGTTCTGGTAGTTGTCATCCATTTTTCCACGGTAGCAAAGGCGGAACCCGCTCCCCCCCTCGCCTGCGGCAAAGAGAAAGAATTCAGGGGTATGGGTAGCCCCGTACGCCTCAGCAACCGCCTGGTCCTCGTCGCGCAGGTAGGGGAAGTTAAACTTTCGCTCCCGTGCGCGTTTCACCATTTCCTCGAATGTGTCCTCTGGGTAGTTCTTCGCATCGTTCGAGTTGATTGCGATCAGCTGCACACCCCGGGGGCCATAGCTCGTCTGGAATAATATCATCCGCTCTTCGTATGCCTGCACATAGGGACAGTGATTGCAGGAAAAGACGATGATGACCGCCTGGGATGAACTGAACTCTGAGAGGGAATGTGGCACACCATCGGTGCCGGGCAGGCCGGAGAACGGCGGCGCAGGAGAGCCGATATGCAGTGTGTCTGATCTCATTGAATGTTGTGCTCCGCGGTATGCACCTATTTTCCGTTTTCAATCACGGGGGGAGCCCCGAGAACATCCGTGACTGTCTGCACCGTAACCGGGCCAAGATTTAAGGCGCGGACCGGGGCTTCAATTACCTGTCTGTCTCCGACAAGAACAATGATCAGCCTTGACGGGTCGATATATTTTTCCGCGGCTTCCCGGACATCGTTCTTCGTGACTCCGAGGATATGGGGGATGTACGTGTTGAAGTAGTCATCCGGCAGATCGTCGGTGACCATTTCTTCCAGGTGGCCGGCAAGATCAGAGGTCGTCTGGAAATCCGATGGAAAACTCAGGGCGACATAATTCTTGGCTCGCGCCAGTTCCAACGATTCCGCCGGCTTTCGAATTCCCTCAAGCTCTTTCAGAAACTCTATGAGAGCCTTATCCGTTACCGCCGTCTGGACAGACGCCGTCGCAATGAACGGGCCGGGAAGGGGACGGAAATCAAAGAACGACCCCGCGCCGTAGGTGTAGCCTTTCTGCTCACGGAGGTTATCATTGAGACGGGAGGTGAACGAACCGCCGAGAATCGTGTTCATCACCACGATGGAGTAGTAGTCGTCCGTCGACCTGGCAACCCCTATCCTGCCGATCCGAATCACCGTTTGGGCGGCACCGGGTTTATCCACGAGCAGGACCGACCGTTCCTTAACCTGCTCAATCCGGGGAAGCTCGGGTGCCGTTGCCGCTGCCTGTCTCCAGCGACCGAACGCCGATTCCAGTCTGGCGAGCAGCTCCTTGGGTTTCACATCTCCCGCGACAACGAGTGTCGCCAGATTGGGGTGGAACCAGGTCTCATGGAACTGCTGGACATCAGCTCTGCTTATCCCTTTAAGTGTCTGCTCGTTTCCTAAAACGGGAAGCCCGTACGGATGAGTGCCATAGAGTGCCCTGTTGAACGCGACCGAGGCAAGCATCCGTGGTTCGTCTCTCCACTGGAGGAGTGCTGTCAGGCGTTCGGTTCGCTTCCGTTCCAGCTCCTCAGCGGGAAACGTGGGTCGCAGGATGACATCGGCAAAGAGAGCGAGCGCGGAGTCCAGCCGCACCAGAGGTGTCCGGAGCCGGACCGCCATGGCATGCTGGCCCGAGGTCGAGGTAATGGTGGCACCGAGATAGTCGATCGCATCGGCCAACTGCAGGGCATCCCGGTTTCCCGACCCCTCCAGCAGCATCGCTGCGACCATGCTGGCGAGCCCCGATTTCCCCCCCGGGTCCATCGCGGAGCCGGTTCTGACCAGGAGGTTGATCTGCACCAGAGGCACATCATGTTTCTCAATGAGCAGCAGGGGCAGTCCGCATTTGAGCGTGAAATGCTGGATCGGCTTCATCGCAAAATTCGGGGGGGGCCCGGGTTGAGGCGGTACTGTTCGGTCCGGCGTCTGACCGGACGCTGGCACGAGCACGAGCAGTATGGAGAGCGCGAGAACGGATGCGGCACGAGGCATGGTATTCATCGAACCGTCACCTCCTTTCCCTGTCCCGAGGCGAGTTCTTTCTTGCCAGTCGGCACTACGCTCAACACGACCCGGGCATTCTCACGCAGGTACTGCTGGGCGAGAGAGGTAATGTCGGTTGCGTCAATCGCTTTGTACCTGGCGAGATCCTCCTGAAAGTAGTCAGGGTTCCCGGTCCGTACCTCATAGCCGTTGAGCATGTCCGCCTTCCCGCCAAACCCGCCCACGCGCTCAAGCCTGTTCAGGAAACCCGCTTCGTATTGATTTACGGCACGTTCTACTTCTCGCCGCGTGGGTGGAGTCGTTCTGATACGGTCCAATTCTTCATTGATGGCCTGTTCCAGTTCTCCGAGTGTGTGGCCGGTTCTGGCAGTAGCCACGATCAGGAAGCTCGAACTCAGCTGCCGTGATCCCTGATAGGAGTAGACATCCTGAGCAATCTGGAGGTCATAGACCAACCGTTTGTACAGCCGGGAGTTCTTCCCGTCGGTCAGGATACTTGACAGCAGGTCCATCTCCGCATCACCGGGCGTCAGGAGCGGCGGAGTAAGCCACGCCATATAGAGGCGCGGGAGCGAGACCTTGTCCTCAAAATAGAGCCGCCGTTCCCCCGACAGAACCGCCGGAGACGCGGCCGGGGGGAGAACCGCCGGTCCGGCCGGAACGTCACTGAACCAGTGCTCGACAAGTCGCCTGGTTTTCACAGGGTCAATATCTCCCGCAACAACGAGGCTCGCATTGTTCGGACCATAATACTTCCTGAAGAATTCGACAACATCTTCATAGCTTGCGGCCGAAAGGTCGTTCATGTATCCAATGGTTGGCCAGTGGTAGGGATGTTCGGGCGGGTAGAGATTCTCGTCAATGACTATTGAGGCCATTCCGTATGGGGCATTCTCGTAGTTTTGCCGACGCTCATTCTTCACGACATCACGTTGCAGATCAACCTTTTCCTTTGTCATCGCGCGCAGGAGTGTCCCCATGCGGTCCGATTCCAGGAAGAGCGGAAGCTCAATGGCATTGCTCGGAACATCCTCGTAGTAGTTCGTGCGGTCCTCCGTGGTCGAGCCGTTGTTGTTTCCTCCGGCCGCCTCAAGCCATTGATCGAATTTACCCGGCGGTACGTTCGCAGACCCCATAAACATGATATGTTCAAAGAGATGCGCAAACCCGGTGCGGCCGGGGTTTTCCCTGCCGGAGCCAACGTGATACCAGGTGTTCACACTGACCGTGGGTGTCGTATGGTCCTCATGGAGAATGACCGTCAGCCCGTTCGGCAGTATGAACTTGGTGTACGGAACAGCAAGCCTGACTTCCTGAGAGAATGCGAGCACCGGAACAAGGAGAAGAAGGACCAGGATATGTTTCATTCGTACTCCGTTGTAGTTTTGCTGAGCAGTGTGCACTGTGACACGTGCAGTGCGGAACGTTCAGACTGGACGTTCCCTTTGATACGTGGGGGAGACTGCCCGGTTTCGTGGAACTGCACAGGGAGGGCACCCCTGCGCCCGTAAACCTCTCGGCTTCGCCGGCCCTCCGATCAGCCTATCGCTTTCCCCACG
>DKBG01000039.1 GCA_002451155.1 Ignavibacteria bacterium UBA6906
ATCACGTCTCCACCGCGTCCCCCATTTCCGCCGTCCGGTCCCCCTTTGGGGATGTATTTTTCCCTGCGGAAGCTGATGACGCCTGACCCGCCATCGCCAGCTTTGACATGGATACGGGCACTGTCGACGAATTTCATGCGTCAGTTTCGGGTGGAGCCGCGTACCGCTGATGAACGGTGTCAGTGAATTCGATCACATCCTCCGCGTAGGGGTCGAGGTCGTTTATCTCATAGATCTGCTGGAGATATGCCGAAGCCTCTTTCCACGTGGGCAATGCGTTGAGCGTTGCCAGAACTCCGTAGTAGTAGGCCTGATCCTTTTGGAAGATCTTTCGTATGAATCGATGGCGTTGTTTCTCTGAGACAAGGATGCGCAGGTCCGGAAGGTCAGGGACGCTGCCAGGAATAGGCCCGACTGGCTCCGGGGCCGCGGGAGAGTGCTCTGGTTGTCGCAGGTGTGCGCCATCGGCCTCTTCGGGTTCGAACGGGTCGGGGGGATACACACTCCCGTCGGGGGTATTGGCAGAGGGCTCTTCCACAGGATGGACGGAATCGGTGGATGGTGTTATCGGAGTCCCCGGGGGACGGCCGTCATAGAGTTCTGTGATCAAGCCAATCAATTGACTGAGAGTGATTGTCTCTGTTCCCCGCAATCTGCAGATGCTCTCGATGTATTCCGTCATAATCTTCATCTTCTTGTCTTCGAAAAAGGCAAGCACCGGAGTGAGCGGAATGGGGTCATCGAGAGTGGCATTCTTCAAGAGAAGGAAGTCAAAAATGGGCTTGCACAGCAGGGCGAGTTCGCGCGGGCTGTGTTGTTTAACGATCTCATCATCGATCTTGCCGAGAAGGTGGCGGAAGTCCTCGATGGAAACGGGGGTGGATCCCCTTCTCCGCACAAATCCTTCGAGAAGACGGGGCAAATAGCTGTAGTCAGTGAGATGACCGAGTCGATCGAGGATGTACCGCGGCTCCACCCGTTCCTCGTCTTCAAAAAGGAACTTCTCAAGAGTCCATTGCGGGCGCGTCAGGTATGCTTCGGTGAATTCAAGGGAGACGCGGAGCGCTGCGTGCAGTTCCGTCCGGGAAAGAGGATAGGATGTCGCCAACGATTCCAGCAGCGCCCGTTTCAAGTGGCGCCGGCCAGTTGCGTCGAGTCGAAGCGACTCGAATCGGGGCAGCGTCCGGAGATCCTCCGCGAGCCATCGTGTCACTTCCGCGAGGAGGTAGGATCGTATGCCGGCCGGTATACTGCTCTCAAGAACGTCGCGAAGGAGAATTGACGGGGCCGAGCCGATTGTTCGTTCAAGCAAGAGGGGAAGCAGCGCGTCCGTGTGTCGTTCAGGGGTGGTCACTCGGTCTTTCCCTTAATCACGAGTTTGACGCGATCGATTTCCTTCCTGGCTGCGGCCTTAAACATGGCATCGATGCCGGGCCGGTCGATGATCTGCTGGTACATCGCCAGTGCCTGGTCATACCGTCCCATCTTCTCGTACGCCTGACCCGACATGTAGAGTGAGTTCGCAGCCCAGTCGATCTTCCCCTTCTTTGTCACGAGGTAGGGGACCTTAAGAAAATCCAGGATAGCCTGTTGGTAATCCCCTTTGTTGAAGTTCGCCTCGGCGATATAGTACCGGATTTCCCCTTCAAGGTCGCTTCCGGCCTCGTCGATCAGGCCCTGGAGGTGAAGAACAGCCTGATCATAGTAGCCGAGCCGGTCATACAGGATCCCGATCTTAATTCTCTTGTCGAGATTGTCCTCGCCGTTGGGATACAGGTCGAGATACTTCCGGGTAAGAGCCAGAGCCGCGTCGTATGCCCCGGCCGTCTCATAGGTCTCGATGAGATTGCTCATCGCGTATGGAAGTAGCTGTGGGTCCGGGGTCGGGTCGTCGACGATTGTTCTATAGTGCTTGATGGATTCATCCCACTTCTCGCCGTTGTAGTACAGATTGCCGAGCGCGAGGTGGGTCCGCGCGATGATGGGAGCGGTGGGATATTCCTCAAGCAATTGACGGAGTTGTTCAATTGCCTCTTTTGATTTGTTGCCTGCCTCGAGCGATTTTCCCGTCCAGTACATTGCCTCAGGGGCAGACGGGGTGTCGTCGTAGTTCTTTAAAACAAGTTGAAACGACTTGAGCGCCCGCTGGTAATCCTTCTTCCTGAAATAGTAGCTCCCCCGCTCGAGTTCGAAGGAGGCACGCTCCGGGTCGGTGTCGCTGTACTTCTTGGAAAAGGCGGGGATTCGCTTATCGGCCTCGGCGATCTGATCGCTTCTGAGCAGCGCCAGCACGATCTGGCTCTCGTACCGTCGCTTGTCCGCCTCAGCGTCGGCATTCTGGGAAAGCTGGGTGTACTGCCTGATTGCATCCGTATACTCCCCGCTTTCAAACAGGAGAGAGGCGACATCGGGTGTTGCTGATGCGGACGGTGAAGCCTCGGCAGCGAGGCGAAAATAGGCGGCGGCGGCATCGAGAGCGCCCTCACTGCGCGCGATGATGCCGAGAGTGGTGAACGCCTCCCCCGCAGCCGCACCCGTGTGTTCCCGTGATAGGAGGGTGAGGAGGGTTTTCTTCGCCTCCGGAAATCGTCCGCTCAGGTATTCGGTCTTCCCCAGAGCGAGGAGAAGCCCGGTTCCAGGATCGGGTTGTCCGAACAGGTTCTCTTCGCTCCGTGTGAGGAGATCCCGATACAGAGAGAGTGCCTGGGGATAGTTGCCCATGGCGGCGTGCGCGTCAGCGAGGGATCGCTGTGCCGCAGACGCCTGTGGCGTATAGTAGTAGTCCTCAGTGAGTTTCCGGTAGAATTCGAGGGCCTGCGCCGCCTCACCCCGCGAGAGCAGCGTGTTTCCCAGCTGCGCGAGGAGGATTGCGGCATACGGACTCGCTGTGTTACGGATCAGGTAAAGCTTGCCACGTTGAAGTGCCGTGTCGGTGAGGTTGATGCGGAAAAGAATACGAATGTACCGGAAGTCTGCCTCATTGCGGGAAGGCGAGGAGGGGTAGGCGACGAGCAGATCGTCGTACGTCGCAACTGCCGCGGCAAGACTGTCCGCCTCCTCCTGCAATGTGCCGATGCGCAGAAGGATTGCGTCGTTATGTGGGAAGCTCGGGAAGGCTTCTTGCAGTCGTGCGGCTGCAGCGCGAGTCCCTGCGAGGTCAGTTGCCTGGAGGGTAAACTGGGCCAGAGCGGCCTCAACAGCCCTGGGGTCGTCTGGCGCGGCCTGAAGAAAGGTGTTGTACGCCTCGACGGCAGAGGATCTCCGGTGGTTGTCGCGGATGCACTCGTATTCCAGAGACCGTGCGCGGAAGTACAGGGCATCCCGCGCCCGTTGACCTTCGAGCCCAGACTCGATTGCGGTCCTGAACTGTTCGTCGGCCGCCACATAATTCTTGAGGTCGTTGAAATAGATCTCCCCGAGCCGGAACGCCAGTCCTGCACGGTTCTTGTCAGCCACAACGTCGCCCACGAGAAGTGCGAGTTTCTCGAGGCCCGTGTCCTTATCTTTGTCTTCGAAAATTTCGATCATCCGGATGCGATCTTCCGCTTCGGTCCGGTATTCCGTTGCGGGAAAGCGTTCGAGCAGATCCCGATACAGCTGCACCGAACGGGTGTACTCTTTGAGCTGATCATTGCATCTGGCACTGCCCGCGAGGGCGTCGTCTGCAAGCGGAGATCTCCCGGGGCGGTATGCGAGTGCCTCGTAGAGAACGGCTGCTTTCCGTGGATCGCGCATTTCTTTTTCCGTGAGAGATGCGGCACGGTAGAGGGCCTGTCCCGCGTTCGGGTCGTCGGGGTTTTGCTCCGCAAAGGAGAGAAGTTGCTGCACCGCCTGGGCGTAGTTCTTCTGCGCCTGTGCGTTCAGCGCCAGTTGCAGCTGAGCCCGTCGCTTCAGACTTTCGGGGCCTTTGGATTTGATGATTGTCGCGCATGCATCACTGGACCTGCCGTAGTTCTTCCCGCTGGCGGCAGCACGGGCAAGTTTCCAGAGGATTGTGGCGGAGAGATCGTCCGACATCCCGCTTCCAAGGGCCTTTTCAAAGGAAGTGACGGCTTCCCCGTAATTGCCGAGCGCGACATATTCATCGCCGAGCGCGACGCGCGTTTGCTGGAGAAGGGCGCTGTCAGCCGGGATCTTCAGGGCAAGCGATTTCTTCAGGTTCTCAACGGCCTGATCATGTTGACCGGAAGAGGCAAAGAGGGTCCCGAGGTGAAAGTAGGCCGCCTGGGCTGCGGACGTAGATTTGTATTTCGTAACGATTTCCTGGTAGACCGCTGCGGCCTCGTCAAATTTCCCGGTACTCTGATGGATGTTTCCAAGAATCAGTAAGGCCTGTGCTTTCGCGTCCGAGGATGATTCTCCCCCGATGACGCGTTTCAGTTCGCTCGTTGCCTGCCCGAGGTTCCCCTCTTCGAAGTAGATACGGGCCAGACCTGCGCGTGCGTTCAGCGCAGCGGCGGATGAGCCGTACTCCTGCAGGACGATGCGGAACACTCTCCTGGCATTGTCCCGTTCGCCTGCTTTCTGAAAGTACGTCCCGGCGGTCAGCAATGCCTCAGGCGCGATCTTGCTCTTGGGGTGGAACACCTTCACACGCTCAAATGCTAGTGCCGCCTCACGGTAATTATTGACCGCAACGTAGGTCTCGCCAACGTTCCACCAGGCCTCCGCGGCCTTTGGATTTGTCTGGTACGTCAGGGCAAAAGTCTGGAATGTGAGCCGTGCCTCTTCGTACCTGTTCAACTTGAGCTGAGTCAGACCGAGATAGTACCGGGCTTCAACTCCCTGGTCGGTATTGGGATAGGAGCCTATGAATTGTCTCAGCTGTTCTGCGGCAAGATCAAAGAGGCCGTCGTTATACAGATTGATGGCGAGTTTGAAATCGGCGTTTTCCCTGGAGTCCTGTGCGGCGACTCTCCCGGGCGCGATGATGGCGCACAGCAGGAAGAGAATCAGAGGTGGAAGGGAACGAGAGATCACGGTGAGAGAATCTCTGGGATTATGGCGAATTATCGAACTAAAGTACTATATATTTGGATGCTGTGCAAGGCGGTTTGCTCGGCCGGGGAAACGCATGAGCTGGACAATCATCCAAAAAAGGATGCATCGAGTAGCGGGGACCACACCGTTTCCCCGCCTCCAGGGTGAGATATCGCAGACGAGGGAGAGGTAGCGATCGGCGGGTGTCCGGACCTGCGTCGTTCTTTCGTCCGGATCCCTCGCAGGACGGGGAGGGTTATCGCTGCGAGACCAGATGATCAAATCCGTGGAAGGCGGTTCCCCATCGAGCGGGAAATCCTTCACTCGCCGTCGGGATCGGTTGCCCTGTTGTGCCCAGATCCGCCGCTTGGCGGCATCGGCCGATGAGCGGTCTTGGCCGGGGTGGTGGGGGGATACAGCGGAAAGGCCCGGGGGAGCGCCCCGGGCCTTCGGTATCGTGTTTGTCGGACTATCAGATGAGCTTTGCCCTGATAAACTCCCGGTTCAGTCTGGCGATGTGGGTTACCGAAATCTTCTTTGGGCATTCTGCCTCGCACGCATACGTGTTTGAGCATGCCCCGAACCCCTCTGCGTCCATCTGCGCGATCATCCGTTCTGCCCGCTCGACCCGTTCGGCTTGGCCTTGCGGGAGGAGGGCGAGCTGAGAGACTTTTGCGGCCACGAAGAGCATCGCGGAGGCATTCTTGCATGCCGCAACGCAGGCGCCGCACCCGATGCATGCCGCTGCATCCATGGCTTCATCAGCGACAGGTTTTGGGATCGGAATGGCGTTTGCATCGGGGGCGCCGCCGGTTCTGACGGAGACATATCCCCCCGCCAGCATGATTCTGTCGAACGCGGTGCGGTCGACCACCAGATCTTTCAAAATGGGGAACGGTTTGGCCCGCCAGGGCTCGACTGTGATTTCCTCGCCGTCTCGGAAGTTGCGCATTCTCTGCTCGCAGGTGGCTGCTCCCTTGTGGGGACCGTGGGATCGCCCGTTGATCACCAATCCACAGCTGCCGCAAATTCCTTCCCGGCAATCGTGGTCAAAGGCGATCGGTTCTTCCCCCTTCCGGATCAGATCAGCGTTCAGGACGTCGAGCAATTCAAGGAATGATGCATCAGGCGGGATATCCTTCACCGCGTATGTCTTAAACCCTCCTTCGGCCTCCCGGCTCTTCTGACGCCAGATCTTGAGCGTGAAGTTCATTATTTGTAACTCCTCTGCGAAGGTTTCACGTAGTCAAACTTCAAGGGTTCCTTGTGGAGCTTCGGGACTTTGCCGTCGCCTGCATATTCCCAGGCGGCAACATAGGTGAAGTTCCTGTCATCGCGCTTTGCCTCGCCTTCCTCCGTCTGGGATTCCACCCGGAAGTGACCACCGCAGGATTCTTGGCGATGGAGGGCGTCCCGCGCGATGAGTTCACTCAGTTCCAGGAAGTCCGCGACACGGCCGGCGCGCTCCAGTTCGCTGTTCAGGCTGTCTGCTGTGCCGACAACCTTGACGTCTTTCCAGAACGCATTCCGGATCTTCGGGATTTCCTTGAGTGCGGCTTCAAGTCCCTTCTTATTACGTCCCATCCCCACGTTGTCCCACATGACCTTCCCGAGCTCTCTATGAAAGTCATCGGCGGGCGTCTTGCCTCTGACAGACAGAAGGCGGCCAATCCTCTCGGTGACGTCCTTGGTCGTTCGTTGGAAAGGTTCGTCGGTCTCTTTTAGAGACTGGAAGGTTTCGGTCGCCAGGTAGTCCCCGATAGTATACGGGAGGATGAAATATCCGTCGGCAAGACCCTGCATCAGGGCGCTTGCACCCAGCCGGTTGGCGCCATGGTCGGAGAAGTTGGCTTCCCCGATGACGTAGAGCCCGGGAACGTTGCTCATCAAGTTATAATCGACCCAGAGTCCCCCCATGGTGTAGTGAATAGCCGGGTAGATACGCATCGGCAGTCTGTACGGGTCCTCATTTGTGATCTCGTGGTACATATCGAACAGGTTACCGTACTTCTCCTCGATCCAGTGTCGGCCGTTTCGTTTTATGGCGTCTCCAAAATCCAGGTAGACGGCGAGTTTCGTTGGCCCGACACCGTATCCATTGTCGCACATTTCCTTCGCGCGGCGGGACGCCACATCCCGCGGCACCAGATTGCCGAATGAAGGATAGAGGCGCTCGAGATAGTAATCCCGTTCGTTTTCAGGAATGTCCTGGGGGGGACGGGTATCGCCCTTCTTCTTGGGGACCCATATTCGCCCGTCATTTCGAAGACTTTCGCTCATCAGCGTCAATTTCGACTGATAGGCACCGCTCTGGGGAATGCATGTAGGATGAATCTGGGCGAAGCATGGGTTGCCGAAGCACGCACCGCGCTTGTAGGCTCTCCAGACGGCAGTCGCGTTGCTTGCCTTCGCCATGGTTGAGAGGTACCAGGTGTTCCCATATCCGCCGGTGGCGAGGACCACCGCGTGGCCTTGATAGGTTTCCAGCGCACCAGTCACCATATTGCGGGCCACGATGCCGCGCGCTTGACCGTCAGCGACGACCAGATCGAGCATCTCCCGGCGTGGGAAAAACTTCACCTTTCCCGCATCCATCTGCCGGCAGAGTGCGGAATAGGCACCAAGGAGCAGTTGCTGTCCCGTTTGTCCGCGTGCGTAAAACGTTCGGGACACCTGTGCTCCCCCGAAGGACCTATTGTCCAGCAGGCCTCCGTACTCGCGAGGAAGGGAACGCCCTGCGCCACGCATTGATCGATGATGTTGCCGCTCACCTGTGCCAGCCGGTACACATTAGATTCCCGGGCCCGGTAATCGCCTCCCTTTACCGTGTCATAGAAGAGCCGATAGATGCTGTCCCCGTCGTTAGAATAGTTTTTCGGAGCGTTAATTCCTCCCTGGGCAGCGATACTATGCGCTCGGCGCGGGGATTCGTGATAGGAGACCAAGAGGACGTTGTATCCGAGTTCCGCAAGCGATGCTGCCGCGGATGATCCGGCGAGGCCAGTTCCGACGATCACAATCGTATATTTGCGCTTGTTGGCGGCGTTGACCAGCTTCAGGTTGAAGCGATGAGAATCCCATTGTTTCTCAATTGGTCCAACGGGAATTTTCGAGTTGAGTTTCGTCATAACTAATGTCCCCCCGTGAGATGAGCCCAGAGGAAGTACAGCGGCATCGAAGCGAAGGCGACAGGAATCAGGAGCCAGAAAATCACCGCGAGCCAATCGATCAGCGTACGGTAGGAGTGTACTCTGAGGCCGAATGTTTGGAAGGCCGATTGCACGCCATGCTTCAAATGGTAGCCGAGGAAGACCAGCGCAGCAAGATAGAATGCGTCGCCCCAGGGGTTCGCAAATGTCTCGCTGACCAGTTCATACATAGTCTTTCCAGTACTGAAGAATCTGGATTGAATGAAGAACGTGTTGATGTGCACTACCAGGAATACCAGAACGATCGTTCCTGTGACAAACATTATCCTTGATGACAGGGCGCTGTTCTCCGATGCGCCGCTGACAGCATATCGCTCGCGGCGCACGTCCCGGTTTGTCCACCAGAGCCAGATCCCTACCACCATATGCAGCAGGAAACCCGCAAAGAGGAGGATTTCCAGCGGGCGTATGAGAGGGTGGCTGGCCATGAACTCGGAGTACGTGTCAAAGGTTCGTCCTTCATCCGAGGCGAAGAGGAAGAGATTGATGGTGAGGTGAACGATCAGGAAGCTGCCGAGAAAGAACCCCGTCAGCCCCATCAGGAGTTTTCGCCCGACGGAACTGGTGAGGAATGACGTGAGCCTGTTCATGAGATCTGCTCGTAACGTGATTGTTGACCGTAAGGAGAGTACTGCGATACCGAGAAGAACGTGTGTGGGTCGAGCTGATCAGGGGCGTCGGCACAGGGGTGTGTGGAAACCTGCCTCCGCCATGGGGAAAATATGAAACATCCATTTGACATGCAACAGCAGCGATGTTCGTCCTTATCGTCCGTCCGCAGGCCGGATGAACCGCACGACGGAGATGGCGCTTCCCAGCAGCCCAAGCACTGCTCCTGCAGCCACGACGAGCCCATAAAAGGCCGGATCCGTGGTAAGGTGTTCGCTGAATTCGGAAGAAAGGAGCGGCAGACCGTATTCGATGGAGACAAAAAGAATCCCCGAAGCCAGAAGACCGCCCACGGCTCCCTGCAGGACTCCTTCCAGCAGAAACGGAAGGCGGATGAAGACCTGAGTCGCCCCGACCAGTTCCATTGTCCTGATGAGTTTCCGCTTCGCGTAGATTGCCAGTCGGATCGTGTTCGAAACGAGCAAAACGGCTGAAAGGCTGATCAGCACGCCGAGCCCGAGCGTCACCCGATTGAAGAGCGCTGATCTCCGGTCGATCAACTCCAGGAGGGCTTTCCGATAGACGACGCTCTCGATTCCTTTGATCGTTCGCAGTGTGTCGTAGAGTGCCTGAGCATTGGCGGCGGTGCGGGACTGGGGTAACAGGGAGACTCTAAAGGAAGGGGGGAGAGGATTGAAATCAAGAACCGTGTGAATGTCCTCTCCAAATTCCTGCTGGAACAGCTGGGCGGCCTCTTCCTTCGAAACAAAGACCGCCTTCTCGACTCCCGGGAGCGATACAATTGTTCGGGCAAGGGCGCTGATATGCTCCCCCGTCACCGGTTCGTCAAGGAATGCCTCTAGTTCGACTTTGTTCTTGATTGTTTCGATGAACCGGGAGGCCTGAATGCTGATCGTTGCGAAGACGCCCAGCAAGAGAAGGGAGATACAAATCGTGATAATGGAGATTGTACTGGAGAGCTTTGTCCTGGTAAACCCTGAAAGACTTTCTCTGAGAGTGTAGGCGAGGCTCATGCGATGCGGTCAGTAGTTCGATTCATCCCGCCACCGGACTATCCGCCACGGGTCGCTGATGCGGGTACGCTCGAATGTCAGGTTCGCATACCCGTCGACCCGTTCGATGTTGCTGGGATTGAAGATCACTGTCAGGTTGAACCCCCTCACTATGGTGACCCGGTTCGAATCGAGGGAGGTGTTGACGATATTGTTCCAGACCAGGTCGATCTTCTGCGTATTCTGGAAGAGTCCGTATGTGGTGCGCATCTCGTCATCCCGCCCCCATGTGACGTCGATGCCTACATCGTAATTACGATACACAAAAATGAACTGGGGATCAAGAAGTGACCCGTACAGGGTTGTGTCGCGGAACGAATATGCAGCCCTGAAGCACTGAAAGACTCCCTCAATCGTTGTCGGATCGCACGCGGACTCTCCGGGAGTGGTATCAAGCCCTGGCGCAAAGGGGTTGACACACGCGGCGAGTGACACGAGGATGAGACTCGTAAGCGTGGGAACAGATCGAATGAGTGTGCTCGGTGATCCCGTCACGGAGTATTCCGGGGCCTAGTTGCTGAATTTCCCTTTGAACATGCTCCAGGTGATTGCATTTTCCGTCTGGAAGTCGACCCACCGGTGGATGGACCAGATGTTCGCTGCGTCTGCGCTGAGGGCAAACTGCAGAGTACCTTTCGCTGTCGTGGGGAACCCCGCTTCGGTGTGCTCGATGATCAGAGTGTATCGGTAGGTATAAAGGACAGAGTCGGTTCCAACGATCGAGTTGTCAAGCTGCAGCGAAAGACTGGAGAAGGATCCCGGAGAAGTTTTGGCGATGAGGTTCCGAAAGTATGCGTTCTCCTGCGCGTAGCTCCAGGTCAGCATGACGGAGGGATACTGCGCGGACGCGTCAGCCGACGGGATGAACGCGAACGGTACTCCCCCTTTGAGAGGATCCCTGAAGCAGCTGATATAGTTTTCCGCGTTCTTCTGGTCAATGGCGTTCTGGAGATTGCTCACAACAATTTCAGGGGTTGTCGCGGGCCTGAAATTGAGTCCGGATTCTGTTGGCTCCTCCGGTGTGCGCGGCTCGAAAATCCCGCAGGACACCATCCAAATGCCGCACCCGAACAGGACGACCGTTGCCGTTACCCTTCTGCACGCGTTCATGTCCTTCTCTCCTGTAATGCCGTTGCTGGCCGTCCAGAGCGGGTCAGAGCGTTATGCGTCCTTCCAGCGCGCGGCTCAAGGTGGCCTCGTCGGCGAATTCCAGGTCGCCGCCCACGGGAAGGCCACGGGCGATGCGTGAGACGCGAACTCCGAGCGGCTTCAGCAGTCTGCCCAGATAGATCGTTGTCGCCTCTCCTTCTACGTTCGGATTCATCGCAAGGATGATTTCGGTAACCTCCGCGCTGATTCGGGCCAGTAGTTCTTTGACCTTGAGTTCGTCGGGGCCGACCCCGTCCAGGGGAGAGAGGGCTCCACCGAGCACGTGGTACAGTCCCCGGAATTCATTTGTTTTCTCGAGGGCAAGGACGTCGCTTGGCTCTTCGACCACACAGATCAGGCTCCGGTCGCGCTTGGGGCTGGCGCAGATCGCACAGGGGTCTTGTTCGGTGATATTGCAGCAGATTGAGCAAGCCCGGATCTTATCCTTTACATTGACGAGTGCCCGCGCCATGGTGACAACTTCGTCTCGGGGTCGTTTCATAATGAACAGAGCCAGACGCTGGGCTGTTTTTCTACCGATGCCAGGCAGTCTGGTGAATTCGCTGATCAGTTGTTCAAGGGCTTCCGAGGTGTGGAGCATCGTGTGTTCGAATGGGTCTATCGCCAACGGAAAGGGACGCGGTGGGAACCTCCTGGAGTGGGATTCGCAAGTTCCAGCCCGGCCCAGCGTGTCGAGAAATTAGAGCCCGGGTAAGGTGAGACCGGGGATGTTGGGTATCATGCCGCTCGTCACTTTGGAGAGCTCTTCCTGCGCCATTCTGTTTGATTCCTCGAGCGCCTTGTTGGCGGCGGCGAGGAGGAGGTCTTCCAGCATCTCGGCATCGTTCGGATTAATGACTTCCGGGTCGATCTGGATCTTGATCAGGCGCTGTTTCCCATTCGCGGTGATCTTGACCATGCCGCCGCCAGCTTCGCCCGTCACGGTCTTTGCCTCAAGGCCTTCCTGTACCTGTGCCATCTTCTCCTGCATCTTCTGGATCTGCTTCATCATCCCTGACATGTTCGGAACGCCCGGCATTGAATTCTCCTGGAGTGGATAGAGGGGAGCACACGTGAAAAAAAGATACCCGATTCGTCGAGGAAAGTCAAATTTGACTTTCTATGCAAAATGAGGTAAATTTTTCTTCCAGTGGCATTCTAGTCTGGTACAGCGCATATCGCGGAGAGTCACCCCTTGGCGAAGGGATTTCGACAGGCGAGCGAGAGAGACAAGAAGGAGCAGGAGCGGCTTCGCAATGAGGGGGAGATCCCGAAGCACGTTGCCATCATCATGGATGGTAACGGCCGTTGGGCGAAGAAAAAGGGTCTGCCGCGAATTGCCGGGCACCGCGAAGGCGTTGAATCGGTCCGGGATATTGTCGAAGCGGCCGGTCAGCTGGGCGTCGACTTCCTGACACTCTACGCGTTCTCAACAGAGAACTGGAAACGTCCGGAGGAGGAAGTCTCGCTGCTGATGCGGCTACTTCTGAAGGCGTTGCGGGACGAAGCGGACCGACTCCACAAGAACAATGTCCGTCTGCGAACGATCGGCGATGTCGGGAGGCTTCCCGAGGAAATCCAGGCGGAGCTCTCCGACGGCATCCAGAAGACGCGGGGCAACACGGGCCTCACCCTGATCCTTGCGCTCAGTTATAGCGGACGGTGGGATCTTGCGCAAGCATTTCGCGCGATGGCCGCTGCCGTAAGGGCTGGCGGGCTCAGTCCCGAGGATGTCTCAGAGCAGACGCTTGCCACCTATCTCTCCACGGCGGGCGTTCCCGATCCGGATCTCCTTATCCGTACGAGTGGGGAGTTCCGGATAAGCAATTTCCTGCTCTGGCAACTTGCCTACTCTGAAATTCACATCACCTCAAAATTCTGGCCCGATTTCCGCCGGGCAGATTTCTATACCGCCGTCAGTGATTATCAGCGGCGTGAGCGCCGCTTCGGGATGATCAGCGGGCAGGCGGGTGTCAGCGGCGGGTCAAGCTCGTATGTCCATCGATTGATCAAGAGTGTGACAGGACCGTGACATGATGAAGCGTGTGCTGGCGGTTGTGGGATCTGGTCTGGTCATTACCTCTTTCCTCTTCGCTCAACGTACCCAACCTCAGGAAGTGTACAAAATCCTCGGAATCTCTGTCGAGGGGAACACCCTGGCCGATCCTGTTGCCGTTATTGCAAACTCCGGATTGCGCGTCGAGGACGAAATCACAGTCCCTGGTGATCAGATCGCCCAGGCTGTTCGCAAGCTCTGGTCGCTGAAGATTTTTGAAGATGTTCAGGTCGCCATCGATCAGCGATTGGGTGATGGTGTCTACCTGGTCATCAAGGTGCGGGAGCTTCCCCGTTTCGAACGCGCGGATATCCGCGGCAATGATGAGATCAGTACGAGTGATATTGAGAAGAAGATTCCGCTCGTGAAGGGACAGGTGCTCGCTCCCCAGGAAGTTGTCCGCATCAGAAAGGCCATCCAGAAGCTCTATGAGGAGGAGGGCTATCTTCTCGCCACGGTGCAGGCATCCACGATCCCGGCGGACACGAGCAAGAATCGTGTAATCCTTCTAATCTCCATAGAGGAGGGAAAAGAAGTCTCTGTCGACCGTATCATGTTCGAAGGCAATGTTGCCTTTGATGAGGGGGACCTGCGGGGAGCGATGGACGAGACCGCGGAGAAGCATTGGTGGAAGTTTTGGTCGTCGGCCAAACTGGATCGAAAGAAGTACGAAGAAGACAAAAAGCTCATCGTCCAGTTATACCGCAGGAATGGCTATCGCGACGCGCAGGTGCTTTCCGATTCGATCTGGTACAGCGATGATCGCGAGGATGCCTACATACTCATCAAGGTATATGAAGGGGCGCAGTACAAGGTGCGGAACATTACCTGGGCGGGGAACACGGTCTACTCCGATACCGTGCTGAGTGACCGCCTGGGTTTTTCAAAAGGCGATATATATAACTCTGAGAAATTTGAGCAGAACCTCCGGGGGAATGAAGCGCAGACGGATGTGGCCTCTCTCTATCTCGACAACGGATATCTGCGGCTCAACATGGAGCCGGTGGAGACTCGGGTGGGGGATGACAGCGTGGACATCACGATCAACGTCTTTGAGATGAATCAGTTCAAGATCGGGGTTGTCAGCATAAAAGGGAACACCAAGACCCAGGAAAAGGTGATCCGTCGCGAGCTGTTCACCCGGCCCGGCGATTATTTCAGCCGGGCGGCGATTCTGCGAAGCCTGCGCCAGCTGCAGCAGTTGAACTATTTCGATCCCGAAAAGTTGCGTCCGGATTATCAGCTAGTGGACGACAAGACCGTCGATCTCGCCTACGAGGTTCAGGAGAAATCGAGCGACAATGTGAACGCCTCGGTCGGATACAGTGGGGCGTTCGGCTTCACCGGGGCGCTGGGTTTCACGATCAACAATTTTTCTATCAGTGAGCCATTCCGGGGCGGAGCGGGTCAGATCCTGAATTTCGAGTGGATGTTCGGGCAGGCGTCGCGTATACGAACGTTTACCATTGGGTTCACCGAGCCGTGGATGTTCGATACACCGACGCTGTTCGGGGTAAGCCTGTACGACACGCGGCAAATCTGGACGTACGATCTTTCACAGACCGGAGGCACGATCCGCCTGGGCAGGCGGCTGCGCTGGCCGGACATCTACTGGAGAGCCGACCTGACCCTGCGTGCACAGCGCAACGACGTCACGAGCGGTCAGGGTATCTACCGTGAGGGGAAATCCAGTCAAGTCAGCCTCGGCCTCGTGTTTTCCCGGAACGACACTGACAATCCCATATTTCCATCGAGCGGGTCTATCTTCAGTTTTTCGGCAGAGATGGCCGGGGGACCGCTCCTCCCTGGAGACATTGATTTTCACAAGTGGGGGCTTCAGGCGGAATTCTTCCTCCCCCTGGTGAGCTCTGGGCGGCTCGTGCTTTTCTTCAGCACACAGTACGGATTCCTGAAGGAGTTTTCGGACAACACGCTCTTGTCGCCCATTGACTTGTACTTCATGGGCGGAACCGGGCTGGGCTACATTGCCACGACGCCTTTGCGTGGATACGCGGATCAATCGGTTGGGCCGCGGAACGTCCGGGGGGACATTACGGGTGGCAAGGCGATGACAAAGACCACTGTGGAACTCCGGCTCGCCGTAACACTGAGTCCCATCCCGATCTATTTTCTTGCGTTTGCCGAGGGAGGAAACGTCTTTCGCTCCATGCAGACGGCTGAACTTTTCAATCTCGCCCGGTCCGCAGGCTTTGGCGGACGAATCCAGATTCAACCGCTTGGGATGTTCGGCTTCGACTACGGGTATGGATTTGACGATATCTACCCGCGCGATGGCAGGCCGGACGGGTGGAGATTTCACTTCGTCTTCGGACGGGGCTTCTGAAACCGCCTGCGCGAAGGGAGTAGTCTGTTGTGCTCTGCCCGGATCCTCCTCGTTCTGGGGGAACAGGCAATTTTAGCCTGTTTCGGCACGTGCCTCCGTACCCGCGAGACTGATCGTTTCACTTTTGCCGTATGATTGTTACATTACCACACCTGGGGCGGAAAGCGTGACCGTCATCTGCTCTGAAGGGGTTGAGTTGTCATACCATCTATTATTGAAGAGGATAGCGTGAAGAACATCGTTGGTGTCGTCGTTCTTGTGATGCTGCTAATCGCATCGACTCTCGCCGTGGCTCAGACGCAAAGGATCGGCTACGTGAATTCCGCCAAGATTTTCCAGGAACTTCCTGCCGCGCAGGATGCTCAAAAGCGGATCGATGCTGTTGCGAAACCGTATCAGGATTCTCTGGAGGCCATGCAGCGTGAGCTCCAGGCCAGATATGAGGACTACCAGAAGAAAGAAGCCCTCATGAACGAGCAAACGAAGCGGGCTGAGCAACAGAGGCTGATAGAGATGGAACGGCAATTCAACGCCTTCCGGGTCGAAAAATTCGGTGCTGAGGGAGCCATCGCCAAGGAGACGGAGAAACTCCTTGCCCCAATACGAGAGAAAATAAAGAATGCGATCGCTGCCGTCGCCAAGGATGAAAAATACTCCTTTGTGTTCGACAAGACCGAGCAGGTTCAGATCTTGTTGTACGGTGATGCTTCGCATGATCTCACCTTCAAGGTTATCGACAAACTGAAGCGGGGGAAGTAAGGTCGGATGCGCGCACACAGATGGATGGCCGTGGTGCTCCTGGCGCTCGCCTGGAGCACGGCATCGGGGCAAACGAAGATCGCTCACATTAACTCCGAGACGATCATGCAGACGCTCCCGGAGGCGATTGATGCCCAGAAGTCGCTTGACGCGCTTGTCGCTCAGTGGGAAGCCGAGCTGACGAAGATGCAGGCGGAATGGAAGAAGAGATTTGACGAGTATGACAAGAGAAAGCTCATCCTGACTGATCAGGCGCGTGCTGAGCAGGAGAAGGAACTCCGTGATCTGGACCAGAAGATCGTGGATTACAGGAATCGCAAGTTCGGACAGAACGGCGAGCTCTTTCAGAAACAGAATGAGGTGATGAAGCCGATCCAGAACAAGATCTTCAAAGTCCTGGAAGAAATCGCCCTGGATGACGGATACGATTACATCTTTGACCGGAGTGGCGAGGTGCTGCTCCTCTATGCCAACGAAAAGAACGATCTCACCCAGAAAGTTTTGATGCGGATGCAGACGTTCGGAAAATGAACCTCGTGTCGGGGGACGATACCCATGAAGCTCCGGGATATTGCCTATCTTATCGGTGCGGACGTGGGACGGGAAGAATCAGGCGGGGAGACCGAGATTTCCGGGGTGGCCAAAATCGAAGAGGCGACCGAGGGGGACATCACCTTTATCGCCAATCCTCGGTACATCCGCTACCTGGATTCCTCCCATGCATCCGCGGTGATCGTCAACAAGAATCTGCGTTTGAGTGAGGAGGAAACATCACGATTCCGGCCTGTGCTGGTTCGTGTTGATGACCCCTACCTCTCGTTTCTGAAGGTCCTTCTCGTTTTCAATCCTCCGAAAGATCCCCTGCCGCCCGGGATTCATCCGACTGCCGCAATACATCCGTCTGCGGTCATCGGGGAAAACGTGAGAATCGGTGCACACGCCGTCGTTGCGGAGGGGTGTCATGTGGGTGACGGCAGCATCATCTGTCACGGGGTGGTGCTGGCTGAGGGTGCCGAGGTAGGCCGATCCTCCCTTCTCTATCACAATGTGACCGTGCGCGAAGGATGCCGGATCGGGTCCCGGGTTATCATTCAGTCCGGGGCCGTTATCGGGAGCGACGGCTTCGGTTTTGCCCCACGGGGTGACGGGACGTATGACAAGATTCCTCAGCTTGGGATTGTTGTTCTGGAAGACGACGTGGAGATTGGGGCAAACTGCACGGTGGACAGGGCGACGATGGGGGAGACAAGGATCAAGCGCGGCACCAAACTGGATAACCTGATCCAGGTCGGACATAATGTGGTGATCGGGGAACACACGGTCATCGCGGCTCAGACCGGCATCTCAGGAAGCACGAAGATTGGCAAGAACACCATGATTGGCGGGCAAGTGGGATTCACGGGCCATCTTTCCATCGCCGATAACACCAGGATCGGGGCTCAGTCCGGCGTGCATCGTTCGATCGAGAAGGCGGGTGGGACCTATTTCGGATATCCTGCCCTCCCCCAGCGTGAAGCGTTTCGCATCCAGGGTGCACTCACGCAGCTGCCCGAGCTGCTCATTACGATCAGGCAGCTGAAGCAACGGATCGAAGAGCTGGAAGGCACGATCGCGGATCTCCGTAAGTCCCTGGAATCATCCTCCGACCGGACATCCTGAATGTTTGCGATTATTGGACACGTATCGTTCACCATCTGAAAGGTAGCTCATGCTCGTACAGCAGCGCACCATCAAACACCCGGTGTCGTTGAGCGGAATTGGTCTGCACACTGGAGCCACTACCTCGATGACGTTCCGTCCCGCTCCGGAGGATTACGGGATCCGATTCCGCCGCGTGGATCTGGGTGGTGCGCCTGAAGTTCCGGCCGATGTGGATCATGTCGTGGATCTCGCCCGAGGGACAACCCTTGCCGTTGGCGACGCGCGTGTTCACACCGTTGAGCATGTGATGGCGGCCCTGGTGGGCATGCAGGTCGACAACATTGTGATCGAACTTGATGGAATCGAACCCCCAATCGGAGACGGGAGTGCGAAACCGTATGTTGACGCCCTGCTCAAGGCCGGGTTCGAAAAACAGAGCGCGCCAAAGGACTATCTCATCATCGATCAGACGGTTCACTATCGCAACGAGGAGAAGAAGGTCGATATTGTGGCACTTCCGACCGATGACTATCGTATTACAGTTATGGTGGACTACAACAATCCGGCCCTCGGAAGCCAGCACAGTGGCCTGTTTGACCTGGAAACTGAATTCGTTACAGAGTTTGCTCCCTGCAGGACGTTTTGCTTCCTCCATGAGGTAGAGATGTTGCACAGTCAGGGCCTCATCAAGGGCGGGAATCTGGATAACGCCATCGTTATTGTTGACCGCGACCTGAGTCGGCAGGAGATCACCCGAATCACCGGAAAGCTCGGGATCTCCCAGTCTGTGATTCTGGGGAGCACGGGAGTGCTCAACGATAGAGCACTCTATTTCCCGAACGAACCTGCGCGTCACAAGCTCCTGGACATGATGGGGGATCTGGCCCTGATCGGCGTGCCGCTTAAGGCTCAAATTCTCGCCGCCCGGCCCGGGCATGCGAGCAATATAGAATTCGCGCGGAAGATCAGGAAGCTCTACCAGCAGAAGAAACTCGTGCGGAAGTACATGCACGAACGGAAAGAGGGGGCAGTCTTCGACATCAATGCAATCAAGCGGATACTCCCGCACCGCTATCCTTTCCTCCTCGTGGACAAGATCATTGACTTCAAAATGGACGAGAGTATTATCGGGGTGAAGAATGTNNGACGGGAAGCTCGTCTATTTCATGTCTATCAACAATGCAAAATTCCGCCGGCCCGTGACGCCCGGCGACCAGTTGATCTTTGAGTTGAGAATGGTGACCAAGAAGACGAGGATCTGCCAAATGGCGGGCAGGGCGTTCGTCGACGGGGTCGTCGTTGCCGAGGCCGAGATGATGGCCTCAATTGTAGAGCGGAGCAACGTCACATCCGGTGGCGATGGTGCCCGAAGCAATGCCACCCCTTCCTCTGAACCTTCATTGAACTGACTTCAACATGACCGGAACCATTGACCCGAGGGCGGTTGTCAGCCCGGAGGCTGTAATCGGCGCGAATGTTACAATCGGCCCGTTCACCATCGTGGAGAAGGGGGCCGTCGTGGGGGATGAAAGCATCATCGATGCGCACGCTCTCATCGCCAGCGGGGCGCGAATCGGGAGGGGGTGCCACATCTACCATGGAGCGGTGGTCGGCCACGCCCCGCAGGATCTGAAGTACCGCAACGAGCCGACGACCTGTGAAGTGGGAAATAACACAGTGGTTCGTGAATATGCCGTGCTCCATCGCGGCACCGGCGAAACGGGGCGGACGATCATTGGGAGCGACTGTTTCCTCATGGCCTATTCGCATGTTGCGCACGACTGTGTGCTGGGTGATCATCTGATCCTTGCGAACGGTGTTCAGCTTGCGGGCCACATTGAGGTGGGAGACTGGGCGATCATCGGCGGCATGACCGTGGTTCACCAGTTCGTCCACATCGGCTCGCACGTGATGATTGGCGGGGGGGTACGCGTCTCAAAAGATGTGCCGCCATTCGTTCTTGCTGCAGGGGAGCCGGTGCGAGTCGAGGGACTCAACAGTATTGGCCTCCGTCGTCGTGGTTTCTCCCGTGAGACTCTGGACGCTCTTGATCGGGCCTACTTCATTCTCAACCGGTCTAGCCTGAACGTCTCGCAGGCTGTCACGCGGTTGAAGGACCAGACCGACCTTATGACTGTGCCTGAAGTCCAGCAGGTCCTCACCTTCATCGGCCGGAGCACCCGCGGGCTCACTCCGGCGCCTCGTCATCTCAAGTGAATTCGCCGTTGAGTCGCGACATCTGGTATTTCTTTGATTCCGGTGCACGGAGCGGGGCGTTCAACATGCGTCTTGACGAATCCCTCGCACGACAGTTGCAGCGGGGTCAGGGTTGTCCCACCCTTCGATTCTACGGGTGGTCTCCCTGGGCTGTATCGCTCGGCTACAATCAGCAGGATGCTGATCTGGACCGCGAAGCATGCATGCGCGACGGAATCGATATTGTCCGGCGTCCGACGGGTGGCCGTGCGATTCTCCACGCCGAAGAATTGACATACTGTGTTGTGATGCACGCGGGCCGACGGAGCGTTCTGGATGTGTACAACTCCGTTAGTCGTGCACTCGTCCGCGGACTTGCGCTGTTCGGTGTTTCCGCCTCGTTGCAGAAATCACAGCCAGACTTTGCCGCCGCGTACCGTCAAGTGTCGTCCATTCCCTGTTTTACAAGTTCCGCCCGGTACGAGATCGAGGTTGACGGGCGGAAACTTGTGGGGAGCGCACAGCGGCGGTTCGCCGATGGTGAACGGGATGTTGTGTTGCAGCATGGTTCGATTCTCTGCGGTCCAGCACATAAGAGGTTAGTAGGATACCTCACAGTGCGGGATGACAGCGCTGTATCGCGCCTCCGTACTCAAATGGAAGAAAGAACTGTGGACCTGAGTGAGATACTCGGTGGACCAGTCGATCGCGTCGAACTCGCCCGGGCTGTTCGCCGCGGATTTGAAGAGGAGTGGGGAACCACATTCTCCGACCCGCGGCCCGGCGATGGAGTGTCGGAACTGGCGATCGCCGGCCCCGCTGCGGATGACGCGAAAATCACCCTCCACGAATGACGCAGGCGGCCCCCCATGTCAGTGTCGAATCCTGAGACGTCCAGGCAACGCGTGATAACCACGAAGCGCGTGCTGGAGATGAAAGAGTCCGGCGAGAAGATCGCCATGCTGACGGCATACGATTATCTTGTCGCCAGATATCTTGATGCGGTGGGCGTAGATATCATCCTCGTCGGCGATTCGCTTGGGAATGTTGTGCAGGGTCATGAGACCACCTTGCCGGTCACCGTGGAGGACATGATCTACCATGCTAAAGCGGTAAAGCGGGCAGTGCGCAACGCGCTGATTGTGGTCGACATGCCCTTCATGTCCTATCAGACGAGCATTGACGATGCGGTGAAGAACTGTGGGCGAGTGATGAAGGAGGTTGGCGTCGGTGCTGTTAAGCTGGAGGGTGGGGCGTATATCGCAGATATTGTCCGACATCTGGTGAAGATCGGCATTCCAGTGATGGGACATCTTGGGCTGCTCCCGCAGGCGATCAATAAGTTCGGGACATATGAAGTCCGGGCGACTGATCCTACCGAAGCTGATCAGCTCCTGAAGGATGCCGCAATTCTTGCCGACGCGGGAGTCTTCGCGATCGTCCTGGAGAAGATCCCGTCGGAACTTGCGCGGACGGTCACCGAGTCTGTCCGGGTGCCGACGATCGGGATCGGCGCCGGTCCTTCGTGCGACGGGCAGGTCCTTGTGGTGTATGATATGCTAGGATTGACAGAAGAATTCAAGCCGAGGTTTGTCAGGAGGTATGCGGAGCTCGCTCAGGTGATGCGAGACGCGTTCAGGAAGTACATTGAGGATGTAAAGGTGGGGACGTTCCCGGGAGAGAAAGAGAGCTATTGACCGATCCTCCCTGGGCAGGGCAGGGTCGGCCGGATCGGCGGGAAGTCCCGACAGGGGAATTCACACATGGGTGATGCACACAGACTGAACATTCTTGTATCAAACGATGACGGAATTGATGCACCGGGACTCTTCGCTCTGGTCGAGGAGCTAAAGCGGTCTGCCGACGTAAGTGTTGTTGCGCCGGACCGTCAGCAGAGCGCTGTTGGCCATGCGATAACAATGAACTATCCGCTGCGAGCTCTCCCGTTTCACAAGAACAATGAGTTTTTCGGGTATGCGGTCGAAGGGACACCGGCTGATGCAGTCAAGCTGGCGGTCAAGTTTCTTCTCAAACGGAAACCGGATCTGGTTCTCTCGGGGATCAATCACGGGTCAAACACGGCCATCAACATCATGTATTCTGGAACCGTGTCTGCAGCAACAGAGGGAACGATTCTCGGGATCCCCTCGATTGCCGTCTCGCTTACGACATATCACCAGGCCGACTTCTCGTTTGCAGCCAGGTTTGCGAGGCAGCTGGCACATCTGGTCGCCGCCCACGGACTTCCTGCGGGCACGCTGTTGAATGTCAATGTTCCCGCCGTTCCCGAAAGCGATATCCTTGGTGTTCGTGTCACGCGTCAGGGACGATCGACGTGGGAAGACACGTTTGATGTGCGGCGGGATCCGGCAAATCGCGAGTATTTCTGGTTGACCGGGCGGATGAATGTGACTGACACCGATGCTGATACGGATCAGGTGGCGATCCAGGAGCGGTATGTTTCTGTAACGCCCATTCAGTATGAGCTAACCAACCTCGAGATGCTTGAAACGTTGAAGTCTTGGGGTGTGCAGACGCTTCGTTGATGTGCCCGCGGTGTCGTGCCGTTCATGGGACCTGGCGGACTGCAGATGTAGGGCAGTTGCGGGGTCTGAGTTTTCACTGGTTTGGGAACTTGTAACGCCTCCTGTCTGTTCAGTATTCTTGTTCGGGCGTGCGGGGTGGTTCGGTGCCCCGGGGGCATGGGGTGGCCGGCGGACTTGACTTTGAATCCCATTTTCTGTATTGATATAGGCCTTCATTGGCGCTGCAGGGTTGGTTAAGGTGTTCATTTTTTTTCCTCCCTGGGACTTGACTTCAGAATTATTCTTGTGTATATTTAAGGCCCGTTAAGAATTTGGGCAGCCCAGAAATATGGGCGATGTTCTTTGAAAAATAGTGTGCACAGCCATTAGTCAACCTTAGCAGAGTTTCTAACCTTGGCTAAGGTGCCTGGAAACAGGCAACACTTCAAGCCAAATGTCAGACTCAAAGGTGTAACTTAAAATTACAACGGAGAGTTTGATCCTGGCTCAGGACGAACGCTGGCGGCGTG
>DKBG01000224.1 GCA_002451155.1 Ignavibacteria bacterium UBA6906
AGGGACTCGACCTCTTCATTGTGGTAATTATTGATGTGCGTATGGCAGTCGATGATCATTGCTGTCTTTTCCAGAGCTTGTCGAGAAGATGCGCCGCAAGATCCCTTCCACCGATCCCAAATGCGATCGCAAGTGCCAGGCAGAAAGCGCCAAAGGCGATCTGGAAGGCGGCGAGAACAATCTGAACGCCAATTGAAAGTTGTTCAAGGGCAATTGAAACCACAAAAAGGAGAAGGGCCCATTGGGCCACGGTCCCCACTACCGTTGCTCCCCCCACGCCGACATTCTGCAGATACGTGCTGACCAAACCTCCCAGGAATTTCGCAAAGAGAGTTCCAAAGAGAAGGATAACCAGCGCACCAAAAATCTGGGGGATGAACAGAGCCGTTTTTGCGAAGAAGTCCGATGCCGCCTGCAAACCCAGACTGTCAAGCACGGCCAGCATGAACGTCAGAAGAACCACCCAGTACAGGAAATTCGCGATCAGCGTGACGGCCGTGTACCTGACCCCACCCTGTAGGAGAAAATCCTCAATGCCCGTCTTCTCCGCGGCAATGTCGAGCCGGAGCAACTTCAGCAGTCGTATGACCCCCTTCCGTACGACACGGGCGAGAAGCCAACCGACAATCAGAAGCACCACGGCGGCCAGGATTCCCGGGAGAATAGTGGCAACCTGTGACCAGAACCGCTCCATTGAGTCGAGCATTCGGAGAAATTGTTCTTTCATTCTCAGCCAGTGTGTGTGAGATAAGGGTGCTGGTGCGGGACGCTGTGCCAGCCCAGGCGCCTGCGAAACGCCCCGTGTTTTATAGTGTAATTTAGTTTGGCGTGAGAATCAAGAAAGAACCTTGCCCCGGCCGCGCCCGCCGACGGTGCAAATCTGCCACCGGGGTACGATCGGGTTCGCTTGTCGATGGGCGTGAAACGGCCAGAGGCTCCCCATCTGTGCGGCACCGGTCAGCACGCCCTGCGGGCATGCATCTCGCGGTGGTAACGGGCAGGCCTCCACTATCTGCTCCGTGCGGCCCTGATAGTGCGCGTCTTCGCCCGCGGCCCGGGATGGGCTGATCCCGGGCCAGTGGATTGCAAATCTTCTCCGGAAGACGTATCGTTGAAAAAAGACCATCATCCCTCACGGGCACCCCACCAGCGAGCGAGCCATGACAAGAACTCCTTCGCGTCACCCTGCGCCATCAGGGCGAGCGTCAAGTCTCGATCCTCTGATCGAAAAAGTGAATGCCTTCACAGCCGATAATTACTGGGATCTGGGGAAGTTCCTTGTGGATCGGGTAATTCCGGCGGCATTGAAAGAGGGGATCTTCGCCGAACAGATGCTCAAGCGTATGGCGGAAATTCCGGGGTTCAAATTTCCACTCCAGATGCTCAGGCACTGTCAACGGTTCTATACCTACTATCCCGATGTCAGCAAGCGTCCTCTTCCGGAAATGTTCTACTTCGAACTTGCGACGAGGGTTGAGGAGACNNGGGTACAAAGGACGTCTGCCGGGACAGGTCGTGGCAAACGCGTTGTATTACTACACCGAACCGCGCTGGGTGGTCCTCGATCCGATGGCCGGGAGCGGAACCACTGGCGATGTGATCGAAACAGTCCCTTACTTCAACGATCGGTCATGCCGGATGTACGACGTTGACCCGGCCGACGGTCGTATCAAGAGGGCAAATATACTCCAAACGGGCATCCCTGAACAGACCGGTTCGATCGACTATGTGTTCCTTGATCCGCCGCATGAATACTACCCGCGGGGTACGGAACCCGGCTTCTCGCCCGGCGCGGTGCGGTCGGAAACCATGATGAATCTTAAAACAATCATGCGGGAAACCGCACGCATCCTCAAGCCCGGGGGCCGCGTTTCGATCATCGTTGAAGCGGTAACGGGCGATTTCGGCATAGTCGACTTTCCCGCTGAAGTTACGAATCTGGCGAAGGAGCTGAATCTCGAGGTGACCGGCAAGATCTACCTTCCGAAGCGGGGGGACGGTGGGAAGGCGAGAGTATCCGTGGGTGGCGGGAAAGCCGCTGGCCTGATCTCCGAATGTCGTGAATTGCTGACCTTNNGCGCTACGGTGAAAGGGGGATAGCTGCGATTGGACTATCGTGTTGCTCTCCGACGGAGGGGCTTTCCTGCGAGACCGGCGGCGCTGCCTCCGGATGTCTTCCTGTCCCTTTCGCCGGAGGTTCTTCGCCTGAGGTACTCCCGCAGTATCCGCAGGTTTTCCCGCCGGCCTTTCTCGAGCTCTTTCCGTCCGTATGCTGTATGAAATCGGTAGCGGGCAAGCAGGGCCTCCGATCGATTCAACCATTCCAGGGNNGGTTTCTGCGGCATCTTCGTTGCCAGAATGCACCCCACCACACGATTGATTCTCCCCTCCGGATAGCTGCGTGCGCGCAGAAACCGGACTGCGACGCGCGCGCTTTTTTCCTCATGTCCTTTATGGCAGGTAAGGTACCCGGTGTCGTGGAACCAGGCCGCAAGGCGGAGGATATCAAGCTCCTCGGCGGTGAGACCGGTTTTCTTTCCGATCGACTCGGCTGCTTCGACGGTACGCACCGTGTGATTGAAGCCGTGGTAGACTGCCCAGGCGGGGAGCCGCTCCCTGAACATTCTGCCCACGAATCGGGAGGCCTCCCGGACTATTTCTCCGGGAGCTGGTGTCAGAGTATTTCCTCTGGCAAAGAGCACGTTTCCCTCCGGTTACCACGTTCCAGATTGAAGCCACATTTCGGGCATTCCGTCACTGCTTTCAGATCCAATCGATGCAAGGAGAGACACCGCTTTTTGCAGGTATTCCATTCCGGCGGCAGTGTCCCCTCTGCGCGCATGCAATTCCCCCAGGTTGTCACATATCCGTGCGAGGCCGTGGAGGTT
>DKBG01000322.1 GCA_002451155.1 Ignavibacteria bacterium UBA6906
CACTGTTCCCACTTCGGCCCCAGAAACGTAGGTGGGCTTTCGCGCGGTGGCAGACTTTCATCACCGGAAATGGGAAGTCCTGTGAACAAAAGGCCGGCTGCAATGACCACCGGACCGAGAACAGGGAATGACTCCGGAGTGTTCGCCATTCGTCCACTTCCCTACGCTGAAGCACATTGAAGTGCCAGGACCTGCGGAAGGACACGCCAGCCCCCCCACCAGGGTCTCCGCAGATACCAACGCGCCGTCACCTGCGCATGCGCCTTCCGTACTCAGCACCAATGAAAGCAGAAATCAGCTCACCAGAGAGAGGAATGCGGCCTAAGATTTTCACAGCTACCGTGATGCAGGATCAAGACGAATCCCCTCTCCCAGTCTGCCGCGACCGGGAATCGTAACCGGGAGTCTGCCTCTCACCGCAATCCTACCCGTCACCGCGCGCGCAGTGGAACGTTCAGCGAGATATGTGCCATTGTACGGTGTCAAAACTACAGTGGTTTCCGGCAGCTTTCCCAGGACGTACGGGTCGCCGAAGGCAACAAGGATTACCGGGACGGGGGATCTTCCGAGAGATTGCAGAAATTCTTCCAGTGGCTTTGCGAAGTGCCTCTCCCCTTTCCAAGCGACGACCGAGAGATAGACACCAACAAGCAGGATGCCATCCGGGGATGTTGCGCGGGTGATTTCTGCAAAGCGCTCGGGTCCCGTCTCATTGGAAACCCTCGTGAGCGCTACCGACGCGACGAATGGCCTGATTTCTTCGAGAAGTTCCGTCCCGAGATCTTGCGCCGGCTCTTCCGTGACGACGACCAGATGAAGACGTGTCGCCGGGGACAATGGTAGGAGGTTCCTGGAATTGCGGAGAAGCGTCACGGATGCGTCCGAGATGGTCTGGCTGATCCGCTGGGACTCCGGAGCCCCGACGGTAGTGAAGAGCGAGTCGATGTTTACTGTCCACCCGCGATCGAGCCCAACCCGCGCCTTCGCCGCAAGGATCCGACGAACCGATCTGTTGATCCGCTCTTCTGTGATACGTCCTGATCGTACAGCTTCCAGGACTCCCTTATATCCCCTGTCGATGTCCTCGATACCCAGGATTGCATCCACGCCAGCCTCAATTGCCATTACCGAGGCGTCCGCCGATCCGAATTGATCCGTGACGCCCTGCATGCGCATCCCGTCCGTGACCACAATCCCCTCGAATCCAAGGGCGTTGCGCAGGAGACCGGTCAGGACAGGACCGGAAAGCGTCGCAGGTCGTCCACTCGAATCGATCCGGGGGAGAGACAGGTGAGAGGTCATAACGGCCCCGGCACCTGCAGCAATACCGGCCCTGAAGGGGACAAATTCTACGCTGTCGAGTCGTTTTCTGTCAAAGGGCAGGATGGGAAGTTTCATATGGGAATCGTCGCGGGTTTCTCCATGGCCCGGAAAATGTTTCAGCGTCGCAATAATCCCGCCTCCCTGGGCTCCCCGCACATACGCAGCCACCATCTCCGCAACCATGGCCGGGTCTTCGCCGAAGGATCGCGTATTGATGATGGGATTATCGGGATTGCTGTTTACATCAGCCACAGGGGAGTTGCTCCAGCGTATGCCGACTGCACGTGATTCCCTTCCAGTGATGCGACCAAATTCATATGCATACTCCGGATTCCGCGTTGCGCCTATGGCCATCTGGGAGACGAAGCGGGTTCCTCCGCCGGGGATGTATCTCGGAAGTCGTTCAGTCCATCCGCGCGACAGGCGCCAGGAAGTCCCGTACGTCATCCCCGCTTCCATGTCGCCGTTGATCAGCAGGGGTACTTTCGATTCTTTCTGCAGCCGGTTTGTGATGATCGGCACGTCGAGGACATTTCCGCCACCCAGGATGAACGATCCGACGTGGTACCGATGGATCATTTCCAGGGCGTACTGGTACGCTTGATCGTCCTCGTGCGTGAACACGGCGGCCAATTCCACGACGAAGAGCTGCCCGACGCGCTCTTCAAGGCTCAAAGACGCCAGCGTCGAGTCGGCCCAGCGCCGGGGCTGGGCAATGATTGTGTGAGATAGTAGGAGCAGCAGAACGAGAAAAGCGCGTCCGGGAATTCTCATGGTTTTTCTTTCCTCAAGAGCATAGGATCCAAGCGACAAAGGTGTATTTCAATTCTCCGCGATTCATTCTCTTCGTGCGCCCAATGTGCCGATGAAACGGCAAAAGGCCCCCACAGTGAGAGCCCTTTGGTGTACCGGAAAATCACATCGTGATATCCAATTCGCGACGGAGCAGAGAGCTTTTCTCCGGGTCTCAGAAGGTGATCCCGACGGTTCCGATCGGAACGTACGTGCTGGTTCCCTCTTTGATCATAATCCAGGTCACCTTGACCTCTCCGTAGAGTGTCAGGGATCCCAGTCCCAAATCCACCCCGGCGCCAAGATTGTATGTCCCAACAGTCTGCGACTCAATTATCGGGAACGGGGGCACAGGGTTTCCGGCGAAGGTGAGTGTTACGTCAGTCGCCTTGACACCCGCGATTCCTCCCCCTCCGGTGAGGTACGGCTTCACCACGGGCAGCGGCAATATCACCAACTTCGCATTCACCGTTCCGGAAAGAAGAGTGACGACACCGCCATCCTGATAGACCAGCGGCACACCCGGGAGGCTCGCGTTGATGAAACTCGCGAATTTTTCCTTGTCGGGGGAGAGTGTAACGTAGTCCCCGGACAGGCGGAAGCTCAGGAGGCCGATATCCAGGTCCAGATGCAGGCCGCCGCCATAGCCGAGCCCGTACACCTCCTCCAGCGTGACGATCGCGCCGCTCGGGGGAGGAACACCCGCAATCTCCCTGAGCTCCGCGTTGAGTTTGGCATTGATCAGGTTCCCGTGAACGCCGAAGTGAGCGAGCGGTACCTGTGCCTGACTGGTCGCCGAAATCGTGAAAAGGATCAGCAGAAAGAAAATGAAGTGTTTCATGGATCCTCCTGCATGACGTTTCCCCTGATGCTGCTCCCTCATTGCCAGACGGCAGCGTGTGATAACGGTGCAATCTATCAACCGCGATGCTCATTAGCAAGGAGGAGAGACTAGAGCCTCGCGCGAAGATTGGCCGGACATCCTCGATCGTCAGAAGTGGCGCACTGCACACAACGGGAGAGAAGCGTGCGATGAACGCACGATCTGCCAGGGTCTCCAGATTCCGACTGCCGTTGCCAGACCTACTCGGGGTCTTCTTCTCCCTGTATTCCGCGCCCTGGCACCTCTTCCTTGGTGTAGCCCGCAGGAACGGCAAATTCTGACGCCGGAGTGGATCGCTGCTCAACTCTGGTAACTATGGTTGACAACTCGGCCCAGTCCGTCTGGATCGGGAATCCGTCAACCTTCATCATGGCGTCGATGAGACCCTTCATGAAGCGAGGGTTCATTGAGGTCATACGTCTCGACAGCTCCTCGTAGTCTTTCCGGAGTGGTTCAAACCCCTTGACATCCTTCGTGGTCCAGATTGTCATGAGTTCCTTCGTACCTTCTTTTGCCACGTACTTTGTGCATGCGAACCCGCTGATCTTCTTCGTCTCGCCCGTCTTGCTGATCCGCACGCTCTCCGTGCTGCCCTCCAGCTTCGTCCCCATCATCTGCTCCATCATCTTTCGCTGGTCTTCCGGCATGTCTTTCATTTGCGCCCGCAACTCTGCAAGTTGCTCATCCATCGCTTTCGAGGCTTCTTTCATCGACTGTTCCATGTCCGCAAAGGTTTGTTCCCAGTAGGTCTTCGCTTTCGCGTCCACCGAGATGATCTTCTGCTTGTCCAGCAGGAGCAGCAGGAAATCCTGATCTGCCGCATTGACGTGCTTCATCATCTTTGGCATGAGATAGGTTTTCGTGACGTGACCTTCATCCCCGAAGGGTCCTCCTTTGAGAACGCTTTCATAATAGAGACCTTGGGCAAGGAGTCCGTGCGTGACACCAACGATCGTTACAAGGAGCAGAAGCGTGCGCAGACGACAGTGTGTCATGTTGCACCTCATGATTGTGAGTTGTGTTCACTCTTCCCGAAATCGAGGTTGAACCGGATGCGTCCAACGAACAGTTGCAGAGTGCGAGAGCCACGGTAAGCAAAGCGCATCGGAGTGGGTGCTAGAACGGAGAAATTGAAAGACAAACCAGAACGGCGACCCAGAAGCCTGGTACGGCATCGAGGAACAACCGGAACCTGCCCTGAAGAGATAATCCCGGCGCGTGGAGGAACATATGGGGAAGATAGCCTACGGCACAGACACAAGCAAGGCTTGGAATGCCTGAAGTTCTGAAAGCAACCCAACCATGCCCATGCTCATCAGAATCGGATNNCAACCGGTAGAAGTACACGCCGCTTGACAATCCCACTGCGTCAAACCTGACCTCGTACGACCCGGCATCCTTCCTCCCGTCCACGAGTTCAGCCACCTCCCGACCAAGTATGTCGCACACACTCAACCTCACCATCGAAGTCTTGGACAGCTCATACTTGATGGTCGTGCTCGG
>DKBG01000333.1 GCA_002451155.1 Ignavibacteria bacterium UBA6906
ACCTCAGAGTAGATACCCAGCTGCTCCAGTCTCCGAATTGCCTCATCACGCCCGGCGTGAAACCGGGGAACGGAGCTATTCACAAAAAGAATCGGAGGCATCTCGCCGGTGATGTGATTGACTGGTGAGGCTTCCCGCCATACCTCCGGCTTCTCTTTATAGGTCCCGCCCAGCCAACGTGCCCCTGCAGAGAGTCTAGATGGATCCGAGTCCTTCCCGCTCTCCGCTGGATCAGTGAAGTCGAGAATCCCGTCCATATCCACGACAGCTTGAACGGCTGCCGAGGTCCCCCCGTTTGAGATTCTCCCCTGATATCCGGCTCGATCTCCCGTTGCGGCGACCATCGCCGCCAGTGTACCGCCGGCCGAACAACCGACAATGGCGATTCTTCCCCCATCGATGTCCAGTGATGCCGCATTCGCTCTTGCCCAGCGAATGGCCTCCTTGAGATCATCGATGCCCGCAGGGTACTTCGCCTCCCCGGACAACCGGTACTCCACAGCTGCCGCTGCATACCCCCTTTTTGCACAAATCACCGCCAGCGGGACCATCTGCGTCCTGTCTCCGGAACGCCATCCTCCGCCGTGGACAAGGAGAACAAGCGGGGCTCGATACAAACTGTCCGGCGCCGGCATGTACAGATCGAGAAGCATGCTTCGGCTCCCGTACCGTGCGTACACCAGATTCTTGCGAACTGAAACCTCCGGAGGCACCGCCTCCGGCACCGGCACCGCCAGAGGATATTCGCTCCGGATCTTCACCCAGGTCCCGTATACCGTGTAGGAGGTATCACGCGGGACCTCCTGTGCAGCCATGGTGTACGCGGTGAACAACGCCATCACAACGACACATCCCAATCTCCCCGCGGCAGTCATCGGTTCCCCGGCGAAGCCCCTCGCCCGGGGGGCGCGGAAGCAGAAAGCCGGGCTCTCCACGATTCGAATTGCTTCAACACCTCCGCGGGCTCATAGGTATACCAGCTGTAGCCAGTTCTCCGCTCCCGCTCCACCTCGGCTAGCGACGACACCATTTCCCCATCCCTGTTGCAGAAGACCGGACGATTGGATTGAAGATCATAGAAACGGGCCCAGATCTGAGGCGACGTCGAGTCTTTCACGACGATTCGGTCAGTACTCGTTGTGTGATACAGATAGCGCATAGTCGGCGCCTCAACGGTCTCGATCCTGATACCCGAAATCGCCGACCGATTATACCACTCCACCGCTCCGGTCACCGCGTCAATAGCCGTCGAATCCGGATCAGCAACCCGCATCAGAAAGTGAACAATATCAGCGCTCTCGCCCCCGGCAAATGCTGCCGGCTCAAACGTCCTGGCACCACGTGGCTGGAGATCACTGTTATCATGCTGCTGGCACCAGACTGTCCGCCTTCCGTCTCGGCGGATCTGGCAGGCCAGAATGCACTTCATGCCGGCCCCAAGCGCTGCCCGGATGCGTCCCAGGCGCAGAGAATCGACAAATGCGAAGTCCGCGCTGCCGTCAACCATCCCCAGAAGGAGGCTCATCACTCCGATCATCGCACCGTCGTTGAAGGTGATGTATTTCCTGTAGCCGCTGGTATCCGGATAGAACTGAGGCCAGCCGCCGTTCGGGTATTGAGCGTCCAGGATAAAATCTATCCCCCGGAGACACGCATCACGATATCGGATATCCCCGGTGATCCGGTATGCACCCGCGAGATACTTGACCTGCGCATGGGTGGCACCGTTGTCAAACGTCGTATTCCGCTCGTCAAATCCTGCCCTGACCCTAGCTTTCTGTTCGTCGGTCAGGACGGCACGCATGTCATAGTTCTTTGGCCATCCGCCGTTCGAATTCTGAAAGAGGAGGATGTTGTCGGCTATTCCTGCAATGTCGCCCCGTTCGTACCTCCGCTGCCCGGGAAGCGGCACGATCAACCTATCCTCTTCAGCAATATCGTACCAGTGATGCGCGCCGTCCTGGAAACCCGAGAGATCCAGGTTCTCACTCTCCGTGCGATTGCCCTGAGCACATCCTGGCTGAACGGGAAACAGCAGCGTTCCGGCCATGAACCAGACGGCCGGGTATTTCCAGGGAACGAAAATCATACGCCTGATGTCACTTCCTCCCTCCCCCGGTGTTTGGATAGCGCTTGATGACAAGATACTTAAGAGGGACGTCCCCCGCATTCCGTATCCCGTGAGGGACATCAGGAGGGCAGTAGAAACTCGCAAAACCCTCAACCACCCGGCTCTCACCCGCAAGCAGGAACTCGGCCTCCCCTTCCAGAACAAAGAAGAATTCGTCTTCCGGGTGACTGTGAGGGGGATGCGTCGCCGTATGAGGAGCGACGACACTCATCTTCAGGGTCCTTCCGTCAAGAAAGTCTTTTCCCACAAACCAGTACTGATACCCTGCCTTCGTCGATTCAATCCGCGCAGGCGAAAATACGTTGACGCAGCTGTCAAGAGTGAGTATTCTGGTCGGAACGGGATGCCCGACCGCCTGCTCCTGACCTGGGGCTTCAAAGGACTGGAGAAGCGGGAGAATCAAAAGGAGCGTCAATCTCATACAAATCCCTTTCCTCGTTATGCCCACGCCCGGGAGAAAATCCCGGCAATCTTCTCTGTTGATACGACGCTCTCCGATCCGGGCTTCAATTCTCAGGGGCGACGAAATCTGAACCAGTTCACATCGACATACCCATCATGAGAATCATCCTCTTCTCCGGAACAGAAGAGGCCAACCCTGGCCCCAACCCACTTCCCCGCCCTGGCCATGAACGGCTCTCCGAGTGGGCTGAAGACCCCGCCGTCAATACTATATGCGAAGCTGCACAGTGCTCCCTTTCTGACCGTTACGCGGAAGACTAGATTGTTTTCGCTGATCGGTATCGTTGCAGTCCGGCGCTCGACCTTCCCACTGTCCGCGCCCTCGCACACTGATACCGAGACCAGGTATCCGCCCCTCTCTGCCGTCACCGCAATGGCAGCGTAATCCGTCCCCATGACGACAAGCCCTGCTTTCGCGGCGGACCTGCCGGGGATGATTGTCAGCTCTGTCGTGACACAAAACTCGGGAGCGGGGAACTTCTGGTAACAAATATTCGGGATGTCCCAGAGACTCCTTGCTCCAGGCGGATGCCGCTGCGCGTACAGGCGCATGACTCCCCTCTCCCTCCGGAATTCGAACCAGCTGCTGTCGGGGTTCACCGGCCACTGCCATTGGAGTCCGAGCGTACCCCCGGAAAACTCGTCCGATGTCTGCGGATTGTTCTTCACACGCTGGCCAGGGAGATCCGGACATTTCCACTTCAGGACGGGCTCACCGATCCCGTTTCCGTCCTCATCGGTGCCAATGACTGGCCAGCCTTCCCGCCAGGTCAGCGGCTGGAGGTGGACAACCCGGCCGTAGGCATCCAGGTCCTGGAAGTGCATGAACCATGACTGACCTGATTTCAACTCAACCCAGGCCCCCTGATGCGGGCCGTTGACCCCTGTTCGGCCCTGGTGCATCACCACGCGCGCTTCGTAGGGACCTTCGATGTTCCTCGAGCGAAGCACTGTTTGCCACCCCGTTTTCACTCCGCCGGCCGGCGCAAAGACATAATAGTACCCTTCACGCCGGTACATCTTCGGTCCTTCAATGGTCGGATGTTCCAGGGAACCGTCAAACAGCGTGACTCCCTCCCCGATAATCCTGGTCCCATCCGCATTCATCTTCCTGAGCGTCAGAATGCTGTTGAATCCCGCACGGCTCTTCGCCCAGGCGTGCACGAGGTACACGTCTCCGTTCTCATCCCAGAAAGGACAGGGATCAATCCAACCCTTCGCCTCCTCGATGAGAAGCGGGGAACTCCAGGGACCGCGAGCCTCCGCAGCCCGGAGGAGATAGATCCCCCGGTCCGGATCTCCATAGTAGATCCGAAATTCGCCGTTATGGTACCGGAGCGCGGGAGCCCAGACACCCTCCCCGTGGCGGGGCTGTTGGAAGTATTCGACCGGCAGCTGTTGGGAAAGCGCATGGCCGATTATGGTCCAGTGGATCAGATCTCGGGAATGAAGAATCGGGAGGCCCGGGATAGAGTTAAAACTTGAGGCAGTCAGGTAGAAGTCATCCCCCACCCGGATGAGATCAGGATCGGAGTAATCGGCGTGGATAACCGGGTTCGAATAGGTGCCGTCCCCGTTGTCAGGGACCCAGACGTCAGAGAGAAGAGAATCCTGCTGGAGCCCTGCGGACACGCTGACCGGCATACAGAGGGCAGACCAGAGCGTCAGGGGGAGCAGCAGGCAGGTGTTCTTCATTGGATCCCCCGGATGCCAGTGCGTCCGAGCCAAATTCTTAGATGATCCAGCCGCGTCTGTGTAACTGGAGCCGACACTGCGCGTATCCTCGTGTACGGACTGATCTTCGGTGGAGCACTGGCGTCTCGACTCCAAAGGTTCCGTGAATAGTGCCGTCTGCCATCCCTGACATATTCAGGGCATCGCAGACTATGTTCAGCCACGATACCCGCTCGGGCATTCCGTATCTCGGCACTAGCGGACCTCCGGCATCCAGTCACTCGAAAACGGAGCGGATCGTGAATCCGCGCGAAAAATGTTCTCCACCGTGTACTGTCCCGCCTCCGAAGGTTCAAGCTGCCTCGACCAGCGGACGCGCCCCGTAACGTTTGCGCCAGGCCCGCTCGAGCCATGTTCAGCGTAGAAGACGGTCTCTTCCGCGTCCGGTTTTGACCAGTTGTGCCAGCCCTCCGGAAGGATATGCCCGTCCAGCCAGCAATTCACAAACACGGTTCTCGCATGGGACCTCCAAGGTCTGCCGAGATACACCCGTGTGACAGAATCAGATGCGGTCAAGCGGCAGTTGAAAAAAACGTATCCGAACTTGTTGCCTGCAGGGGTGGAAGCCGCGGTAATATAGGAATCCTTGAGGCTCAGAATCGAGCACCGGTCAAACACTGCAATCGAACTCCCGAATATGAAATCCGTGGTACCTTCGATTTCGCACTCACGCAGATAACAGCGCCCTGTGCCCTTCGTGTAAAACGTGTCCTGATTTCCCCTGAGCAGGCAATTGACAAACTCAACCCGGTCGGCATCCACCATGACCGCCACAGCCTGACCGACGCGCCCCGCTGAGTTTTGGAACGTGATGTTTTCCGCCCTGAAGCCATCGGCCCGGATCCAGAAGGTATAAGAGGTGTAGGTGGTTAGCGTCTCCGCCCCGACAATCCGGCGGGCATAGTCATCGTAGGTGATAACGACCCGATCGCGGCCTACACCTTTGAGAGTGATATTGGTCCTGTTCGCAGGGCAGACAACCTTCTCCCTGTACACTCCATCTCTTACAAGAATCACCGTCCGTTCCGCCCCGTCGACAGGGGCCGCGGCCAGGGCTTCCTGGACCGTGGAAAAATCCCCAGAGCCGTCTTTCGCCACGACGATCTCGCCTGAGCGGATCGACAATGCTCCGCTTCCCGGCGCAGACGTTCCGGCGCAACAGACGACTGGCGCAAGGACAATAAGGAGTCGGTAAAGAAGTCTTCTCATTCTACTCCTCCTTCACTTCGCATCCACGCAACCAGCATGGGCAGAATGCAGCGTGCACCAGATCCGGAGAAGATCATCATCAATGATCCTCCGTAGGGAAGAACCGGCCCTGGACAGACTCCCTGTCCGGCACTACTGTGGCAAGCCAGCGGAAGAGATTCCGGGCCGCAACCGCATTGTTGAACCCCTGCGGGAGCCGCCGGTTGTCTATATATTCGTTGTACAGCCAGGGATCCCCGACGGCGAACACAAGTCCGTTTCCGATCTGCGCAGATGCCATGAGCACCAGCTCCCCTTCGCTAAGAAGGGGTTTCGCGGGCGGAGAGAGAGATAGAGAGGATACCTCCTTTGTAAACGTCCTCCCAACCCCTGTGAACAGCGGGTGATCCGGCAGGTTGTCATTCGCGCCCGCAGCGTAGTCCACTCCTCTGACCCTGTGATGACTGTCCTGATTGAAGTGTATTCCGAACCGGTCCGACAGAATATTGAACCGGTCAAGCTCGCAGTTGCCGGAATCGTTCGCGAGAAGCACCAGCACGCCTCCCTGCCTCACCCAGTGTTCGATAATGTCCGCGAACGCAGCGTTCATTGTCGCAGGATTCTCACTCTCCGCGGGGGTGTCAGGATCCACAATCAGATAGAGAGAAACATGGCGGAGGAGGTCCGGCGTGGGTGCACTGAGACATGTCGTAATCGTGTACCCCAGGTCATAGACGATCGTTCCCAGTATCGAGTATCCCGAGTTGGCGGTATCATCCCATGTGTAATGGAAGGACCGTTTCCTGCCGTCCGGACCGTCTTTCCACTCATTGTTGAAGTACCTGTCCAGCCCAACCACAAGACCTAACCCGGGGAGTGAGTCGGGCGAGCAGGGAATGAGATGCGAGGCGAGAGGCAATCCGAGATCACGGACCCCAGCAGCCACCTCCCGCGCAATCATCAGGGCGCCGCCTTTGCTGAAATGCGTGTTGTCCTCTTTTCCTTCCGGCACCCGGCCGTACACCCCCGGTGGCACACGGAGAAAAAGGTCTGTGGTCTGTTCCGGTCCAAGCCGTTCAAAGAGGACTCTGCTCCGTTCATGGAGGTCGATGAGCGGAACCTGCTCCTCCTCCGCAATGGCCCGAACCACCGCCGGATACTCACCATGTTTGTCTTTGAACCGGCCGCCACTGTCGAACGAGCGCCTGTTCACCGGCGTCAGGAGAACGGGGAACGCGCCAGCACCTCGGGCATCACGGACATAGCGGATGAGATTCTCGCGATAGGTCGTCCGTGCATCAGCAAACCGTGTCGAATCCTCCCGCTTCTGGTCATTATGCCCAAACTGGATAAAAACGTAATCACCCGGGCGGATCGAGTCGAGCACGGACTGCCAGAGACCTTCCGACAGGAAGCTCTTCGTGCTTCGACCATTTCTGGCGTGATTATGAATTTCCACAGTGCGATCGAGAAGCATCGGGAACATCTGCCCCCATCCACATTCGGGATTGTCTACGATCGGCTTGTCCGCCACCGTCGAATCACCGATAAGGAAAATCCGCGGCATGTCATTGAACCGAGATCCCGAGACAAGAATCATGAGAATCATGCCGGATAAGATGAGGCGTTTCCGAAGAATCATCGCACCGCTCCTTCGTCGTCAAGAACGTTGTCGCCCGGCACCCACTGTTTCTGCCAGCGCGGATAGTCCGTCGACAAGAGTGATTCACCCCATTCGCCAAACCACGCGTAGTTGTTCCTTCGTTCCGCGGAGAGCTGGTCGAGCCGATCTCTTTCGACCCCATCCCTGTCGACGAAGAGCGGCCTGTTTGTCCCTATCTCGTAGAATCTCGCCCAGAGTGCCGGGGCCCCCGGATCGCGCAGGAGGAGCGTATTGATACCCTTCGGCGCGCCGGGATCGGGGACCCGCTCCAGTCGGATCCCACGTATCTTCGCCCGGTTCAGCCACCGGACCGCTGCCTGGATGGACCTGACAGTGCGGGCGTCAGGCGACTGCTGCCGCATCAGCAATTCGACGATCCCAACACTTTCGCGGCCGCTCAGACTCACCGGCTCGAAGCTCCTCGCGGGAGCGGGAAGGAAGGTTTGCTCGTCATGTTGGGCACACCAGGCTGTGAGCGTGTCTCCCACACGAACCTGACAACGGAGGATGCATTCGATCCCCTTCTGGATTGCCCGTGATGCCCTCGCACGGCATCCACTCTCCACGAATCCGAATTCCGGCCGGCCATCCACAATATCCTGCAGCAACTTCAGGACATTCGCCATCGCGTCGTCGTTGAATGTGATGTGTGAGGAATACCCCTTCCGGAGAGGGTAAAACTGAGGCCATCCGCCATTCTCGTACTGGGCCTTGAAGAGATACTCCATGCCGCGGTGGAAGCTATCTGCGAACCGCTCGATTCCGGTTGACGTGCACACCCGTGCAAGAAACCGGAGTTGCCTGTAGGTCGCCCCATTATCGATCGTCCCGATGCAACTGTGAGGGGGACCGGGACTGTCCTCCGCCATGTCAATATTCTTCTCCCATCCGCCGGACGGGCACTGATACGCAAGGAGATTGTCAGCGATGCGAACTGCCTCCCTGCTCCCGTACCAGGGAGGAGGCTGGAGGAGGGCCTCCGCCCATGGCACGTGCTCATCTTCCTTTCGCAGTCCCGTTTCCCCCGCGGCGTTCCGCTCCAGCTGGAGGGCAGCCATGATGAACGGACCGACAGCTTTGAAATCGTTTGTGCGCTTCGGTTCACCGATGTAGTACTCGAAACTCCCGTCGCGATACGGTTTCCCACCCAACCCGGCTCCCTGACATGTCTGGTGCAGGGACACCAATCCCTCGTGATCGACTGTAACCATCCTCGCGCACAGGCTCCGAAATGAGGAACTGGCAACCTGCGTGTAGCTGGAATCAAGGTAACCCTGTGCCGCTCCCTTCGCCATCGCGTAGATAAACATGCAGGAGGCAGACGACTCGAGGTAATTCCCCTCCCTGCCGGGCTGGTCAACAACCTGATACCATAGCCCACTTCCTGGGTCACGGGCGTCACGAACCGATTTCGCAAGACGGTCTAGCATTTCAACCAGATTCTGCCTGCCGCGATGCTCCGAAGGAAAGACATCCAGGACGTCCACCAGCGCCATCATCATCCAGCCCATGGCCCGACCCCAGAAATGGGGAGAGCAGCCGGTCACCGGGTCTGCCCATTTCTGGGTCCGACTTTCGTCCCAGGCATGATAGAGCAGGCCGGTTTGCTCATCCCTGGTGTGCGCTTCTACGAGGGTGAACTGTTTGACCAGATCGTTTAGCGCGGCCGTGTCTCCGACCATTCCCGAATGCTGCGCATAGAACGGCTCGGCCATGTAGAGACCGTCGAGCCACATCTGGTTCGGATAGATTTTCTTGTGCCAGAACCCACCTGAGGGGGTGCGCGGCTGGTTTTCCAGTTGCTTCCTGAGTCGATCTGCCGCCTGGCGGTACCGCTCCTCTCCGGTGGTCCTGTACAGCATGAGGAGTTGGCGCCCTCCGGGAATGTTGTCCAGATTGAAGGTATCGTACTCATACGTCCGGATACTCCCGTCCGCCCGCACGAACTGGTCGACAATCTTCCGAATGTACCCGTAATATTCGCTGTCGCCCGACGATACCCATGCTTGGCGAAGCGCCTCAAGCATCACCCCCATTTCGTATGTCCAGCGGGCCTGGCGCTCGGACGGATACCAGATGGAATCTCCATGCCGTGCGAGGAATGAGAGCGCCATTCTCCGGGACCAGGGTGAAGCATCCCCTGCACAGACATCTACCGAATGAAGCGAGAGGAGCAGGATCAAAGCCAGGAGTATTCTCCGCGAATGCGCGAAGAGGATCCTTCGTACCGCGGTGACAGGGGTAACCCGGAGAGCTCGTGACAGTCGCAAACGTGGTCTCACGCTTCACAATCTCCATATGTGAATGCGGACAGCAGGCAGGGGGCGGGATGGGTTCTGGCATCGCCCGGCGACGGTACTGACCCGGCGCAAAGACATGCATCGGAACCGGATACGCAGGGAGCACCAGATGACGCTACCAGAAGGCCATCCCCGGGAACGGGATCGCTCACCCCGGACAGTTCCTGTCGATGAGCCCTTCGGGCTCGGGGAGGCTGTCAGCGCGTGAGGGGCCGACGTTCATTTTCCAATCGTTACAGCCCCTTTCGGGACCCCCTGACCCAGTATTACTCTTCCTTCAAGTTGCGAACGGTCCGTGTTGATAAATCGAATAGCACCTGAGGAGCTTCCCTCCACCTCCATAACAGTCTTCACCGCGGCCGGAAGCGACAGACCATCGAGGGTAATATTCCGGCCCTCCAGAACACGGACAAGAGGACCTGTCGCAGGGATGACCCGGCACCCGTGGAATTCAATCTCTCTGACATCAGAGAGGTTCACGCCTTTCCCCCCCTCAGCGACGATTCCCGTAAAGGAGATATCTTCGACGGGCATTTCCGGAAGGCCGATGATCTCGATGACATATGTCTTTGCGCCGGAAACTGAAATCGAGTCATAGTGGATGTTCCGAACCACCGGAGTGGTTTCGCCTACTGTCCGGGCGGGTACGCGTGTTCCCGTGTAGAGCATATTGATGCGAAGAGCCTCGGCCAGGATATTCTCTCCCGTCAGATTCCTGAACCACATGTTCTCGAGCACTCCTCCCCGTCCGCGCGCGGTCTTTATTCTCACAACCCTGTCGGTGCCGCTAAACGTGCAGTGCTCGGCATAGATGTTTCTGATCCCGCCGGAGGTTTCACTGCCGATCACGATTCCACCATGTCCGCGGAGCCCGCGGCAGTTCCTGATAACCACGTTCTCAGTCGGGATCGATACTCGAAGCCCGTCGCGATCCCTCCCTGCCTTAATGGCGATACAGTCATCACCTGTATCGAATTCGCACTCTTCAATGAGGACGTTCTTCGATGAAGAGGGATCGACCCCGTCCCCGTTTGGCGTGTGTCCGTACGGCCCTTCTGTCACAATGCGGACCCTGCGAACAATCACGTTTGTGCAGTAGGTGGGAGTGACCGTCCAGAAGGCGCCATACAGAAATGTCACCCCTTCGACGAGGACGTTGGTACATCGCATGGGCTGGAAGAAGGCGGGGCGCAGTTCTCTCCCATTTGTACCGTCGAAGACTCTCCGGTCGACCGGGAGACCGTCCGCAGCCATTGTGTTGAGAAGTTGCTCGGAGGATTTCTTTTCGGTTTTCCAGGACCACCAGGGTTTGCCCTGTCCGTTCAGGGTTCCCTCACCTGTGATCGCGATATTGGTTTTTCCGTCAGCGTACACAAACGCGGAATACTTGAAGCATTCGATGTCTTCATGCCTCGAAAAGACCACCGGGAGGTAATCCGCAAACTCCTGGCTGAACACGAGTTCGGCTCCCCGGAGAAGATGGAGATTAACGCTATCTTCCAGGTGGATCGGTCCGGTGAGCCACTTCCCCGGAGGAATGAGTACAGTTCCACCGCCCCGGGAGGCAACCGCNNGCGGATATCCACAGACCGCGCAGGGATATAGGGCCGTTGCGGGTGCGGCATCTCGAAGGGCACGCTAACAGGCAGGATCTCCTCCCTGGAGAGATAAGGGCTTTGATCCTGGGAGAGGACTGGTGCGGGGGCAGCCCATGGAATGATGAGCAGAACGAGAATGGCACATCGTATCTGCACGGAAACGAACCAGCCCGCAGAACATTCGTGCGGAACCGGCTTTCTGATGCGAGCGCGCCGACATTCACTGGCAAGTGCAGTCATCTTCCCTCCACCACTCAGTCAACCCAGGTCCGCCCGATAAGCGATCCGGGAGGAATCATTGAACAGTCCCACGCACTCATTTCGAATTCCCCGGCTGGCCGCCTTGCGGCTGACAGGAAATAGAAGAAAGGCAACAGGAGACACAGAATCCCTGACCCGCACCCCTTGCGCCTGAGCCCGCTACTCCGGCTGTCGCCGCTGCACGCATGTTCCCCGAACGATTATATCAGTCCCCACGAGAATACTCCGCGGCTTATAGGTCTCGCGTCTCGCAATCTGTTCCATCAGCAGTTCCATCGCCGAGCGACTCATAACCTCGGTCGGCTGGTCGACGGCGCTGAGCGGGGGGGAAAGAAAGTCCTGCACTTGCGCATTCCCGAAACAGATCAGGTCCACATCATCGGGGATTCGCATCCCCACCTCTTTCACCGCTTTGTAGATCCCCATAGCCACTGGATGGGTCACGGCAAAGACAAATTCCGGTAAATCCTTCCGCCTGTAGAGGTCCATGAATGCTTGATACCCGTACTCCTCGTCGAACCCGCCTTCGAGTATCCAGCTTTCATTGAGGGGGACCTGGTATCGGTTCATCGCCTCCAGGAATCCCGCTTTCCGTTCACGCCCGATATTGGTGCTGACAAAACCGCCGAAATGCCCGATCCTCCTGTGGCCGAGCGCGATCGCCCTCTCAACAGCCTTGAATGCGCCTCCCCGGTCATCGACCACGACGGTGCTGATATTCGGAAGATCCGGCACACGATCCAGGAACACCAGGGGTACCCCGCGCCGACCGACTGTTTCAAACACGCGGTAGTCGCGCGTCTCCTGTGACAGCGAGGCGATAATGCCATCAACTTTCATGGCAAGGAGAGTCTGAACATGTTTCTTTTCCCGCTCAGCCGATTCCTGCGAAACCGTGAGAATTACCTCGTACTTCCGGTCGTGCGCGATATTGTAAATATGGTCGATGATCGAGCTGAAGAAGAAGTGGGCAATCTTCGGAAGCACGACGCCGATTGTGTGCGTTCGCCGCGCCGAAAGATTCCGGGCCATAATGTTCGGCGTATATCCCATTTCCTCGGCAGTCTGCAGGACAATCCGCTTGGTCGCCGACGAAATGTCGGGGTGATCCCGCAGCGCTTTCGATATCGTTACAGCGGACAGTTTCAACCGTCTCGCGATATCATCAAGCGTTGCCGGCTTTTCATTCACCACCATACCCGGTGGCGAGTCGCTGGAGCGCCGTTTCTTCATCTGTACCCTCAGGAATGTCTGTTCTCCGGGGGCATGAGCGTTCTTTCCCCCCGGCACCCGTATGGGCGCGGGTCATCTGCACATGCCGCTTCTCCCCTCGCCCTTCACAATCACCCGGGGAGCCTATGTCCTTCTACCTTTGCCTCAATCGGGCCCTGAACTCCCCTGGCACCTTCCAGGAAACCCCTCCAGCCTGGGCGTGGGGGGGGGACTACACAGGAGCCCCGGGAACCACAGAGGCTGCCGAAATCGGTCGGCTGAATACACGAGACACGCTCTATGATGAATGCCTCGGATGCCTTCTCATCTCTGAATGCGCGCAGAGCCTCCTCTGGCAAATGCCCGCACCTGCTCCAGCGTCGCCATCGTCGTATCGCCTGGAAACGTCGTCAGCAGTGCCCCGTGCGCCCACCCGATTCTCACTGCCTCTTCCGGGGTTTCGCCGGACATGAGACCGTAGAAGAAGCCGCTGGCGAACCCATCACCGCCGCCGACTCTGTCACGGATATCGAGATCGCACGTCGGGGCGGAGTATG
>DKBG01000004.1 GCA_002451155.1 Ignavibacteria bacterium UBA6906
GGAGTACGCCCGGCCAGATACTCCCCGACAAACTGGTCGATCACTTCAGCGCCGAAGCGTTCGGAGAAGTCGAGCACATAGTGTGGGAACCCAAACCGGGCCGCCACCGCGCGAGCGTCATTGATGCCGTCGAGGGAACAGCAGGTGTTTTCATTGCCCGCATTCCCCCCCACATCTTCATACCGGTAGGTCTTGATCGTCACACCGATGACGTCGAATCCTTCCCGGACGAGAAGCGCGGCCGCGACCGAGGAGTCCACTCCGCCGCTCATTGCGACAACCACTCTCTTCTTTGAATCAAACGACTTCATGGCGATCACTGTTGTCTTTATGGCCCGTAAACATACGCAATCCGTCACTCTTCCACAACCGGGACTATCCAGAGGAATTCGATGGACGATTTCACATCCGCACAGCGGTTTGAATCGACAGCTCACGCTGATCGACCCGGCTTCGCCATTCGCTGCCACTTCCGGCTGCCTCCCGGAACATGGACGAATATCGGGCATGGAGAGTAACGTGTGTGCCGACGTGCCACCGGACGATCAGGGCGAGCCTGTTCCCGTCGCCGTAGAGGGGAAGGATGGAGAACTCACCGGGCAAGCCTCCTCCCCCTTCATAGAGTCGGGAGTCGTACGACCCCGTTCCGAAGACAGTCACCCGGCCGGTCACTGCCAGCTTTTCCACGAGTGCCCAGGTGATTTCGATTGAGAGGGACTCTCCCCGTCCTGGCGTATGCCCGGACCCCGAACGGAGAGAGGTACAGTCAAATCTCGCCTTCGCCCACGTCTGCCGTCCGAGGGGAAACGCAAGCGAGCCCCGGAACCAGATCTGACGTCGCTCTGACACCTGTAGCAATTCTCTGCCACAGCTATCCAGNNCGGACCCGCCTCCGGGCCTGCAACTGAAATTCAGGGACTCCGGGAATGGCAAGGCTCAGGACGCCGAGAAGTTCGCTCCCGTCCCCGATCGGCGGCGCATCTTCTTGCCCGAGAGCCACGCGATAGCGGTCCAGCACTCCAGAAACCCTGACGGACGCACCGATCGGCACTGTCCAGTTCACCTGCAATCCGGACTCACATCCAGCAGTCTGCCGCACGCCCGGCCGGCTGGCGTGCCGGCTGATTCGTCCGTGTCCGTAGTCCCTGAAGAGGGCATGAAAATGCAGTGCGCCCTCGTAGTCAAGCGTAAGTGCCGCGGCAATTGCCTGGTCGCCTCCCGCCCCCCGGCTCCATTCTCCCGCGATGCCGACGTCCCCAAATCGGATCGCGGCATCGAGACTCAAGCCAGCCAGGCCGGATCGGCTCATGTCTGCACTCCACCTGGAGGAGAGCGGGGCATCAAACCGGGCAAGCATGCCGCTGCACCCTGCTGTGAAGAGATCAGCCATTCCGGCACGGATACGAAACCCGGCAGACCGCTCGCGGATCACGTGGATCAATTCCCTGCCATCGGGCTCCCCGAGATCTGACGAAAAGCTGCCGACTCCGCCGTCGGACGCTCGTGTCCCCCGCAGATTAAGCGAGGATGCAAAGAGGAATGCCTGGATCGTCGTTGCGCCAACAATCCGCCTCAGATTGAGCCCGATCCCGCGGCAGAACGAACTCCCTTCCGAAGCCAGAGAGGGTCGTATCCGACCCGCCACCCGGCGGAGAGCGGCAAAGTCTTCCTCCGGGTCGGTCCGGTACCTCGCACCGCCTCCTTGGAGGAGGCCCATGCCCGCAGCAACAACAAAGTCGCCAAGGACCAGATCCGCGCAGAAGGGGGCAAAATGCGCGGAGATGTATCCGACAAAAAACCCCTCATCAATCTGTTCGCCTGCATCGAGCTCATATCTGGCTCCTGCGCCTATCAAGGGTGATGGATTCCAGACACCTCTGATGAGCGTCCCGACGGGGCGAAGACCCGGAAGAGCCGGGGTTTGATCCGGGGCGCGACTTTCCTTCACGCGGGCGGTGATATCAAGTTGCCGGTCCGGGCGTGGATTTTGACCGGGGCATTCCGACGGCAAAGACGGGGCAGCTGACGATCCCGTCCCGGTATTCCACGCAAGTTCCTCCAGCTCGCGCGCATCGATCTCTTCTCCGATTGGGACACGGGCCTCCGGGTCCTCTCCCGGAGAGAGGATATCGTTCCGTCCCTCGGACGCTGGTCTGGCGAGGGGAGGGGTAAGGCTTCCGATGACGAAATCGTCACGGGCCCCCAGAGCGAGGAAGGCCAGAAGGAGGAAGAGTTCCACGGCTTCAGAGCCCGCCGAAAATGAGAGTCAGAGTGAACGCATGCGTGACGCCAAGATCCAGATGCCACCGAACTCCGTAGTCCGCCTCAATTCCACCAGTGACGATCCCGAGTCCTCCGCTCCACGCCACAGGATCAAGCGCGACGCCGGCCCGCATCCTGACACCTCCCAGAGCGCTGAATTCAATTCCGCTTTCCGCCTCGACGGGGAATCCCGGTTCCTTTCCGACGGACGCTGTGAACCGGAGAACTTCGAGCGGATGGACGGAAACACCGATGAGGAGGCTCGCGGGGATTGGCTCCCTCGCGGGTCCGAGCCTCGGCGAATTCAGGTTGTCGATCTGGAGGGCAAGGTGAGAGTCTTCTGATAGCGACAGGAGGAAGCCGGCCGTAATGCCCACGCAGGACGCTTTCCCATAGCCTGACACACTGAGCGCATAGAGACGGATGGCCAGTCCGACAGCGATTCGAGGAGTGACTGCAAGGGACGTTGTCAGACCCGCTTCTATTTCCTGATACAGGTCGAACCCGAACCGTGAGCCATATCCCCCTATCGCTCCCGGCCCGACGGGCTGCGCGTACCCGAAGGAGGTGCGGGAGAGCTCGACCAATCCGTAGGCACCGGGGACAATCGAGATTCCAATGGTGGGAGAGGTGATGCCCGCAATGAGGGAGGGATTTCGGAACCCCGCCCAGAGATCCCCGACAAGTGCGCAGGGATGTCCTCCAAGGCTGATCCCCCTCGCGCCAGCGGGGTGGTCCTCAAATGCCCCCTTTCCCTGCTGGAGAAAAAGGAGAATAAGGACGCCATATATGGCCCACCGGGAATGCACTCACATGTATTACACGCATTGGCCCGAATTTCCGACGCCGAGATTCCTTGAACCGGCCTGAGAAATCGCGTATATTCGGGCAAGGCAACCCCATCCTTTCGACCACTTCTGACGGACCTGACGATATGAGAAGGCCAGTTGTCTTTCGATCTATCATCGCCGGATCGTTCCTGCTCTTCGGAGCCGCCCTCCTGAACGCCCAGGAAGTGGACATCACCGTGCAGGTGAATTATGATGCGGTGCCGACCACCAACAAGGACCTGCTCCTCAATTTCGCATCTGACCTGCGTGCATACCTGGTGAACTACAACTGGGGCGGCGGGGATGCAAGCGACAAGGTGAAGTGCACGCTTGACATCTTCATTCAATCGGTCACCGGAGACAACAAGTACACGGCGCAGGTCTTCGTTGGGAGCCAGCGGCCGAAGTATCCGACCGACCAGAACACAGCGGTTCTCCGGCTGCTCGACGAGTCCTGGGAGTTCACCTATCTTCGCGAGCGCCCCCTGAACCACAACCCGTACACATTTAATGATCTGACGAGTTTCCTCGACTTCTACATGTATCTCATCATGGGATACGACTACGATACGTATGATGAGCTCTCCGGGACCGACAATTTCAACCAGGCCGCGGCCATCGCAAACCTCGGGCAGTCCAGCGGGCAAAAATCGTGGCAGCTTTCCACCACATCATTCAGCAGAACCCAGCTCATTACCGAGATTCTTGATCCGAAGTTCCGCCCGGTCCGGCAGGCAATCTGGCGATATCATTACTGCGGCATCGACTCCCTGACATTGAATCCCACGAGGGCCTACGCCAATATCCTCCAGTCCCTGGAAGCGATCGCGGCGGTGAGAACGCAGGGTGCGCAGCGAAGCCTCTACATCAAGAGCTTCTTTGACGCAAAGTACCTTGAAATTGCGGAAGCGTTCCGAACGTATCCGGATCCATCGGTCTATCTGAAGCTGGCGCGGTACGATCCCGCAAACCAGAAGACCTACGACGAGTACCGTTCACGGGCAGGGACGGAGAGGTAGGCGGGGCCGGGGATACCTCAATCCCNNCAATCCCCCGGCCAATTTCCAGCCGGGTTCCAGCCTCCTCTGTTCGAACAACGGGAGGCGGGACGAGAGGAGAGATTGTCCGCAGAGAACCGGATACTGAGGACGGGAATTTCTCTAAAACCTGGCCCACGGTATGTGCGTACGCAGGGCATCCCGGCAAATGCCTTCCATGCTCTCCCCCCCACATGGTGTTCCATAATACGGTTGCCCGTTGAGAGCAGAAGATCGTTGAGAGAAGCAGGCAACCAGGAAAGACCGGACGGGGGCGGACTCGATTCCCCTGCCGTCTAGAAGTAGGGGCGGGCGCTGAAGGTAGCGCCGATTTCCTTTTCAACAAACTCGCGCGCGCGTTCCCTGTCGACCTCCGGCATGTCGACGATTGTCATGACCACCCTGGGAAGTCGCGCGACGCATTCTTTCGCAAAATCCACCATCGCACCGAAGAACCTGGGTCCGTCAATCTGCATGAGCGCGCCGTATTGCGCGGGGTCCATCGTATTCAGGCTGATCGACACCGCGTCAATCACGCCCACCAGTTCAGGCACGATATTCCGCTTGTTGATGATCGACCCGTGGCCGTCGGTATTGAGCCGGGTCTTTCCCCCCTCCTGTTTGACCCATCGGGCGATCTCCTTCATCGCGTCGAGGCGGATCGTTGGTTCTCCGTAGCCGCAGAACACAATCTCCGCGAATCGTCGGGGATCGCCGATTTCCCTGATGATGTCTTCGACCGTTGGTTCACGGTCGATTTTCAGATTATTGCCTTTGATGACCGCCTCTCCTTTTCGATCGCAAAAGACGCAATCCGCGTTGCACCGAATCGTGAGATTCACGTAGAGGCTGTCACGGAGGGTGTAGGTGAAGCGGCCGGGACCGACCGATCCTATGCCAAACAGCCGATAGGCACCATACCCTGTCGCGCGTGCCACATCCTCGGCCGAAAGGCGTTGCAGCTCCGCAAGTTTTTGGGCTATAAGCGGCAGGTGTGCAGGCTCGTTGCGCGTCCCTCGATGCGGCACCGGCGCGAGATACGGGCTGTCCGTTTCGAGCAGGAGATGTTCGCATGAGATCGCGGACGCAACGCGAGCGGCGAGGCCTGCATTCTTGAAGGTAATGATCCCGGGAAACGAGATCATGAACCCGGCACGGATGGCTTGCCAGGCTTCCTCGAGATTTCCGGAAAAACAGTGAAACACCCCCTTCGGTAGGGAATGCCGGCTATCCGGTGTGAGACGGCGTGCTCTCCAGTCTTTCGCGGCAGCGTATTCTTCGACGATCCGGAGCGTTGTGGGTGTCGACTCCCGCGTGTGAATGACCACCGGAAGATCCCGCCGCCGGGCGATCTCCATCTGGGCGCGAAAGACTCGTTCCTGCACATCCCGGGGGGAGAGCTCATAATGGAAGTCCAGACCGATTTCGCCGATCGCCACAACTTTCGGATGTCGGCTGAGCTCCTCGATCTCGCGCAGCGATTTCTCGTCGGCGTCCCGCGCGTCATGAGGGTGAAATCCGACGCAGGCGAAGACTTCCGGGTAGGTATCCGCAAGCGCTACGGCCTCGCGGCTGTCCTGAAGGTTGGTAGCCGGGTTGACGATTGCCCTGCACCCGGCATCGAGCGCCCGGCGTATGACCGCATCCCTGTCGGCGTCGAATTCCCGGGAGGTACAGTGGGAATGAGAATCGACAAGACCCGTCATCACTTCACCACGCTCCCGCTCCCGATCTCCTTCTCAGGGGTAAGGATCACAAGCTTCCCGCTCGCGTCGGAGGCGGCGAGGAGCATGCCGCGGGACTCCTGACCCATCAACTTCGCGGGCTGCATGTTATACACAACGACGATCGATTTCCCGACGAGGTCCTCAGGCCTGTAATGTTGCGCGATCCCCGCTACCACCTGCCTCCGTTCTGATCCGACGTCGACCTGGAGTTTCAGAAGCTTGCTCGATTTCGGAACAGGGTCGGCAGTGATCACCGTTCCGATCCTGAGATCAATTTTTCCGAAGTCGTCTATGCTGACGGGGGGTTTCTGCGGCACCGCAGGGGCGGCCTCATCGCGGGGGAGTCTGCGGAGTTCCTCTTCGATTGCGGAGTCCTCGATTTTCGTGACAAGAATCTGCGGTTTCCCGATAGCGTGTCCGTCGGGCATTTGTTCCGACGCACATCCGTCCCAGCTCTGGTCGTGGACCGATCCGGGGAGATCGAGCATACGCCAGATCTTTTCAGAGGTGAACGGCGTCACCGGCTCCATCAACACCGCAAGCGCGCGGACAACCTGGAGGCTCACGCTCAGCGTCGTGGCGCACCGCGCCGGGTCGTCCTTGACGCTCTTCCAGGGTTCGCTGTCATTGAAATACTTGTTCGCCGCGCGCGCGAGGTTCATCACATCCAGAAGTCCATCCTTAAAGCGGTAGTGGTCATAGGCTTCTCCGGCCCGCTCCGGCGTCGATGCGAGGATGTCAAGGATCACCCGGTCGAAATCGCCGATCGCCCCGCGGGCCGGCACCAGGCCGCCGAACGCCCGTTCCGTAAATGCGATCGTCCGGTTCACAAAATTACCCAGGATATCCGCAAGCTCATTGTTCGTCTTCGCCTGGAATTCGTGCCAGGTGAAATCCGAATCACGATATTCGGGCATGCTGACTGCCAGGTAGTAGCGGAGCGAATCGGCCGGGTACCTGTCCAGGAAGTCCTGTACATCGATCCCCCAGCCGCGGCTCTTCGAAAATTTCTCCCCCTCAAAATTCAGAAATTCGTTCGCCGGGACATTTTCCGGCAGCACATAGTTCCCCTCCGGGTGGCCGTCATTCCAGGCCATCAGCATCGCCGGAAACACGATACAATGGAAAACCACGTTGTCTTTGCCGATGAACGCGACATATTTCGTTGACTCGCTCTGCCAGAATTCTTTCCAGAGGTCCGGGGTGCCGTTCCTGAGCGACCACTCCTTGGCGGAGGAGATGTACCCGAGGACGGCGTCGAACCAGACATACAGGACCTTCCGGTCATATCCTGCGAGGGGGACTTTCACTCCCCAGTCAAGATCACGTGTCACCGGCCTGTCCTGAAGGCCCGTGCTGAACCAGCCCTTGCAGTAGTTGAGGACGTTGTCTTTCCACCCGTCCCTCGCGTCGCGCTCTCGGACGTAGCTCTCCAGACGCGCCTGGAATTCCCCCAGCGGGAAGTACCAGTGCCCGGTTTCCCTCACTGCCGGGGTTTCCCCCGTGATCTTGCTCTTCGGCGAGATGAGCTCAAGCGGATTGAGGTAGGAACCGCACCGCTCACATTGGTCTCCCCGGGCTTCGGCAAAGGAGCAGACGGGGCAAGTGCCTTCGACATAGCGGTCCGGCAGAAACATCGCCGCCTTTTCATCATAGAATTGCTGCTCGATCTTCTCTCTGAGGATCCCGCGCTTGTGGAGGTCTGCGAAAAATTCCCGGGCGGTCGTGTGGTGCAGCGGCAGCGATGTCCGTGAGTAGTTGTCAAACGACATTCCGAAGCGTTCGAACGCAAGCGCGTTCATCGCGTGGTATCGGTCCACGATCGTCTGCGGCGAGACTTTCTCTTTGTCGGCCGTTATCGTGATCGGAACGCCGTGCTCGTCCGATCCGCACACGAAAAGGACGCGGCGTTGTTTCAGCCTCTGGTAGCGGACATAGATATCTGCCGGGAGGTAGGCTCCCGCCAGGTGGCCGAGATGGATCGGACCGTTGGCGTACGGCAACGCCGCCGTAACGAGAATGCGTTCGGGTTGGTTCATCGGGATGCGGGCATCAATCCATGTAATGTGGTCACCAGATACAACAGAACGAGCTTAATGTAGGCATTCCGACCGACAAGTGAAATAGCCCGCTCTGTAACGCGCAGAGCGCGGAGGAGATCGGTGTCCGGGTTTCGCGCGACGAATCGCTGAAGGTCATCCTGTTGATCGAGATTGATGACTTTTCCCCCGCGGGAGATGACCAGGGCGTCCCTGAACCAGAGCAGAACAAAGAGCAGGAACTTCGTGACACGGTCTCTGTCTTTCCACGAGGTGATCGTGTCGATGTCCGCCATGATTCGTGCGGCGTTTCCCGACAGGGCATTCCGGATAAAGTCGACGACGAAGGCGCGTTCTTCAAATATATCCGAGTCAAGCAGCTCAAGTGCACGGCTGAAGCTCCCGTTCGCGAGCCGCGCGACCAGCGCCGCATGGACGGGGTCTGTCGGTGTCCGTCCGAGAATTGCCGACTGGATTTCTTCCTCGGTCAGCGGATCAAACCTGACCTGCTGGCACCGGGAGACAATTGTGGGAAGAAGCGCATCCCGGTTGGACGTAGTCAGCACGATCATGCAGTCGCCGGAGGGTTCCTCGAGCGTTTTGAGCAGCGCGTTCGAGGCCTCCTCTCCCATTTCGTCGGCGCGGGAGACGATAAAGACCCGTTTCTTTCCGTCGAACGAGGTCAGCGACGATTCGCGGCGGACTTCACGGATGCTGTTGATCTTGATGGTATTCGCACGGGGGATTGAGACGCGCGCGTAGGGGTTCTCCGCTTTTCTGCGATGCTCCTCACGCACAGCGGCAAGGTCTTCCGTCGACAGCTTTGCCAGCGGCGGGTCGCCCTTCTCCTCCCCTTTCCCGAGCGGGAGCGCGGTGATCAGCTGGACATCCGGATGCTGCATCGTGCTGATCCTGGTGCAGGGATCGCAGGATCCGCATGCATCCGGGCCGCCCTGCACGCAATGGATGGCACGGGCGAGCTCAAACGCCATGGCATCCTTCCCGACCCCTTCAGGGCCGTAAAAAAGGAAGGCATGGGGAAGGCGTGCGCTGCGTAGCGCTCCGATGAGAGTCCGCTTCACCCGCTGCTGGCCGATGACACGGGGCCAGGTCTCAAGTGGTCCCGTCATCCTGTCCCCGGCCTCTGTTCAGAACGCATGTCCGATCCCGAAATGGAAAACTGATTGCTTGATGGTCTCGCTGAAGAACTTCCTGCTGGTGATCCACTGCGAACCTGGCCGTGCGGCGGGATCGAAAATGCGGAGTCCCCAGTCGAACCGGAATGGCCCGAAGAAGGTGTCGTACCGGAGGCCCAGCCCCGCGGCAAGGGCGACCCCGCGGAGCCTGAATTCATGCGGTTCCACCCAGACGTTTCCCGCATCGATAAACTGGATCAGCCAGAGTTTGTCCCACAGCCCATCCCGGAGCGACTGGAGAATGTTGATCCGCCATTCGACGCTCACTTCCAGGGCAAGATTGCCGCCCAGTTGGGGGTTCCCGCTGGCAATGAGTTCTCTCGGATTCCATCCGCGAACGCTGTTGCCTCCTCCCGCAAAGAACCTGTGCGTTTGCGGAATCTGTCTGTTCGTATCCGCCCGGCTTTCGCCGTACTTGCCCTCGAAGCCCAGCTTCGCCTTCCATGCGAATACCGTGAACCGGTGATCCGTCACGTCCTCATACCAGCGCCCCATAACAAGGAATCGAAAGAACTGCGTATAGGGAATGTCCGCGAAGAGACCTGAAAGGAGTTTCGGGAGCAATCCGGCCTCCTCGAGCACAAGCGTATGGATGAACCCCTGAGACGGAGAGAAGATGTCGTTCGTCTTATCACGCTGCGTCGTGAAATTCAGGATCGAGTTCACCTGCCGGGGCTGAAGGCGCTGGATCTGCTTCAGGACCTGCGGATCTTCGAGGCTGATATCGTATTGATCGTTGGTCTTCAGATCTACCGCTTCCAGCGTCCAGCCCATGGCAGTCGTGGTAAACTCGCCCGTCCTGGCAATGACACCGAGATTGTTCCTGACGATATACTGCTTGTACGGACGTTGCTTGTCGATGATGTTCGAAAAGGACCAGGTCCCCCTGATTTTGTTGCTGAACACGTATGGCTGCTGGAGCTCAAATGTCAGGTCAAGATTGGAGATCGCGTCAGAACTGAGCTGGAAGTAGTTCGGAAAGGCGAGGACGGTCTGTGTGGTGAACCGCAGTCGTGCGTTGAACAAGCGGCCTCCGCCGAAAAAATTCCGCTGGGTATACCCGAGCCCGCCACCGATGTTGAACGCACCGTTCTCGTCGCTGACGATCAGTTCAGGAGCAATCTCATGCTTGTCCCTGGGCAGGTAGGTGATCGTCGTCGGGACAACCACGGACGAGTCTGTTACGGGCGGCACATGCACCGCCAGCGAGCGAAGGTCGAACACCCCGAGCTTGTTCAGGTTCCGCTCGCTGTCCACCCTCTTCTGAACACCATAGAAATCTCCCGGGCGGTAATCCAGATTTTCCAGCACCAGATCATCGGTGATGTCGGAGCGGTACGTTGCGCCGCGCATGCTATCGACTTCCTGAACGATTGTGATATCCCCAAAGACATACCGGCGATTCATAACAAAACTGAGCACCACCGAATAGTTGCGGGTGCTCGCATAGCGGGTCGCGCTCGAGCTGTCACGCAGATACCGGGCGTTTGGATAGCCGTTGTCATTCAGGACCGTGAGGACGCGTTTGACTTCGTCCTCGAGCAGGATTCTGTTGAACGGGTCTCCCTGCGCGATTCTCGGACCCGCATCGATGTCCTTCCAGATTGTTCCTGTTTCATCAACGATGCCGCGGTACCGCAGGGAGTCGATCTTTGACTGATACCCTTCATTGATGACGAATGTGAGGTCAATCTCCGACGCCTCCCGCCGCACGTCGATCAGCGTATCGACGGCGACATCGTCGAATCCTCTGTTGACGTAGAATTTCCTCAGCCGTTCGGCATCGCCGGCGAATGTGAGCGGCTCGTAGTACTCATCTTTTCGGCCGAGCCGTTCGCTGATGGAGCGGTAGAGGAACTTGTCAAACCAGCCGGGGGTCTCACGGGTGACGAGCTGTTTGCGCAGCTCGGTTTCGCCGATCTGGTCGTTACCGACAAAGCGTATCGAGCTTATCTCGTACCGGCCGGGTGCGGCAGCGCTGCTGTCAGGAATATCGGCCGGCTGCTGGGCACGACAGATGGACGCGGGAATCAGGAGGGCACAAACAATGAATGAACTGAGGATCACGTTGCATACATCGTCCATGTCCTTCGCGGCGAGCACGATCCTCTTTGGCACAGGGGATAGAATCTGCGGTGTGGGCGTGATCAGAACAAAAAAGCCCAGCCTGTACGGCCGGGCATATAGTGTACAAAATCTCCGCCAGAGAATCAACGAGGGCCAGGCGGTCAGTACTCTCCCTCGTCCTCGAAGAAGAAATCCTCCCCGGTCGGGTAGTCCGGCCAGATTTCCTCCATGCTCTCATAGGGCTCGTCGCCTTCCTCCAGCTGCTGGAGGTTTTCGACCACTTCGGTTGGCGCCCCTGTTCTCAGGGCATAGTCAACCAGTTCATCCCTCGTCGCGGGCCATGGAGCTTCGTCCAGGTACGAGGCCAATTCCATCGTCCACATGAACATCTCACCTTTTGCAGGAGTCAAGTGATTCGCTCCCTCTAGCGAGTCGCGTTCGCCAGGAGAGTTCGATACCTGGCTGCATCCACGTCGTCGAAGAAGTAATCCACCGGGTTCATGCGCGTCCCGCTCCGCCGAACCTCGTAGTGCAGGTGAGGACCGCTGACCAGTCCCGTGCGGCCGCTCTTGGCGATCAGCTGGCCCCGTTTGACCGACTGGCCCGGCCGGACCAGAACCTGGGAAAGATGGGCATACAGCGAAGCATAACCATAGCCATGGTCAATATCGACCACAATGCCATACCCTCCCTGCGTGCGTCCGGCGAACCGAACGGTTCCGTCCCCGGCAGCGTAGACGCTCGTCCCCACATCAGCAATAATATCCACCCCCGTGTGCGGCTTGTACACGCGAAGCACCGGGTGCAATCTCATCCCAAATCCGTTTATCGAGTACACCCCTCCCATTGGCTTGATCGCCGGGAGGTGGGAGAAGAACACCTTGTTGTACTCCATCCGCCGGGCGATCTCTTCGTAACTGGACTGCTGGAGGCGGACTTCCCGCGTGAGCCTGCTGATCAATGACTGCGCGTTGGAGAGTACTTCCGCCGCTTCCCCTGTCAGGAAGGCGTTACTGACGGTCGGGAGGGATCCCCCGACGGAGGCAGCACGCGTATCGTCGTCGATGCGGTGAAGATCGGCAGCGAGTCGTAAGTCATTCCCCTCGTCTGCAAGTTTCCCGAGCGTTGTCTCCGCGGCCTTGATCTTTTCCGAAAGCTCTCTGATGCTGATCTTCAAAACCCGGTTTTCGTCATCGAGCGCGGCCATCCTGTCATACCCGAGCCCGAAAAAATCCCCCCCGAAATGATTGAGGAGAAGCAGTGCCCCGAGCGAGAGAATAGTAACAAGCAGGCCAGAACCGATCACCTTCGTCCTGACAAATCGAATCGGCTTGAGATCCAATGAGGCATCGGATATCGCAAAGAATCTTGATTTTCCCCGCATACGCAATGTATCCTCGGTTGCTGGTAGATCACGCCGGTGCACCCACTCATGAATTGATCCGGCGTTCGCCCAGGCCCGCATCCGTAAATTACGGCAAAAATACAGAGGAATGAGGCCTATGTCAAGTGAAAAAAGGGAAACTGACCGATTTCAAGGAAGAATCTACAATCACTCGAAATCGTGTTCAAAGTACTCAATAGCGCGGTTTCCCTTCGTTTTTTGCCCAATGACACCTTCCAGCCTCTTCGCAAACTCCTTCGCCGCGTCATACCCGTAGTGTTTGAGCAAATAATTAAGCGAAATCACCTCCGTAATGACCGTGACGTTCTTCCCCGGGAAGATCGGCAGCCGGACCATCGGAATTTCGACGTCCAGGACCTTGATCACCTGGTCATCCAGGCCCGTGCGCGTATAATCCCGAATTGACTTCCATTCCTCAAGTTCGACAATCACTTCCACCCGTTTTTGATAGCGAATGGCGCGAATTCCGAACATGCTGCGGACGTCAATAAGGCCCAAACCGCGTATTTCCATGAAATGCTTAACAAGATCAGTGCCAGCACCTATGAGAATGCCCTCTCCTTTCCGGGTCACCATCACTACATCATCAGCGACGAGCCGGTGCCCCCGTTCCACCAGGTCAAGCGCTATCTCGCTTTTTCCGATCCCGGACCGTCCCACGATGAGGACTCCTACTCCGTACACGTCCACAAGCGAGCCGTGGACAACAATCTGGGGAGCAAACTGATCGTCCAGGAAATCAGCAAGAAAATACTGGAATTTCGTCGTCTCGTACGATGTCGAAAACACCGGGATCTGTTTTTCCGCAGCGGCGGCGATGATCCGGTCATCCAGTGTGTTGTTATCCGTCATCATGATACACGGAATTTTGAACTCGAACAGCCGGGCCATTGCGTGCATGCGACGGTCGGGGCTGAGCGACTTCAGGTACTTGCTTTCGGTGTTTCCGATCACCTGGACGCGGTCATATCTGAACAGGTCGACATACCCTGCCAGCGCCAGCCCCGGTCTGTGGAGATTCTTGTCAGTGATCTTGTTCTCGAACCCCACCTCGTCGGTGAGGGACCGGAGTTTGAAGCGCGACTTCCCCGTCTCATACAAAAACCCGACGGTAATCTGCTTCTTCCTCTGTTCTTTCGCTTTCTCGATCTTCATGGACGCCTCTCGGCTGCCTCAGACTTTTTCCTGAATCCTCCGGACAACACCCTTGTGCTTGGCCCTGAGCTTTGACTTATACCGCTTGAGCCGGAGCGTGAGCTTTTCCACCGCCTTGTCGATGGATTTCAAAAAGTCATCGGATTTTTCCCTGGCAGAGAGGACCGTCCCGTACACGTGGACGTTGATCTCGGCTGATTTTACGCTGTTCGTCGCCCGCTCGTAGCTGAGGATCACATCCGCCTTCACAATGCCGTCATAGAACTTCCCCAGCTTCGTCACTTCCGACAGCGCGTGTTCCTTGACCAGTTCGTGCGGGCGAAACCGTCTCGCGGTAAACGTGATATTCATCGTTGATTCCTCCGTTCCGTGATTCCCGTTCAGGTCGCCCTGGGATGCGCGCGGGAATAGATTCGTTTCAATCGGTCGATGCTGACGTGCGTGTAGATCTGGGTGGTCGAGAGACTCTCGTGTCCGAGCAGTTCACGAACAGCCTGAAGGTCCGCCCCGCGGTTCAGCAGGTGCGTCGCGCAGGAGTGACGCAGAACGTGCGGACTCTTCTTCTCGATTTCCGACACCCTGGCAATATATCTGTTCATCAGGACGTTGACCCCCTTCGGGCTCATCGGTCGTCCCCTCCGGGTGATGAACAGGAGACCGGAGTCCCGTCCAGTCGCTCCACCGGCGGCAAGGTGTCCCCTGCTGCGCATGTACTCCTGGAGAGCCTTCAGGGCCGGTCCGCCGACCGGCAGGATCCGTTCTTTCGATCCTTTCCCGATAACACGGACGGTTCGTTTTCGAAAGTCGAAGTCCGACTCTCGCAGCGCGAGAAGCTCGCCGAGCCTCATTCCCGTGCTGTAGAGAAGTTCCAGAAGGGCCGAATCACGCCGGCCCTCGGGAGTCGAGCGGTCGGGCTGCTCCATCAGACGCGCAACGGCCTGTTCGTCGAGCACCTGGGGGAGCCGTTTCTCCAGCCTGGGAGTGGCAAGGAGGCTGGTTGGATTGCCCGGGAGGACTCCGGTGCGCTGAAGGTACGTAAAGAACGATTTCAGGCAGGCGAGCTTTCGCGCCACGCTCCGTCTCGAATATCCCTTCTCGAGAAGCTCGCCAAGGAACGAACGGATGGTATCCTGATCGACGCCGCGAAGATCAAGGCGTTCCGTTTCCGCCCGCTGTTCCAGAAACTCACGAAACTGCGTCAGATCATTGTCATATGCGGAAACAGTATGAGGCGAGTAGTTCCGCTCAGCGGCGAGGTACAGACGGTACTTCTCAAGCAGCGCTCTCATGTCGCCTCCGGCCCACGAATCGTTCAGGTACCGGTCGCCGTTTCTTCGTGCCGCTCTTCCTTCTCCACCTCGGCCTTGCATGAGGGGCAGACGTAATATTCGCCGCGCGACTGGTTGTACTTCATCACCATATAGGGATTACTGCACGTGTCGCAGACCTTGTCCACGGGCTTGTCCCACGACGCGAAATCGCAGTCGGGGTATCTCGAACACCCGTAGAAAATCCGCTTGCGTTTGGTCTTCCGCTCGATGATGTCGCCGTCTTTGCAGCGGGGACACTTCATCCCGATGGAAATCGGTTTAGTGTTTCTGCAGGTCGGATAGTTCGAGCAGCCGAGGAAGGCACCGAACCTCCCGCCCTTCACGACCATATCCCCCCCGCACAGCTCGCACTTCATCCCTGTGACATGCTTCGTCTGCTCCTGTTCATGCGGAAGGGGCCGTGTGTTCTTGCACGCAGGATATCCCGTGCAGGCCATGAAGCGGCCGTTCCTGCCCCACTTGATGATCACCGGTTTCCCGCAGAGCTCGCAGACCTCATCCGTCGGCTCCTGCAGCGACTTTTTGATCGCCGCGCTTTTCTTGTCAACTCCCTCCACGTCGCGGATGAATGGACGATAGAAATCCTCCATCACCCTCTGATACGGTTGCCTCCCCGAGGCGATCGTATCCAGCTCTTCCTCCATCTTCGCCGTGAACTCGACATTGAACAGATGGGGGAAATGCTCTACAAGGATCTTGTTGACCGCGACCCCGAGCTCCGTCGGGTAGAGCTTCCGCTCCCGTTGCTCGACATATTTCCGGGCCATGACCGTATCAACGATCATCGCGTACGTGCTTGGACGTCCGATGCCGAGCGACTCAAGTTCCTTTACCAGCGTGCTCTCGCTGTAGCGCGGCGGCGGCTTGGTGAAGTGCTGGTTCGGAGTGACGTTCCGGAGCGTTTCGTGGTCCCCCACCCTGATGCCGGCAGGAATTTTTGACGCCGGATCCTCATCCGTCTGTTTCTCGTTCTCTTCAGCAATGTCGTCATAGACCTGCAGGAATCCCCGGAATACCGGGACCGTGTCGCTTGCCCGGAAGAGGTAGTCACCGCCAGTGACGTCCAATGTGGTCTGGTCGGACACCGCAGCACTCATCTGACACGCCACATACCGGTTCCAGATGAGTTCATAGAGCTCATACAGTTCCCGGTCGAGGTACTTTTTCACCGTTTTCGGGGAGAACGATGTGGAGGTGGGGCGGATCGCCTCGTGGGCATCCTGAGAGCTCTTGCCCTTCTTAAACAACCTGGGCTCGTGCGGGAGGTACTCTTTGCCGTAGTTGTTGTAGATGAATTCCCGTACGTCGCGGACAGAGTCCTCGCTGAGCCGCGTGGAATCTGTTCGCATGTAGGTAATCAGCCCGACTCTCCCCTCGGGACCAAGTTCGATTCCCTCGTACAACTTCTGGGCGAGCGACATGGTTCGCTTCGCGTGGAACCGCAGCCGCCTGGCCGCTTCCTGCTGAAGGGTGCTGGTAATGAACGGTGCGGGAGGATTCCGCCGGACCGGCTTTTTCTGGAGGTCGGTCACAGTGAACGCCTGCCGGCCGATCTCGCCCAGATACCCTTCGACAGTCGTGGCGTCCGGGATCCGCGGATCCTCGCCTGCTACCTTGAAGAGCTTCGCCAGGAATATCTCTCCGGCAGGCGTCTCGAACTCGCCGATCACCGACCAGTATTCCTCGGGCACGAAGGCCGTGATGGACTCTTCGCGTTCGCAAATCAGGCGTACTGCAACGGACTGCACCCGCCCGGCCGACAGGCCGTAGAAGAGCGTCTTCCAGATAAACGGTGAGATCTTGTATCCGACGAGCCGGTCCATAACGCGCCGGGCCTGCTGCGAGTTGACGAGGTTGTCATCAATCCTCAGCGGGGTCCGCATCGCCTCAGAAACGCCCCGCTCGGTGATCTCGTGAAAAAGAACGCGATGGACTTTATCGTTTACAGGTTCGAGTTCCTTGGCAATATGCCAGGCGATCGCTTCACCCTCCCGATCCGGGTCAGTCGCGATGTACACCTCGTCTGCCCTGGCGGCGTGTCCCTTCAAACGCCCTATGACTTCGTCTTTCCCGGAGATTGTTTCGTACTCCGGAATGAATCCGCCCTCCACATCCACGCCGATTTTGCTCTTGGGCAGGTTCTTAATATGCCCGACCGACGCCTCGACAACGTACATTTTTCCGAGATACTTGCTTATCGTCTTGGCCTTCGCGGGTGATTCCACAATCACCAGGGATCGTCCCGCGACGTCCACTGAGTCAACGGCTTTCTTTCGTGTTCGTTTTGCCTTGCCTGCGGCTCCCTGCCCGTCTGCCGGCTTTGAACCCTTCGCTGCTGCTTTGGCGCTGGCTTTCATCAATGAATCGATTCCTCGCTATTAAGCATTGAATTGGTGGCGCCTGAGATTTTCCCCTCTTTCGCAAAGAGGACCGAGGCGACGAGCTCACGCACCTCGGACACGGAAAGTTTCTCATACCCCGCCACCATTGCACGTTCGATCACCGCCTCGAGATCCCTGTCGTCCAGAAGGCCGAGTTCGGTAAGCTGTATCATATATCCCTGGGCCGTGGTCGAGAACGCCGCCTTTTCCGCCTCATGAAGGATACGGCGGGATCCCCGCGACGGCGCAGCTGTGCTGTCACCCCTCGCCCCGAGCCCCTGCACATGCTCGTAGAGCCAGCTGATGGCCGCGTTTATCTCCGACTGCGTGTACCCGCGTTCCTTGAGGTTGGTCAGGTCGATATCGTTCAGCCGCTTTGTGTCCTGAATCTCGGACATTATGAAGACCAGGATCTCAACTACTTTTTCTTTCATAGGTTTCAGATCTTTCGTCGCTCGCCGGCCAGCCGGCTGACATACCGTTCCTGCCGCGCGTGCATCCGCGTGCGCGCAGGCCGCGTCAGATCCTCATATCCGGCCAGGTGAAGAATTCCGTGAATGGTCAGCCGCGCGAGTTCGTTCCTTGAGGTGACTCCGTACTCCCGGGCCTGGCTGTGTACACGGTCGAGGTTTACATAAATTTCGCCCTCGAGTCGTTCACCCGACTCAAGGGGGAAGCTGATAACGTCGGTCACCTCGTCATGTGAGAGAAACTCCCGGTTGATCGCCCGGCAACGGCGAGAATCCACACATACCAGGGAGACCGCTGCGTGTCGAACCCCTTCCCCCCGAAGCACGCCCCGCATTACCCGTTCAAGCTCCCGTCGCCTGATCCGCCTGCGTGGGTGTGCGTTGAACACGCTGACACGAATCATCGTCGAGCGGACATCTTCTTTTTCGGGCGCACAACGCGCCGGGAAGCAGCCTTGGCCCCCCGTTCCAGTATCGTATCGGTCAGAGAAAGCGCGATGCCCGAGAGCATGACTTCCGGTCCCAGGCGGGTAAAATCTCCGGATACCAGAGCCCGGTCCACGTTCGCGAAGAGGGAACATCCCCCCTCTTTTTCGACGATCAGCCCAGAGACCTTTCCGTCATGTTCTCCGACAAATGTCACCTCTCCGAGCATTTCGCTGATCACGAAGCCGGAGCAGAAATGCAGCTGGAGGTGCGCATTCGGCGTGTAGACGGAAATCAGCGTGCCCCGACGTTTGCCTATGGGGATCGAGGGATAGATCTCGAGCGCAAGTTTCCGCATAGGATCATGCGGGGCAAGCTCGAAGCGGTAATTCGTCCCAACCATCCTCACCTCGGTTCCGAAAACCTGCTCGAGTTTCTTGATGTCGGAAGGCTTCACACTCAAGGTCATCTGCTCCTCAATAGAAAGTACAAAACCCCGGCGGGCTGTCCGACACGCATGGACACGCGATGGCCGGGGTTGACATCGTCGCTGCGTCGCGCGCTTTCCGATCTGATCACCGTGTTTTCTGACTCCTCAGGCGCCAATATATCGACCGAAGCACTGATTGTCAAGTTTGGGGCAGCCGTCCGGGTAGCCCCGTCAGCAGTCCGGTGTCGTTCACCCTGCCGGCCGGAGCGGGTCTGTGGCCGCCGAACGCGGAACGGCCCACGGTTCCCGCCCGATCAGAGCGTGAGCTCCATTCCCTCTGCCGCGGCCAGACAGTCAAACTTGTAGTGACGCGTTTTGATCTCTTTGAGACATTTGCGGTGAATCTCGTCAATCTTCTGATCATCATGCGTCTGATCGTGGTGGAAGAGGATCAGCTTTTTTACCCGGGCTTCGTCGGCCACTTTCAGGGAGAAAAGATAATGCGAATGTCCCCAGCCGACGTGATTGACATACTCTTCGGGCGTGTAGGTGGTGTCATGGATCAGGACATCCGCCCCCCGCGCGAAGTCGAACACGCGCTGGTTCGGGTCGCCTTTTATCGCCAGGTATTTTTCCACAATGTTTTTGTCGACGTTCTTCAAAGACCGGGCGACCTCTCTATCGAACGGTTCATTATCACTGATATACACCAGTGACCGGCCGCCCGAGGTGATCCTGAAACCGAGGGCAAAGGCCGGATGGTTGACGAACATCGACGTGAGGGAGCCCTCGAACACCCTCACCGTCTCTTCCTTGATCGGCCGGAAGTTGATCTTCGCCTTCAGCTCGTTCAACTGAATCGGAAAGTAGATCTTGTCCATCTGGTAGGCCACCATCTGCCTGAGCGTGACCGACCGGGATTGGGCACCCAGGATCGTAAATTCGTTGCCGGAGATGAAGGCGGGCTTGAAGAACGGGAACCCCTGTATGTGGTCCCAGTGGGGATGAGTGATCGCAAGAAACGCCTTGACCGATTCGCCGGCGGACATGAGGGCGTCGCCGAGATTCCGGATGCCTGTTCCGGCGTCGAGGATCACGAGGTGGTTGCTGCTGAGGCGAACCTCGACACAGGGAGTGTTTCCGCCATACCTGGTGGTCGACCGGCCCGGTGTCGGGATTGATCCCCGTGCACCCCAGAATTTGACTCTCATTCCCACACCTCCGCACTACACTCTGAATGATCGGGCATAGTCCACATACCGCTCCGCCGACCGGAGAATCGCCTCTCGTTCCTCCGCCGTCAACTGCCGAACCACACGGGCGGGGACACCCGCTGCCAGAGAACCCTCGGGAACGCGGAACCCCTCCTTCACCACTGACCCGGCCGCTACGAGTGCGAAAGGACCGACCATAGCGCCGTCCAGAACCACCGCGTTCATCCCGATCAGGCATCCCTTCTCGATTCTGCACGCGTGCACCATCGCCTTATGTCCGACGGTCACGTCGGGGCCGACGGACACCATCAGGTCACCGGTAACGTGGACGACCGCGCCATCCTGGATGTTCGTCCGTTCCCCGATTTCGATCCGGTTGATATCCCCGCGGAGGACGGCATTGAACCAGACGCTCGCGTCCGTCTTGATGGATACGTCCCCGATCACCCAGGCACCATCTGCCACATACGCCGTCGGATCGACCTGCGGGGTCACCCCATGATGTTCCAGCAGCGGCACCGGCCCTATTCTCCCTTCGGCGGCACCCAGCCGGATCTGTTCCACCTCATGAGCTCGACCGACACACTACCGATTAACACCCGCATCTTCGCCTTGATCGGTACCCTCGCTTCATCATTGCTGAACCAGCCCTCAAACTCCCCCGTAAGGCCAAAGATGCCGACAAAATCCATCGTCCCGTCGAACGCGACCACGTCAACCGGGTACGTGACCGCGTCGATCTCGACCGATTCACGGGTGTTCCGGAAATTGATCGTCGTATGCACTTTCTTTTCTTTGACGAGCGCGGGAATGACGGCGGGCTTTCCCAGATAGAGGTCGTGGCGCGCCCTGAAGAACAGCGAGAGTCCGTCCTGATAGCTCGTCTGGACATCGGTCGTGTCCCGCCGCGACACCAGCGTGTCCTTCTGACCGCTGTCAATGATCACCCGATTTCTGTCATACTCGAAGAGATACCGGTTGAAATCCCACCAATCATCCTGCTTGACCTTTCCCATGAACCTGCGGGAAAACACGTCAGGGTCCATCACGCTCTCGAAGACAGCATGGAGATCGACCAGGGGAACTCCCTTATAGGAATCGATGTAGGCGCGGCTGAAATAGCACATGCGGCCGTCTGCCTCGACGCGGGACTCAGTCTTGATCCGGATCTGTCCGAGGTCCAGAAACATGTAGCTGACATTATATACCAATTCCTCCCCGACCATGAGTTCGTGGGAGGGCGGGACGGGGAGCGGTTGGGCGAACGAGGAGAGAAAAGCGACCGGGATAAGAGACAGCGCCAGAATCGCGATAACGCCGGCACGACGCACACCTGAGTTCCTGACCATACGGAGGTTCGGTTTCCTGAGTCTCGGTTACTTGCCGCCGGTGAGATTGCTGGCCAGTGCTTCCGCTTCCGGAAAGAGGGAGAGCGCTTTCCCGAACTGTGCGTCTTCTTTGAGCATCACCCTCGACCAGCCCGCGTTGCCCCAGAGCCGGCGGGCGATGAATGCTTTCGTATACGCTGTTATATAGGGAAGATCCTTCTCATACAGATCTTCCTTGAATTCCACACCCTTCGATTTTCCAAGGTCGCGGATCTCCTTCAACATCTCCGGCGAGACCTCAAATCCTTTCGCGAACTCCCTCCCGCCGCCGTCAAAGCGAACCCGGAGCTCTTTGCCGTGCATGTCGGTGTTGCTGCCTGCATATTCGAAAAAGACCTGCTTGCTCCAGAGCTGCACGGTGTACTCGTTCAACCGATCGGATTTGATTATGTAATCAGGAGTGATCCCGCCCCCCCCGTAGACAATTCGCCCCCCCATCGTCTTGTAGGTCGGCCGCGCGGAATCCTTTTCCGCCTCGTGATACAGGTTGTCCCCCTCGAGGCTGTCCTGGTCGAATGCACCACGCGCGTACTGCGTCCGGTCCTTGCCAAAGGGTCTCTGAATGAGCCGGCCGCTGGGAGTGTAGTAGCGCGCCGTCGTGAGCCGGAATGCCGACCCGTCCGGGAGGTCAATCTGACGCTGGACCAGCCCCTTCCCGAACGTTGTTTCACCGACGATCAGACCTCTGTCCCAATCCTGCACCGCACCTGCAACGATCTCGCTCGCGGACGCTGACCCGTTACTCACAAGGACAATGAGCGAGACATCTTTGAACCGGCCCGCACCGGAGGACACATACTCATCATTGGCTTCAGGCCTTCGGCCCTTCGTGTAGACAATCTTCCGCCCCTTCGGCATCAACTCGTCGGAAATCCTGAATGCCTGCTCGAGATAGCCCCCGGCATTGCCCCGCAGGTCGAGAATCAGCCGCTTCATCCCCTCCGTCCGAAGCTTCCCGACCCCTTCCACAAACTCGTCATAGGTGGTGGCGGCAAACCTGGTGATCCGGACATACCCGATCTCCGGGGTCACCATGAACGAGGCATCCACGGTATAGAGAGGGATCTTGTCTCTGACAATCTCAAATTGAAGCAGGCCGTTGATTCCGGAGCGCGCGATACTGACCTTGACTTTCGTCCCTTTCGGCCCGCGGAGTTTCTTCGGGACCGCATCCTGGGCGATGCCGACGGCGCTTGTGTCGTTTATCTTCACGATCCTGTCACCCGACTGAATCCCGAGGGCTTCGCTCGGTCCACCAACGATCGGGGAGACGACTCTGAGCGTGTCGTTCAGGACCTGGAATTCAATCCCGATCCCCTCAAAACTCCCCTGAAATTCCTCCGTCACCCGCTGGAGCTGCTCAGAGGGGATATAGACAGAATGGGGGTCGAGCTGCCCGAGCAGTCCGGTCACCGCTGATTCGGTCAATTTCTGCGTATCGACGTCGTCCACGTAATACTTCTGCGTGGTCGCAAGGACGATTTCGAACTTCTTCATCGATTCGTAGATGCTGTCGCCGGAAATCAGCGTGTTCAGCATGGCGCCGGCAACAATGCCCAGTCCAACCAGCACGACCACCGTCACGATAGAAAAACGCTTTCTCATTCGCCGGCCCCTTTCAGAATCGTTCGCTCATTATGCCTAGAATAAAAATCTATCGAAAAACTGAGATAAAGTCAAAAGATTTGCGGCAGGCGACAGGAGAGGCAGAATCGGACCTCAGCGGATCGGCGTCCATTCCTTGCGAATGGATCGCCGGAGGAAAAAAATGGAAAGGAAGTTTGTGAACCAGAGAGCGGTCACCCGAAAGTACCCGAGCCGTCGATACCGTCGCGGCGATTCGAACACCCAGACGTCTCGCAGGAAACGCACTCTCCCCTGCCGCTTCAGGCGGGAGAAGAGTTCGTAGTCTTCACCTGCCGCGATGCTGTCAGCGNNTTCCTCACCCGCTGCAATTCTTGCCGCGTAACCGTTCACCTGCTCAAACACCTCGCGCCGCATGATGTGGCACTCGCCGCGCCCCATTCCCATTCCCACGCGGTTCATCATCTGAAAGAACCAGTTGTAAAATCCATGATACGCACGGTCCACAACCCGTTCTTCCTCCGGGTACACTCGCACGGAGCAGGTCACGGCAGACACTGACCGATCGCGCGCCTCGTGAAGAACGATCCGGAAGAACCGTTCCGGGTCTTCCAGGACAGTATCAGCCGCCAGGAAGACGAAAATCTCACCGCGCGCTACCCGGGCACCTCTGTTCTTTCCGATAGAGATCGTCTGGCGGGTTCCCGGGTCGTTTTCCACCACTGCGTGAGCGAATCTGCGTGCGATCTCCAGTGTCCCGTCCGTGCTCCCACCGTCACTCACAACGACCTCGATGCCATGCTCGCGAATCAGCGCAGGAGTAAACTGCCGAAGCATGCGTTCGAGCAACTTCTCCTCGTTGAGCGTGGGAATAATCACGCTGACCGAACCGCTTTTCTGCTCCCCTGTCGTCACAGCATCTCCACGGACTGGGTGATCCTCGCGTGAAAATCCTGGCTCAGCATGGTCCGCCAGTGGGGGACGATCACGGAACACTGGTACAGTCGCTCGAATCCCTGCTCCGACAGGGAGACGGTCTCCACCGGAAATCTCCAGAGGGTCGCCGGACGGCTGAAGGAAAATGTTGTCTTTACCCCCAGCCACTCGTCAACCAGCGAGACTTCATCAACCTCCGGCTCTTCACCCATGCTCCCCAGCGTTCGATCCCCCAGCGTGCGCCCGGCGACCGCGTAGTACCGGTCATGCGCGCTTCCCGCCTGAAGGCCGACCACGCACTCCACCCCAAACCATACAGGGTGCCCACCAGCCCCCGTGCCGGCCAGAGTGTAGTCGACGGTAAACCTCCCCGCACCACCCACATATCTCACAAGTTTTGTAAGGGAAAGTTGTCGTGGCTGTCCGGACTCCCAGAGCGCACCATCCCGACGGAGCGTAATTCGGATTTCGTCACCAAATTTCCGCACCTCTCCTGCGTACGGCTGATTGACAAAATCGCCAAGTTCCGGGTACCTGCACCCTGCCAGCGATTCCAGCGTACATGCATCCCCGAAGAAATGATCGAGGAATGACGCATGCCTGTACCAGTCGACAGCCAGGTGCCTTTCCAACCCCTCCTCCTTCACAAGGACTCCCTCATGGACATTCTCCCTGTCTTTGAAGCGATCCTGCTCGCGCAACCGGCGGTGATATCCCTCCTCCCTTCTGCTCAGGATATCGAGCAGGTTCAGGGCCGCAGGTTTGTAATCCAGTTCCACGAGCGACCCGCCCTGGGAAGGTTTGAAGTAGAGATTGAGGAGGTTAGATTCGACCAGGATTTCCTCATGCCCGTCGCAATCGAAGTCGGTGACCTCATAGCGTACCGGTGGCGGCTTCTCCGCGTGATCAAGACCCGTTTCAGCGAGAAGGAGATTATGATAGACGGAGTATCGAAGATTCGGAAGGTAGAGCCCGCCGAAGACTCCGTGCCAGTAGGCGTCGTTGCACTG